>NZ_JBIWFC010000001.1:498427-782561 GCF_044762845.1 Lysinibacillus sp. NPDC096382
AAGAGGTCAGGATGATGGAAAGAAAAGTCGAAGCGACGGAACGAAGCTAAGGCGACGGAAAGAAAAGTCGGAGTGACGGAAGGAAGGGTCTGAGCGACGGGAAGAAAGGCCGAAGTGACGGAAAGAAGAGTCGAAGTGATGGAAGGAAGGGTCTGAGCGAAGGAAAGAAAAGCCAGGGCGACGGGTAGAACAGCTAAAGTCGTGGATAGAACCGACAAAATGACGGATAGAATAGCTAAAGTCGTGGATAGAACCGACAAAATGACGGATAGAATAGCTAAAGTCGTGGATAGAACTGACAAAATGATGGATAGAACAGCTATAGTCGTGGATAAAACTGACAAAATGAAGGTAGAACAGCTAAAGTCATGGATAGAACCGACAAAATGACGGATAGAACAGCTAAAATCGTGGATAGAACCGACAAAATGAAGGTAGAACAGCTAAAGTCATGGATAGAACCGACATAATGACTAGAACAGCTAAAGTCGTGGATAGAACCGACAAAATGACGGATAGAACAGCTAAAATCGTGGATAGAACCGACAAAATGACGGATAGAACAGTTAAAATCGTGGATAGAACTGACAAAGCGACGGAACTGCGCTGTCGCACAAAAAACATTTGCAGGCATAAGCACAAAGCCGATTCGGGACGCAATTATGCCGAGGCAAAATTGATCCTCATAATAATTCTTGTGAAAAATGGCTGCCATGTTTAAAAAATGTTGATTTATCCCATACTGAATTTAACCTAAAAAGCTATAAGTATGTCGATTTGCCACTATTTCGGAAGACTTTGCACTAGTTCTGTCAGCCGCAAGGAATCACCACATTGAATGTGGAATTGCACGAGGAGGAGGCGATGTTCATGCATTTTCAATTAGAGATGGTAACAAGAGAGACAGTAGTTATACGTTTATTTGGGGAGCTCGATCACCATGCAGTAGAGCAAATTCGAGCTAAAATTTCTACAGCAATTTTTCAAGGCGCTGTATCGACTATCATTTGGAACTTAGAGGGGCTTTCTTTTATGGATAGTTCAGGTGTAGGTTTAGTCCTTGGTCGAATGCGTGAGTTAGAAGCAGTCGCTGGACGAACAATTTTATTGAATCCATCGCCGACAATGCGAAAAGTGTTTCAATTTTCAGGTTTAGGGCAGTGGATGATGGATGCAACTGAGGAAGAAGCGATTGATCGAGTTAGGGGGATTGTAAATGGATAACGAAATGACATTAACTTTTTTAGCAATTAGTGAAAATGAAGCCTTAGCGCGAGTAGCTGTGACAGGTTTTATCGCACAATTAGATCCAACAATTGATGAGCTATCCGAATTTAAAACGGTTGTCTCAGAGGCTGTTTCTAATGCTATTATTCACGGTTATGATGAGGATGGTAGGGGCGTTGTTACAGTTCATGCAAAACGTGAGGATGATATTGTAACTGTGTCTGTTATGGATAAAGGTATTGGTATTGAGGATGTAAGCCAAGCGATGGAGCCGTTATTTACGACGAAAAGTGCGATGGAACGTTCAGGTATGGGTTTTACTATTATGGATAGTTTTTCAGATCAGTTGACAGTAATGTCTAAGTGGCAAGAAGGTACAACTGTCACGTTTACGAAGAAATTTTACTCGGTTCGCACACCGGTAATGTGAGGCTACGATTGTGAAGCCGCTAGAACAGTCGTCCGATAAGCTATTGTCACAGGGAGAAATGCGAGATTTAATTGCACGTGCACAGCAGGGCGATCATGAGGCTCGTAAACGAATGATTGAAGGGAATACGAGGCTTGTGTGGTCTATCGTCCAACGTTTTACAAGCAGGGGCGTGGAGCTCGAGGATTTATTTCAAATTGGCTGCATAGGGCTCATGAAGTCTGTGGATAAATTCGATCTAACGTATGATGTTAAATTTTCGACATATGCTGTACCAATGATCATCGGAGAAATTCAGCGCTTTTTAAGGGACGATGGTATGGTGAAGGTTAGCCGATCTATTCGTGAGCTTAATTTTAAAATTCGTCATGCAACTGATGAATTCATTAAAAAAAATGAGCATCCACCAACCATTCATGAATTAGCACAGGTTCTTGGAGTCACATCTGAGGAAATTGTAACAGCTTCCGATGCATTAAGAGATCCCGCTTCCTTGCATGAACAATTGTATGAGAGCGAAGGGGATTCTATTACATTAATGGATCAGATGAAGGATGAAAAATCTGAGCAGCCATTTGACTATATACCACTAAAAGAGGTACTCACAAGACTTGAGCCTAGAGAGCAGTCCATTATTTATTTACGGTATTTCTCAGATTGTACCCAAACTGAAATTGCTAATAGGCTCGGGATATCTCAAGTTCAAGTATCGCGATTAGAGAAAAAAATTCTTGCCCAATTAAAAAATTGGATGGCTACAAGTGCCACAGTTGAAGAGGAAGAAGTAAAAAAAGACATCTAAGAAAATGGTGACAGCATGACAGAAAAAGATAAACTTTTTAACAGCTTAGAAGAAGCCGAAAATTTTCTTAAAGAACAATTTGGTGACGGCGAATCATTTGACATTAGTATTAAGCATGTATTTGTCAAAGATTTGCCGGTTCTTTGTGCATATATAAGCGGACTTGTGGATGGAATAGTGTTAACACAATTACTCTCTAATATGTTGCCTGATGAGGACATTGATATTGAGGATGAAAAGGAGTATTTTGAAGCCTATTTCAATTTCCAAGGTCGTTCAGAGGAAACCAAACGTGAAGCCATTTTATTATCCATATTAAGTGGACAAGTAGCCTTTATAACGAAAAGTGGTTATGGCTATGTTGCTGAGATTCGAAATTATCCAGGACGTACCCCTGCGGAGCCTGATAATGAAAAGGTTATTCGTGGATCTAGGGACGGCTTTGTAGAAGGTATTTCACAAAATGCTGCTTTGATTCGCCGAAGAATTCGCAATAGTAATTTACGTTTCGAGCTACATAAAATATCCGAAATCGGTCAAACCGATGTCGCGCTAGCGTTTATAAAGGGTATTGCGAGTGATGAAACGCTCGATAAATTACGACAGCGCATGGAACAAATTAATCATGATGGCTTGACTATGACTGATAAATCACTAGAGGAATGGCTGTTTAAACAGAAGTTTCATCCAGTTCCTTTTGTACGATATACGGAACGACCAGATATTACCGCAGCTCATTTACTTGAGGGGCATATAGCCATTATTGTCGATACGTCACCTTCCGTCATTATCGTGCCAGCAACGGCCTTTCATTTATTGCAACATGCTGAGGAGTATAGGCAGGCACCAACAGTCGGAACCTTCGTCCGTTTTATGCGCTATTTTGGAGCAATTATGGGTTTATTATTATTGCCCTTGTGGTATTTATGTGCAACGCACGGGATCCATTTACCGGATGAGTTATCCTTTTTAGGGGAAAAGAAAAAATCACATATCCCACTTTTACTGCAAGTATTAATAGGAGATGTTGGGATAGAATTTTTAAGGATGGCCGCCATTCATACCCCATCACCATTATCTACTGCGATGGGGTTAGTTGCCGGTGTAATTATTGGTCAGATTGCTATTGATGTTGGGGTTTTCTCACCAGAAGTAGTGTTATATACAGCCGTTTCAGCTATTCTAACCTTTATTATTCCGACATATGAGCTAGGTATCTCCATTAAACTCTTTAGATTAGTGTTGTTAATAATGACTGGCATATGGGGAGTTAATGGGTTATTTATCGGGTTATTTATATTATTTACGTATTTATGTTCATTACGTCCGATGCAAGCGCCATATTTATGGCCACTTATTCCGTTCTTCCCAAGTGCGATGCTTCGCGTACTTGTTCGTTTCCCAATGACTGCAGATGCATTGAGACCATATGTTGTCGATTCCCCACAGCGAAAAAGATCATAGAAGCCGTTGCACTCGTTTTTTTCATGTGATAAAGTTCACATATAGTATTTTGTGATTTTTGCGAAAATTGTCTTCATTCATCAAAAGGTTCACCACGACAAGGTGTAGGCATATATGTGATATTAGCTCCGTTTGAACCATTCTTGAATGAAGCAATACATCTCTAAATAAGGATTGGATTGTAGGCTAAGATTGCCTATATCCTTACTAAAAATGGGGAGCAATTTATTACAAGATGGAACGATGTGAAAAGGGAGAGATGCACATGCATTTTTATGGAACACAAGCGATTTCTGAAGATGGTCATTTAACGATTGGACAGGTAGATACATTAAAGCTTGCAAAAGAGTATGGTACACCTTTATTTGTGTATGATACAGTGCTTATTCGGAAGCGTGCACGCGGCTTTATTGATACGTTTAAAAAACTAGGTGTAAAAGCAGAAGTAGCTTATGCTTCAAAAGCATTTGCATGTGTAGCTGTGTACCAATTAGCGGCAGAAGAAAGTCTATCTTTAGATGTGGTCTCTGGTGGAGAATTATTTACAGCTTTAAAAGCTGGTTTCCCTGCAGAGCGCATTCATTTCCATGGTAATAATAAGAGCATTGCGGAATTAGAATTAGCCTTTGACTCGAAAATCGGTTGTATAGTCGTGGATAATTTCTATGAAATTCAACTTTTACAAGAAATCTCAGAGCGCCGTCAACAAAAAATGCGTATTTTACTACGTGTCACACCAGGTGTTGAGGCACATACGCATGATTTCATTACGACAGGTCAAGCGGATTCTAAATTTGGCTTCGACTTAAATAATGGTCAAGCAGATGAAGCTTTCCAACAAACTTTTAACCATGAATACTTAGAGCTTCTAGGATTACACTGCCATATCGGCTCACAAATTTTTGATACAGCGGGCTTTGGCTTAGCAGGAGAAAAACTAATTGATAAGATTTCTGATTGGAAGAAAACTCACGATTTTACATGTACTGTGTTAAACTTAGGAGGGGGCTTCGGAATTCGTTATACTGAGGAAGATGCACCGCTTGAGCCACAAGTATATGTAGAGGATATGATTACAGTTGTAAAGAACAAAGCGACTGTACTTGGTCTAACTATGCCGGAAATTTGGATTGAACCAGGGCGTTCACTTGTAGGCGATGCAGGAACATCACTTTATACAATTGGTTCACAAAAAACAGTACCTAATGTTCGTAAGTATATTGCTGTTGATGGTGGTATGAGTGATAATATCCGTCCAGCATTATATGATGCGAAGTACGAGGCGGTCATTGCAAGTAAAGCAAATGAATCGAAAAGTGAAACATATACAGTGGCTGGTAAACTTTGTGAATCTGGCGATAAATTAATTATTGATGCTAAGCTTCAGGAAGCAGCTTCTGGTGATGTGCTAGCAATCTTCTGTACTGGTGCGTATGGATATTCTATGGCGAGTAACTATAATCGTGTGCCACGACCAGCAGTTGTATTTGTAGAAAATGGCAAGCATCAATTAGCAATTCGACGCGAAAGTTATGAAGATATTGTTCAAAACGATCTCCCGCTAACGTTAAAAAAGGGTGAGTAAATATGAGAAAAAACAAATGGGTATTACTAGCGTCCATTTCAACTTTTATTTTGTTGTGGGGCGTTGTCTATTGGGTATTGGCGTCTAAAGGTATTCTCGGACCTGGTTCGTAAGACAGAAATTGACTTGCGGTAAAAGTACAAATCGTGTAGGATAGTCAAAGATTATGTACAGCTAGAAAATGAGGGAATAGACAAATATGTTAATTCGATATAAAAAAGCTTTCGAGAAAATAGCAATGGGGCTACTCTCGTTTATGCCTAACGAAAAAGACATAAAAAAGCTCAAAGAGACAATCCACTCCTATGAAAATGATGATAATTGGGTTTTATATTTATGGAAAAAGAACGATGAGTATGTAGGCATTGTTGGACTTGTAACAGACAGTAATAATATAGCTATGATTCAACATGTTTCCGTTGTCCCTTCTTATAGAGGTGAAGGTGTTGCGAAGGAAATGCTACAGGAAGTAGCAGACCTTGGCCAGTATGAAAGTGTGCGTGCAACAGAGGAAACGCGTAATATTGTTCAAAAATGTATAAATTGTATCGATGAAGAAGCAGACGATCATTGACGTCTGCTTTTTCTTTGTTTGCTTTCTTGACGCTCTGCAAGAATATGTGAGCGATCTCGAAGCATATGTTTATGAAGAAGATAGTTAGTGTTACTTGGTGGTAAAATCTGTATGCGAGTAAAAACTAATTCCTCTAGTATGGCTGAAAGAGGAAGTAGAAATGCTTGAAAGGACTTGCCCTTTCTGGTAGCAGAAAGTGAATCTGTTAGTTGTGTTATTAGTATTTCGTAGTCGATTTCGTCAAAAAAGATGTGGCCTTTATTATGTTGGAAATTATGAAGTGCTTTTTCTAAAATTCGCGCAGCACCAATAAAATTATCTCGTCGCCAATGATATAAACCTGTTGCGAGTTGTACGTATCCAACGAGAGGATGCTTTTTATCACCTGGAGCAATATCCTTCCAGTATTCCTCAAGGACTTCATGGCATTCAAAAAAATCTTGATTTCCATTGAAAAAAGCACAATAGTCGATAAATAAAGTGTGATGCTGTGGATGCATTTTGGACTCCTTTCTACTATACTAAAAGAACATAGAATCTCAGGGTGGTAAAACAATGTCTTATGAAGTAAAATTAGAAGCCTTTTCAGGGCCTCTTGATTTATTATTGCATTTAATTCACAGATTGGAAATTGATATTTATGATATCCCAATGGCTGAAATTACTCAACAATATATCGACCATATACATGCTATGCAGGTACTTGAGTTAAATGAGGCTAGTGAATATTTAGTGATGGCTGCAACATTATTAGCTATTAAAAGTCGTATGCTCTTGCCAATTCATGAAGGTGAGCTTGAAGATGCCGAATTAGAAGTCGACGGCCCAGACCCTCGTGAAGAACTGGTGCAACGTTTAATAGAGTATAAGAAATATAAAGAAGCAGCGAGTAGCCTGCAAGAGCTTGAAACAGATCGTGCACAGGTATTTACACGGCCTCCGGCAGATTTATCAGAGTTAGCCTTAGATGAGCAAATGGCGTTATTTGATCTGAACGTCAACATCTATGACATGCTTGGAGCCTTTCAAAAACTAATGCGTCGAAAAAAATTAAAGAAACCACTAAAAACAACTGTGGCGAGGCAAGAACGCTCAGTGAGAGACCAAATGCGTTCAGTTGTCGATTCATTACGAACTACAGGTGGACGTGCATTATTTTTCGAGCTTTTTCCCTATGAAGATAAGCCAACGCTTATTCTGACGTTTTTATCTATTCTTGAACTGATGAAACGTCAGGTCGTCATCGTAGAGCAAGACGGTAACTTTGAAGAATTAACAGTTACATTACAGAAGGAGGAATGGGATGATGACGAAAACAATGATGCTACAGAGTAGAATAGAAGCCTTATTATTTGTTGTTGGAGACGACGGCTTAACCATTAAACAATTGTCACAACTTTTAGGCGAACCGGAAGAGTTAGTCGTACAAACAATGGAAGTATTGAAAACAACATATGAAGAAGATTTAGCAAGAGGCGTTACTATAAAAGAAATGGCTGGAGTTTATCAACTTATAACAAAATCTGATTTAGCAGATACCATTCAAAGATTAGTAGAAAATCCAACTGCTCAATCATTATCGCAAGCCTCACTTGAGGTATTGGCTATTGTAGCATATAAACAACCAATTACACGTGTAGCAATTGAAGATTTACGTGGTGTGAAATGTGAAAGACCAATTCAAACGCTCGTTTCTAGAGGGCTAATTAAGGAAGTTGGTCGCTCGGAAGGGACAGGGCGTGCAATCTTATATGGTACTACAAAAGAATTCTTAAACTACTTTGGATTAAATAGTATGGATGAAATGCCGCCTTTACCTGAAGAAGAGTTAGTTGAACAAGAGCAAGAAACAGATCTATTTATGACGAAATTCCAAGAAACCTTTAGTGGAGTAAAGTAAATGAGCAAGGCATAATAACTTCTTGCAACAAATATCTTGTACCGAAAGCGTAGCGACAGGTATAGATGTCCAAACATCCGCTGAAATAGAGGAACTCAGTCTAAGAGCGCCATGTCCTGTAGCAACGACTGAGTGACCAACTTCGTGCTGTTGCGGCTGCCGCTTCGCTTTAGCGCAAAAAACATCTGTTGCTGACGCTACGCTTCCGTGCAAAAAAACATTTGCAGGCCTTAGCACAAAGCCGATTCCGGACGCATTGTTTAATCTGCGCGACAGCGGCAATTATGTCGGGCATAATTGATTGGTATAATACTTAGCTTGAAACATAAATATAATCTATATTTTCCTATTACTTTTAATAAGGAGTGGCTCGTTGCTTCGGTTAGTACGTTTAATATTGTTCATGATAGTCGTGGTAATGTTAATGCTTCCAGAAACCAGTTTGGCACGAGGGGGTAGCGGATATGCAGTTTTAGATGGTGATACGGGCCGTGTTTTATTTGAATCAAATAGTGATGCACGGTTACCAATCGCTAGCTTAACAAAAATTTGGACAGCACTTGTTGCTATTGAAAATAGCAATCTTCAAGATGAAGTAGTTATTTCACCGAGGGCTGCAACGGCTGAGGGCTCGTCCATTTACTTGCAAGCAGGTGAAAAGGTTACGGTAGAAACACTGTTATATGGTTTGATGCTTCGCTCAGGAAATGACGCAGCAACAGCTTTAGCAGAGCATGCCGGCGGATCGGTAGAAGGATTTGTAAAGTTAATGAATGAGCGGGCTGTTGTTGCTGGTCTCACAAATACAGTATTTATGAACCCGTCCGGTTTGCACCATGATGAGCACTTATCGTCAGCGAGAGATACTGCTGAAATGTTGAGGAATGCTCTCCAAAATAAAACTTTCAAGAAGATTGCCTCCACAGTTCTATATCGTGCCAATACTGAAAACGGGATGTTATGGGAAAATAAGCACCGTTTATTACGAGAAGGGTCAGGAGTTGCCGTCGAAATAGGCGATGAGACACAACAACCTGTTAATGCATTAAAATCAGCTAAAGGTTCAGCATTTGCCGGAAAAACAGGCTTTACAAAGGTAGCTGGTCGAACCCTTGCAACTGCCTTCCAAAAGGACGGGCAAACATGTATTGTCGTCACTTTGAATGAATCCGATGACTGGAATGTACATCGGGGTTTAGCCAACAAGGTTTGGCAAGATTACAGCCTTGAAACAGTGGTGAAAAAAGGTAAATATAAAGTCAATAAAAACCTCTCCATTCGTTTAGAGGAACCAATTCTTTTACAGCTAAATAAAGATGAAAAAGATAGTGTAAGGCAAGTTTTGCATGTTTCTAGAAAACGTAAGGAAGGTGTACTGTCGATCTTTCTAGGTGAAGAGCGTATCTATGCAGTGCCAGTAAAAGTTGAATCAGTGGATCGTTAAAAGCGATTCGCTGTTTTTTTGTTTATGACCCACATTCAGGATAACGTTTGTGGGCGACGCCAGTGTGCGAATGAATTAAGAATTATTTAACAATCTGTGGGCAGTTTAGTAAAATTAAGGTTTATCACCAAAAGTTGTGGATGACTTTTGTTAAAACGTCCACTATGTAAATAGTTGATTGGAGTGGAGACTGGGCGACTCCTCGGGGATCAGCGATAGAGGAACGAAGGCTAAAAGCATCACATCCTGTGATAACGCCTTCGTGACCAACATCGTGTTGGTCCGAGACCCTGCAGCGCAGCGGATGTTTTCTGTGCGAAAGCGAAGCGGCAGCAACAAAGCGCCCAGTCGGAACGGAAATCAACCACACGTTATGGTGATGATCCAAAATTAATTAGAATAGTAATTAATTAGATTTTTGGATATTAAGAGATTTTTTTCTTATCAAGCTGTATCGCTCCTTTTATTTTTTTATATCCTATTCAAGAGTTGTTCTATCGACCTAAGGAATATTACTTTTTTGACCCTTTTTTTACAGCCTATATTGTATTAATGGTAGTATTAATCATGTTAGCGGTCATGTTATTCATCCATTTTTTAGTGACTCCTAAAACAAAAAAAGGAAGAATATTCAACGAGGAATCGTGGGGTCATCGTTTGTAATTGCTAGTGCATTGATATTTATATGTATTAATAACTATCAATATATTGATACAAAAGGAATTCATATGAATCAATTTTTTAGTTTACAAGAAGATTATACAAGTTGGGAAGATATTGTGAAGGTTGAACAGACTATTGTGAAAAAAAACGGTGTCAGTTTACCAGAAAAATTGATTTTCACATTACAGGATGGTTCAATAATTGAACAATCTTTAACCGAAAAGTTATTAAGCGCGAAGCAATTTATTAATAAAGAATTAAGTAACTATGGACTTAAAATCGAAAACAAATATAGTGGCAATGAATAGTTTTGAAATGCTGCCTAAAATGGTGGCTTTTTTGTTTTTCCTTTCACCAAGTGTTTTGGAAGCGAAAGCAAAGCGTCAACTACAGAAGTCTCTCCCATCTCTTTAGGTGGTGAGATGAATGCTGTTTTAAGATCCTTTTTAGCGGGTGTTCAAACATCGGCTGAAATAGAGGAGCTCAGTCTAAGAACGCCACGTCCTGTGGCAATTTTTCTGTGACGAGAGCAAAAAACATCTGCTGGCTCAAGCGGCTCATCGTACGCCCCCCCAGAAAAGCGCCAAACCGAAACGGAAAACAACCCACGCTATGGTGAAAATCCTTAATATTTAAGTACAAATTATCCAGAAACTAGTTGATAAAAACTATTTCAAATCATTTAATTATTTATGCATAATTAGTTTTTCTTTAATAATGTATAAAAGTATGACATAATTTTCACAGATTAGCGGGAAAAATAACCTTATTCATAATGTGCGAATGAGGTTTAATGCTTGGAGTCAAACCAAGGTGAAAGAAAATTAGAGGTGAAAGAATGGAAAGATTACAAAAGGTCATTGCGTATGCTGGTGTGGCGTCTAGACGTAAGGCAGAACAATTGATTGTAGAAGGTAAAGTTAAGGTGAACGGAGTCGTAGTGCGTGAGTTAGGTACAAAGGTATCCAACTCAGATACGATAGAAGTAGAAGGCGTGAAGCTTGAGAAAGAGGATAAGGTTTATTATTTACTATATAAACCACGTGGAACGATTTCAGCTGTAACAGACGACAAAGGACGCAAAACTGTCACAGATTTGTTTAAGCATATCCCGCAACGAATTTTCCCAGTTGGCCGTCTCGACTATGATACATCTGGCTTATTGTTATTGACAAATGATGGTGAATTTTCTTATATGCTGACGCATCCGAAATTTAAAATCGACAAAACATATATTGCTCGTGTTAAAGGTGTTCCAACGATTGAAGGTTTAAAAAAGCTTCAACGAGGAATTAAGTTAGAAGATGGCAAAACAGCTCCTGCAATGGTTAGTATGACTTCATTTGATGAAAAAGCAGGTAAGGCAATCTGTGAAATTACGATCCACGAAGGGCGAAATCGTCAAGTGCGTCGCATGTTCGAGGCGATCGGTACTCCAGTAGTAAAATTAAAACGTGAACGCTTTGCCTTTTTAGATTTATTCGGGCTAGCTCCGGGGGAATATCGTGAATTAACAAAGCATGAAGTGAAGCAATTGCGCGTGTTAGCGGAGACAGGAAAAATCGGATAAATCCGCATTTTCTATGAGAAAGTGATACTTCTATGTGTAATAGCAATGTATTCACTTTCTTATTAGTGAAATCGTTCATAAATCATTCATAATTATTAGCTAAGCGTTTCTGTTTCATTTTGCTATAATAGGTGAGAATAGCTAACCTAGATTAGTTGCATCCTGATGAAATCGTTTCCACTTTTTGTGAGGTGGTGTTTGACGCACGAGTGAACATGTAAATGCTGAAAATTAGACGGTAAAATCTATACATATGGATGTTTGTATGAAAAGCTTAGCGTTAGTTGTAGTTACTCTAAGCCGTAAATTGATAGGGGGTTTATTAACTTGGAGAAAAAGAAAAAACGTCTCGTCATTCGTACCATTATTTTGGCAATCTTAGTCTTAGCAATTGGTTACACGGTATACGGAACAGCAACAAAGGATAAAGTAGAGTTAATAGCAGTGGGCTCTAAAGCACCAGACTTCACGTTAGTAGATTTAAGCGGTGAAAAACATAAGCTGTCTGATTATAAAGGGCAGGGAGTATTTTTGAACTTCTGGGCAACTTTTTGTGCGCCTTGTGAGAGGGAAATGCCTGCAATAAACCGTCAGTATCAAGCCTTTAAAGATCAGGGTGTACAAACATTGTCGGTCAATATTGCGCAAACAGATTTTGAAGTACAGAATTTTGTCGATAGACATAAATTAACGTTCCCAGTAGTTATTGACAAAACGAAAAGCGTTAGTACTACCTACAATGTAGGTAATTTACCTGCAACTCTTGTTATTGATCCAGATGGTAAAGTAGTTAAAATTATTACTGGTGAAATAGAGGAAGGAAAAATTGCTTCGTACATGGAATTAGTGAAGCCAAAATAAGGAGTAAATGACTATGGAAAACATTATTTGTGCTTGTGGTCATAGTAACCCGTATGGCACGAAGCTTTGTGAGAAATGTGGTCGTCCTTTAACTGAGGAAAGTAAACAAACAAAAGTTGTTGATATGCGCTACGACGGAATGGCGATTCGCTCAAAAACGTATAACACAACAATTGTCGATAAAATTTGGAATTTCTTCTCGAATGTAAAAGTCGGGATTGCCCTTATTATTATAACGTTAGTCGCAGCGTCAATTGGAACAATACTACCGCAAGCGATGTATGTTAATGCCCCTGAACCTAGTAAAGCGGAGTATTATGAGAAAGTGTATGGTTTGTTGGGCAAACTATATAATAATTTAGGACTTTCTAATTTGTATAGCACTTGGTGGTTCCAAATTTTAGTGGGCATGCTTGCGATTTCCATTATTGTTGCGAGTTTAGACCGTGGTTTACCATTACACAAGTCTCTAAAAAATCAACGCGTTAAACGTCATGAAAGTTTCATGAAGCGTCAACGTATTGTTGCGGAAGGACAAGTGCCAAACCCTGATGAAACGCTAGATAAAGTTGAGCAAAAAATGACTGACTTAAAATATCGCGTTCGTCGTGATGGAAGTGCATTGCTAGCAGAGCGCGGCCGTTTTGCTCGATATGGCCCATACATAAATCATGTCGGTCTCATTATCTTTTTAGCAGGTGTTATGTTGCGCTTAGTACCTGGTTTTTATGTGGATGAGACGATTTGGATCCGTGAAGGTGAGACACGAGCTATACCAGGGATGGACGGCTATTTTATTAAAAATAATAAATTTATTTTGGAAACCCATGACAATAAGCCACAGGACGAGCAATCTAACCAAGGTGTCAATGCTATGGCGAAAAACTATCAAACAGACATCACATTATACAAACAACCTGACGGAGCTCTTCCTGGAGATACAGACAATCTTAAAAAATTGAGAGATTACTCTATTCGTGTCAATCATCCGTTAAAAGAAAACAGTTTTGCACTGTATCAAATGAATTATCGCCTCAATGAGTTGAGACAGATGAATTTTAATTTAGTGAATAAAGCAAATGAAGAAGATTCACTAGGACAAATTGAAATTGATTTAACGAATCCTAAAAAAGAATATGATTTAGGAAATGGTTCTTCAGTACAGATTCTTGTGTATACACCAGATTTTTCTGGTTTTAAAGATGGTGAACCACAAACACAAACATCAATACCAAATAATCCAGCATTTATATTTAAAATGACAACACCAGAAACTCCAAAAGGTGAAGTAAGCTTTGTAGAAATTAGGAAGCCGCCTTTTGAACCACTTGGTGAAAACAAATATAGAATGAAATTCACAGGAGTAGAGACGCGTAATTCATCAAACTTTACAATTCGTAAGGATAGTACGATACCAATTTTATTTGTCGGCGGTATTATTTTCATGATTGGTGTAGTAATTGGCTCGTATTGGAACCACCGACGTTTATGGTTGCAGGTGGAGCCTGATGGCCGAGTGTTGATGGCTGCCCATGTGAATAAAAATATGTTCAGTATGAAAAAGGATTTAGATACAGTCACTACATTTGCTGGTCTACCACCATATGAAGATCAGTTAGATGCGTCAGAAGATGTCAAGAAATCCACAAAGGAAAAGGAAGGTGACAACACCTTATGAGTTTGATTGACATAAGTAGAAACCTATTATTTGTAGCATTCATAGCCTACCTAGTTGCGACTTTTTTATTTGGTGGTTCGATAAAGCAATCGAATGCAACAGGCAAAAATACCGAAAAATGGGGTAAGGTTGCAATTGTTGTCACGATTATAGGTCTACTTTCGCAGCTTGGTTATTTTATCACTCGTTGGATTTATGCAGGGCATGCACCTGTTAGTAATATGTTTGAATTTACGACTGCGTTTGGAATGTTCATTGTTGGGGCATTCGTTTTGATTTATTTTATTTATCGCGTGACGGCTCTGGGCTTAGTAGCATTACCTGTGGCGTTATTAATAATTGCCTATGCGGCGATGTTCCCGAAAGAAGTAACTCCTTTAATGCCATCTTTACAAAGTTACTGGTTAACAATACATGTTATTACAGCTGCTTTAGGGCAATCACTTTTAGCAATTAGTGCGGTAGCAGGACTAATTTATTTATTAAAAGTAGTTGATTTAAAGAAACCTTCTAAACAACGTTTCTGGTTAGAATCGGTAATGTTCTTCCTTGTTGTAGTCGTTGGTTTCGTAATTGCTACATCTGTTTTTAGTTTGATGGGTTACGATTCAACATATACTTATGTTGATAAAGAGGGTAATGGACGTCAAATTGAATACAAAATGCCGCCACTATTTGGTATGAATGAATATAAGGCGGTTGAAGAACATGGCATGTCTCCGTTAGTAGAAATGCCTCCGCTCATTAATGCGAAGAAATTAACATCGGTTGTGTGGTCATTATTAGTAGGGTCTGTTTTATACTTATTGATTCGATTAATTGCACGACGTCGAATTAGTGCGATTTTCCAACCTTTTGTCAAACGAGTAAATTTACAATTAGTTGATGAAATTGGTTATCGTTCAGTATTAATTGGCTTCCCAGTATTTACGTTAGGTGCTTTAATCTTTGCAATGATTTGGGCACAACTTTCGTGGAGTCGTTTCTGGGGATGGGATCCGAAGGAAGTATGGGCACTTATTACATGGTTATTCTATGCAGCATTCCTACACTTACGTTTATCGAAAGGCTGGGAAGGTGAAAAATCTGCATGGTTAGCATTAATTGGTTTTGGAATTATCTTATTCAACTTAATTGCTGTTAACTTGATTCTTGCAGGTTTACACTCATACGCATCAGCATAGACTAAGTTGATTTTGAGCACATATGAAATTTTTTACGTCGCTAGTATTGGAAAGAAGAGGCCTTCTTGCTGTGGCAAGAAGGCTTTCTTTTCTTTTCTTTTCAATATGTGCTGTACCATGTACAATAGAAGGTAGAGAAAGATTAGAAGAGAGGGATCGTGAAAGTGTCAGAAAATATTTCAGTATTAGTAGTAGATGACGAGGATCGTATTCGACGCTTATTAAAAATGTATTTAGAGCGAGAAGGGTACCTTGTTGACGAGGCAGAAAATGGTGAACAAGCGATCGAAAAATCTTTGGAAAAAGAGTATCACTGTATTTTATTAGATATTATGATGCCTGAAAAAGACGGACTTGAAGTTTGTGCGGAAATCCGTGAACGAGCAGCAACACCAATTATTTTATTAACTGCAAAAGGCGAGGAAGCGAATCGTGTACAAGGCTTTGAGCTTGGAGCAGATGATTATATTGTAAAACCATTTAGTCCTCGTGAGGTTGTGTTACGTGTGAAGGCTATATTACGTCGTTCACAAGCATTCTCACCTTCGACAAATGCTTCTTCTTCAAAAGATTTAGTTGTCTTCCAACATTTAATGATCGATCATGATGCTCACCGTGTAACAGCAGAGGGTATTGAAGTAAATTTAACGCCTAAAGAGTATGAATTGCTTTATTTCCTAGCTAAATCACCAGACAAAGTATTTGACCGTGAACAATTACTAAAAGAAGTTTGGCATTATGATTTCTTTGGCGACTTACGTACAGTTGACACACATGTAAAACGTTTACGCGAAAAGCTCAACCGTGTATCTGAAAACGCTGCAAAAATGATTGTTACTGTATGGGGCGTTGGCTACAAATTTGAGGTTGTCAATGAATAGAATATGGAATAGTGTTGTCGGGAAGCTATGGGTAACCATATTGCTTCTCGTTTCATTTGTATTGTTTGTTTTCACGGTTTTAATGCTTGAGTTTCTTCAAAATTACCATATGCAACAAGCAGAAAGCTCCTTGCGTCAAACTGCAGCAACAGTTGCAAGTATAGTAGATGATAATGAAACAGCAGAGTCGACTTCGGAATTATTAAAAGATATTTTACCTGAAAGTACAAATGCACTTATTGCTATTAACCATGATAGAGTTTCTTTCGCTATGCAGGAAGGTGTCAATAAAAAAGAAATACAGGATATGATTTTAGCCAATAAATCGTTCCAAGAAGTTTTTCAATCAGATAAACCGATTATTAAGGAAATGATGATGCCCTCTTCCACGGACGAAGAAAAATTGGAATCGTATGTTGTGCTTGGTTTCCCGCTAAATGTGGAAAATGCTGTGCACGGAGCTGTCTTTATTTATCAAAGTCCAGATGCGCTGCATAAAACATCGAAAGAGACGACGAAAATTGTCTTTCTATCAGCTTTCATAGCCTTTGTATTGACGACATTTTTTGCGTTTTTCCTTTCATCACGTATTACGTCACCATTACGTAAAATGCGTGAGCTGGCGTTTGAAATTTCTAAAGGGAATTTTGAAGCGAAGATGCCGACTACACAAAATGATGAAATTGGCCAGCTTGCAGTTGCCTTTAATCAAATGGGGCGTCAATTGAAACACAATCTAGAAGTGATCAATCAAGAAAATGAACAGCTTTCCAATATATTAACATCGATGACAGACGCAGTTATTACATTTAATCGTGACCGTACAATATTATTAAGTAATCCACCAGCGGACCGTTTAATGCAAAAATGGTTTGTTACTAAGGGGTCACAAAGTGCGAAACCAATTCCGCCAGAGCTTTATCATATGCTCGATCATGTATTGATGTTTGAGGATAAGCTTGAAGAAGAAATTGAGATGGATGGAAGTTACTATACGTTTACGATTAGCCCTCTTTATAGTGAGGAATCGATACGTGGAGCGGTTGCGGTTATTCGTGATATGACGGAACAGCATCGTTTAGAAAAACTGCGTTCAGACTTTATTGCCAATGTGTCTCATGAGCTACGGACGCCAATTTCGATGCTCCAAGGTTATTCAGAGGCTCTAATGGATGATGATTTTATACAGGATCAAGAAGAACGTAATGAGATTACAAAAATTATTTATGATGAATCGAAACGTATGGGCCGTCTCGTAACAGATTTATTAGACCTTGCGCGTATGGAATCGGGGCATATGACGCTGTACAAGGATGAGCTCCCAATTAATTCAACATTTGAACGTATTACTCAAAAATTTGCACAGGTTGCAAAAGAGAAACATGTTCGTCTAATATTTGACAGTGAATTTAATGACGAAGCTTCGATTAGTATAGATGAGGATCGAATTGAACAAGTATTAACGAATTTAGTTGATAATGCTCTCCGTCATACTGATGAAGGGTCAGTAACAGTGAAGGTTGAGCAGGAGCCAACCTTTGCCAAAATATCTGTCCAGGATACAGGGCATGGTATTCCTCAAGAGGACTTACCATATGTCTTTGAACGTTTCTATAAAGCAGACAAGGCGCGTACACGTTCTAAAGGCGGAACTGGCCTAGGTTTAGCTATTGCTAGAAATATTGTCAAGGCACATTCAGGCAATATTATGGTAGATAGTGTGCTGAAAGAGGGGACTACCTTCACCTTTTATTTACCTTTTGATTCATACTAATAAAGAGTGGTATTAATTGGATGTAACTTCTGTGGACATTTAGACGACAAATATAAAGAGAACGGGGGTGGAGTGCTTTGAATGACTCCGTGTTCCATCGATTATACGATGCATATCATCAAGATGTGTTCCAGTTTCTTATTTATTTAGTAAAAAACCGTACACTTGCTGAGGATTTAGCGCATGAGGTTTATGTTCGTGTATTGCGCTCATATGATCAATTCGCAGGAAATAGTAGCGAAAAGACTTGGCTTTTTGCTATTGCTAAAAATGTCGCTATTGATCATTTTAGAAAGCAGGCTGTACGCCAAAAACATTCACTTGATTTTTTTGATTGGGAAACGGAACAGCTGCATTCAACCACACCATCACCGGAAGACGTGCTGCAGGCCAGTGATGAATTTATACAGGTACAATCAGCGCTTGAACACTGTACTGGTGATCAAAAAATGGTCATTATTATGCGCTACTTTCAAGATTTATCGATTGCAGAAACTGCACAAATACTAGATTGGACAGAAGCGAAGGTAAAAACTACTCAGCACCGTGCTATTAAATTTTTAAGGCAACAGCTACAACAGGTTAGAGAACAGGAGGCGAAATGGCAATGACACATAACCAATTTGATGATGACCAACTTGAGCATCTATTAAATAATGCCCCTAAGCTTTCTGACCGCCGTTCGAAAGAAGAAATATTAAATCGATTACTGACAGATGCTCGCTTGCAGGATAATACCCATCTTCAAGGAGCTATACAACAACCAATAGATGATGAAATAATATCACAAGAGCAACAACATGGTAATCCTACACAACAAGAAAGTACAGAGACAGCAACAAAGAAGAAAGTTCATAAATGGCCGATCTTTATGAGTGTTGCAGCAGTTTTCGCTTTAACAGTATTTACAAGCTCGACGTTGCTAAATCATAATGATGCAAAAATAGACCAGGCTAATGCGCCTGAAACCTCTCAATATTCAACATCGCCAGACAGTCATGTAGCGAAAAGCTCTGTCAACCACGATAAGATGATGGAATCCAACAACATCGTAGCAGAACATTCAAGGATCATGTCTCTACGATCATCTGTTTATGAGGAAGATTTAACAGATGCAGTAGTGTTTCATATTGGTTTGGCAAATCGTGATAAGAATAGCGTACCGATGACGTATATCATTCCAAATGAACGAGTTGCTACTGATTTTCCGAAGAGAAAGCCTACAACATTACAAATGTATGAAAAGTATGCGCCGCAAATTGATGAGAAAGCAAATGGTTTTACTAACTATCATCCATATAAAGGAGAATTAAAGGAGAAGGGCGATAAACTAGTTCATGTATTGCCGAAGAAAAATGATTATGATGTTGCTTCAGCAGATACGAATGAATATTTAGACACTTTACAGGATACATTCTCAGATTCAGAGTATAAAGATGTTGAGTTTGAAAATTCTGATGGTACAGCCTACAAATTTTCTAAGGATGAAGAGTCAAGTAAGCCTATGGTCTTAACAAGCTCAAATCATTTTAATTATTATTTATATAAAGATGAAAATGGAGCTGAATATTTATCACCCGATACTCGTAAAACTTTTTCCACTGTAACAGAAGCGCTTACCGTTATGCGAAATAAAAATGATGATGTATACGTTCCAGTTGTACCGGAAAATTTAACATACACTGTGAAAGAAGTAGCAGAAGGTGTTATTGTTACATTTGATGAGCCGCTTGATTTAACGACCATGGATACTGTTCGGGCAACTCAAATGATAGAAGCTATGATGCTTACTGCTGCAAGTTTTGATCAACAAATACGTCTAGACAATGTTGTACAGGAAAGCTGGGAGGGATTTGATTTAAAGAAATTCTTGCCAAAGCCTGTAGGAGCCAATAAACGATATATGCCATAAACAGCCTAACAACAAATAAATATTTGGAGCATTCTCGCCGCTATATGTGCATGAATGCTCTATTATTTTTTTTGTAGCGAAAGCAAAGCGTCCTGTACAGAAGTGTCTCTCACCTCTAGAATGAGATGAATATGGACTTAAGCTACTTTTACGTGATTAAAGCATACAAGTTTAATCGGATTTTTTTAAGCAAAGCTATTTACTTTTCTCTAATAATTCATTATAGTAAGGCTATGAAACAAAAAAATAATGATTCATCTTCGGGGCAGGGTGAAAATCCCGACCGGCGGTAATAGAGTTGTAAATCGCTAATGTTTCCTTTAAGACATATTAGCTCGCATGATTTACGAAAGGCTCTTCAGCCCGCGACCTGTGCAAATGATTTTTTGCATGGCTGACTTGGTGCAATTCCAAGGCCGACAGTTAAAGTCTGGATGGGAGAAGATGGAGGTACGATCGTCATTCATTGTTATGAATTTAACTATGTACGAGCGTTTTTTCGATGTGATTTCACGCAGCGTATGCTCAGAAAATAGTTAATTAATGGCGTTTTTTAATCTTGCCTATTCTCCCTTATGCTCTTTTGCATAAGGGTTTTTTCATGATGATGATCGATTAGGTCGTAACCTTTCTTCTTGCGAGATTGAATCAGCAAAGAGGAGAGAGTTTTCTATGAAGAAAAATGTTAAACTTCAATCGTATATTACGATTGGCATGCTGAGCAGTATTTCGTTTTTATTAATGCTTTTTAATTTCCCGATTCCGCCGTTTCCAGCGTTTTTGGAAGTGGACTTCAGTGATATGCCAGCATTACTAGCGGCGATTACTATGGGACCTATAGCCGGTATTTTAGTAGAATTATTTAAAAATGTGTTGGACTGGGTTTTCTCAGGCACGCCAACGGGAGTACCGGTAGGACATATTGCGAACTTTGCAACAGGTATTTTATTTATTCTACCAGTGAGCTTTGTGTTTAATCGCTCCAAAACAGTTAAAGGCCTTATCGGAGGTTTAGCTGTTGGAACAATTGTAATGGCAGTAGGAATGAGCATTCTTAACTATGTTGTATTTTTACCTATGTACACTTACTTTTTAGGTATGGAGCCTGTTGTAGGTGATTCACTATATAAAATGATCGTAGCTGGTATTTTGCCATTTAACATTGTGAAAGGTATTTTAATTACCATCATCATGGCATTACTATTCACAACAATGCGTAAATGGATTCATCATCAGCGTTCCATGTATATGAGTTAATTTCGAGAATAAAGTATGATTTAGGATAGTGTTCAAGTAATGACACCTTATTGGACTGTTAAAGTCTAGGAGGTGTTTTTTTGTTGCTTAAATTTGCAATTGCAGATTTTTTAGATGAGAAAGAGTTACAGAATTTAAGCAATATACACTGACCTAACAGGGAAAGATGGTATTAAGGTAACACAATTATCAGATGATATTGACGAATCTCAATCGAAGGAATTTTTTAAAAGATATAGTGGGCGATATACATGTAAGAAACCACTTCTACAATACAATCGAAAGGGAAAAGAAGGTCTAATGTTCTCAAGGGATGATACATTACCTATAAGTGTATTTGAATTTACTCGTTGTGTATTGTGTGATGAAATCGGGGTTGATGGGTTTTTGATTTACTGTTATCTGAAATATCGTAGCAAGATGTTTGGTTATGCTCCTGCAACTGTATTCAACAATGAGATTATTGACGTTGTTGGTTTTAAAGAGAGAAGAATTCGTGCATTGATTCAGAATTTAGAACTAGCAGGTTTGATTGAGGTTGATAGAAAGGTTTCGAAGAAAGATGGTTCTTTTGCTAAAGAGCAATACCTATAAAATCATACATAAGGGAAGGTAATTCCTCCCTCTTTTTATATACCACTAAAGTGCGAAGGTGACATTTTGGTATGTTGCTTTTAGATTCCAAAGTAACTCAATTGTTTCAACTTTGAGTCAGCTTACAACAACAATCGTAGCAAGCTTACAGAGCCATTTAACGAGCTTGTAAGAGTTGATAGATTTTGCTTGGGCTTGTTTCAAGGGACTTTAGGAAGCTTACCTATTTCGCGAAAAAAAGTAAAAATCCAACAATCACTATTTACAAACTTTTCACCGAATTAAAATTAAACAATATATGTTGGAGCTATTATTTATCGCTCAAAAGTGTTAAATGAAGGAAAGATTGACTATTACCCCTATCTCAAATATTGGGTTTATGATAACATATATTTGAATCTTTTAACTTTAAAAAATATGAAAGGAAGTGTAATAATCACATATGAAAAAGATATTGAAACCATTGATTAGTGTTATTGCCATTGGTACCCTCTCTCTATCTATAAACATAGATAAAAATGTATTAGCTAATAATATTGCAAATACATGTGAGTATGATTCGGCATCGAATGTAAACCCTGATTATTCCACAATGAACTGTTTGTTAACCGAAACAGCACTGAGTTATGATGTTCCACCTGAAATTGTGAAGGCAATAGCGGAAGGTGAAAGTGGAAATTGGCGTCATTTCGATAGTAATGGTGAAGCGATTGTGACAGCTGATAATGGAATTGGCATTATGCAAATTACAAATCAAGCTGGCTACGATCAAGATAGACTAAAAAGCGATATTGTCTATAATATTCAAGCTGGTGTAAAGACTCTAGATAATATGTTTAAGCGGAAGGATTTGCCTAGCATCAACGGTGGGGAAAGAGATGTATTGGAACATTGGTACTTCGCTATCATGGCTTATAACGGTACTAAACCAGTAAATAGTCCAATTGTCCAAGCAACTGATGAAAGAAATGCAAATGCCTATCAAGAAAGAATTCTCCGAATTATTGAGAAACTGGAATTAATAGACTTAACAGAGCTGCCTTTTAAACGCGAACATTTTCAATATGATTCTAACAGCAAGGAAAATATTAAATTTTCAGCGATGAACTATAAATTTGATGTACCATTAACAAAATCAAAGTATTTTTTTAAAACAAATCAGAAAGTTAGTGCAACAACAACTAACGTAAAATTTAGGACAAGACCTTCTATTGATAGTCCTTCTATGGGTACTTTACGTGAAGGCGAAATTGTTACCATTACGGGTCCTTTTGAATATGAAGAAGTATCAACGAAGAAAAACCATTTTGTTTGGTATCCTGTGAAAAGAAATGACGGGACAAAGGGGTATGTAGCATCAAGTTATTTAAACTACTCAGCTTCAACACCAACGCCAACACCTCCAGTAACACCGCCAACAACGGGAAACGTTGATGTATCAAAGTTTGCTGATTACAATGCAAACCAATACTGGGCTGAGGATTTTAAGTGGGCAGTCAACATCGGTATCATAAGTGGTTACCTAAACGTGAAAAACCCATCAACAGGCAAGTACGAAAACTTACTTAAACCGTACACTAACTTAACGGAAAACCAAATGTTAACTATCCTATTCCGTTACTTCAAACCATCAGAACTAGCTTCAACGAATGCTAATACTACATGGTATGGTGACGTAAACTACCGACTGGCTACAAAATACTCTCTACCAGTTCTAGGTGCAAACACAGCATCCAAACAAGCCATTGCAGGTAAGGATATCACACGGGGTAACTTCGCTCGTATCTTAGCTTCAATGCATTATGGTAAGACTTTATCCCAGTCAGAAGCTATTAAATTCCTTCGTGATAATGGTTTAACAACTACTAAAACAAATGAAGAGTTTAAACCAAATGATTCTCTAACAAGAGCGCACACAGTGGCATTCTTCCACCGTTACGAGCAAATATTCAATAACTAAATTGCTACTTACAAGTGAAAAGGTGACTATAAAAGTCATCTTTTCTTTTTTATGTTTAATAAATCCTTTCTTGACACTCCTCGAACCTTTCATAACTAAATTCATTGACACAGATTGCTTGATGGGAGCTACAAAGTCTTTTGTTAAGCTGTGATTGAGAAAGTATAACAAAAGGACTTGTGTGTAATTTTACGCACAAGCCCACAGATTGATGTGTGATTTAATTCATTGTTTATCCTCAGAGGTTCTTCTACCTACCCCCAGCCTACAAACACTCTTACAAACGCACCCATTACACTATATCGCATGATAGAAACTATGTAATCATATACAGGTACATAGGTTGTAATACTAGTATCAGAATTTCGAGGTTTTTTTATGTAGAATGGTTGAGATGTTGGATAATATTACGTAAAAGTAACATATAGAATTAATCTAGTCGAGTGTATTATTTTATTGTAGAATAAGGAAGAGTTGAGTAAGTTAGAGGAGTTTGAAGAGATGAGTGAAAAAAAGAGTCAATGGTCTAGTAAACTAGGCTTTATTTTAGCATCGGCTGGAGCTGCAATCGGACTGGGGGCAATTTGGAAGCTTCCATATGTTACTGGACAAAGTGGCGGGGGAGCGTTTTTCCTAATTTTTGTTCTATTTACATTGTTGATCGGTTTACCGATGTTATTATCAGAATATATTTTAGGACGTGGTACACAGTCTGAGGCTGTGACTGCTTATAAAAAAATTGCACCTAGGAAAACAGGTTGGGCTTGGGTTGGTCGTATGGGTGTGCTCGGCTGTTTTTTATTATTAAGTTTTTACAGTGTTGTAGGGGGTTGGATTTTTATATATAGTGGCCTTGGTGTGACTGGGGCTGTTATTGATCCTTCCGTTGATCCTAGTGAACTATTTGCAAAGATTGTAGGAACACCTTGGATTACATTACTAGGTTTAGGGCTGTTTACGCTAGTAAATGTATTAGTTATTTCACTTGGTGTACAAAATGGTATAGAAAAAGCCAATAAGTGGATGATGCCTTTATTATTTATTATGTTTATTGTGCTTGTTGCGAGGGCTTTAACATTAGATGGAGCAATGGAGGGGGTTAAATTCTTCTTATGGCCTGACTTTTCCAATATAACTGGAAAGGCTATATTAGAAGCGTTAGGACAGTCCTTCTTTGGCTTAGCGGTAGGGTTTTCTTGTCTTGTGACGTACAGCTCCTATTTAAAGAAAGATGTGAGCTTACCTAATTCCGCAGGCTCCGTTGTTCTTCTTACTGTGCTTGTATCTTTTTTAGCAGGATTAGCAATTTTCCCAGTTGTATTTGCTTTTGATTTAGAACCAGCATCTGGACCCGGCTTACTGTTTATGGTTTTGCCAACAGCATTCAGTCAAATGCCATTTGGTGAAATATTCTTAGCGATGTTTTTATTATTATTTTTATTCGCAACGTTAACTTCTTCATTCAGTTTGTATGAAATTATCGTAGCGGCATTTATGGAGAAGGGACGTATGTCTCGTTCTGCATTGACGATGCTACTAGGTGTAGTAGTCTTTATTGCGGCGATTCCTGCAGCGCTTTCATCAAGTACATTAGCTGATGTATCAATTTTTGGAAAAACGATTTTTGATGCAACTGACTTTTTAGTTTCTAATTTAATGCTTCCGTTAGGTAACTTATTGATTGCTATCTTTATTGCGTATGTAGTTGATAAAGAATTTGTGAAGAAGGAATTATTAATAGGAAGTCAAATGGGGCAGGGGTTCTATTCAACGTATCGATTACTGATGTTAATAGTAGTACCTTTTGTGATTATCGTTGTGTTTGTAAATATGCTTTTACAATATTAAAGTGAGGTAGGTTGCGTTCCGTTTGAAGGGATGCAACCTATTTTTAATTTCTGTTTTTTGTACCGAAAGCGTAGCGATAGGTACGGAAGTCTCCCGTCTTGATAGGTGGTGAGATGTATACGCTTTTGAATTTACTTTTCAGCGGGTGTTCAAAAATCTGCAGAGCGTCTCCTGCTTTTGGATATAATCTGTCGCGTAAGTAAAAGGGGCTCTATCTATCTGAAAAAAAGATTAATATATTCGATAAAATGCATGTGATAAAACCTTACATATTTATTGTATTTACCATCCTTTTAATGTATTTTAAAAGTTATAAAAGAATCGTGTTAATTAAAATTACATTGGAGTGGTGAAGAATGAAACGTTATACAAAAGAAGATATTAAATGCCGCGTCAAGGAAGAAAATGTAAAATTTATTCGCCTACAATTTACTGATATATTAGGAACAATAAAAAACGTTGAAGTACCAGTTAGTCAATTAGAAAAAGCATTGGACAATAAAATTATGTTCGATGGTTCATCAATTGAAGGTTTTGTACGCATTGAGGAATCAGATATGTACTTGAGCCCTGACCTTGATACTTTCGTAATTTTTCCTTGGACGGCTGAAAAAGGTAAGGTGGCTCGTTTTATCTGTGATATTGTTAGACCAGATAGTACACCATTTGAAGGTGATCCACGCTCCAATTTGAAGAGAGTTTTAAAGGAGATGGAGGAATTAGGTTTTAGCTCATTTAATTTAGGGCCAGAGCCAGAATTTTTCTTATTTAAGGTAGATGAAAAGGGGCAGCCAACACTTGAGTTGAATGATAGTGGCGGGTACTTCGACTTAGCCCCGACTGACTTAGGGGAGAACTGTCGGCGTGATATCGTATTAGAGTTAGAAGAAATGGGCTTTGAAATTGAGGCATCGCACCATGAGGTTGCACCTGGTCAACATGAAATTGACTTTAAATATGCAAGTGCGATCGAAGCATGTGACAATATTCAAACGTTTAAACTTGTTGTAAAAACGATAGCTGCACAGCATGGACTGCATGCAACCTTTATGCCAAAGCCACTATTCGGTGTTAACGGTTCTGGAATGCATTTCAACTTATCATTATTTGAAGGGGATAAAAATGCGTTTTATGATGAACGTGCACAATTGCAATTAAGCCAAACGGCGCGTAGCTTTATGGCAGGGATACTAAAACATGTACACGGCTTTACAGCAATAACAAACCCACTTGTTAATTCCTATAAACGATTAGTGCCGGGCTATGAGGCTCCTTGCTATGTAGCATGGTCTGCACAAAACCGGTCACCACTTATTCGAATTCCAGCTTCACGAGGACTATCAACACGTATCGAGCTGCGTTCTGTCGATCCAGCAGCGAATCCTTATTTAGCAATGGCCGTTATTTTAGCATCTGGGCTCGATGGCATTCGCAAAGATCTTACACCACCAGATGCTGTAGATCGCAATATTTATAAAATGTCACGAGCAGAACGTGAATTGAATAATATCGACAGCCTCCCATCGTCATTGGAATATGCACTCCTTGAACTAGAAATGGATCATACCGTACGTGAAGCACTCGGAGATCATATCTTTGAAAAATTCACGGCTGCTAAAGAAATAGAATGGAATAAATACCGCACACGCGTCCATAATTGGGAGCGGGAAGAATATTTGAAAATGTATTAGAACGGGAGTGTTGGGTCTAACACCTTTTTGAACTAAAGAAGAAGGCCATCCCAATTTTTCTTTAATTGGGGTAGCCTTTATTAGTTAGTTAGCTGACTTTGAATTATTAATTTGCCTTTTTCATTTAGTTCATATTTATAGATATAAAAACCATTTTCAGCGGAAAATCTAAAAATATCAGGCATTTCTAACCAGCCATCCTCAACTAATAGATGATCCTTTATCCTAAATTTTTTATAGTACTCATTATCATTGAAATATAAAAATAGTTGATTATTAAAATCAGTGTTAAGATCACTTACACTATCAATATCCGAAACAACTTCTTGCGTATGATTTGTCAAAGCATCATAAAAAATTAGCTTTTCATCAGCAGTTGAAGGTTCAGAAGGGTCGTCAAATGTTAGATAAACCCATTGTTGATCATTTAGTAGCCTTGCTCTACCAATAAATTCATATGAACTATTATATTCTTTTATTTCTTTACTTTTCACATCATATAAATAGAGGTATCCAAAATGATCTTTTTTATCAGTAAATAATATTTTTCCATCCTTTGCAGACAAACTATATGTAAAGCTATTTAAATTAAATATACTTACTGTTTCGTCTGTTCTGAGATTCTTAAGCATAACTTCCGCTTTATCATCTTTTCTATCCATTCGAATCCAAGTGGCATAGTCTCCGATTAGTATGGGAAAATCATTAGTAACGTTTTCTTCATTTTCTTTTGTCAACGGTTGAATTTTTTTCGTCTTTAAATTCATAATATATGGGTTCAATTGCCCCCCACTTTCATCGGCATCTACCCATACTAACCAATTATCATTTAATTCTATCCCTTGAACTGAGGGGAATTTGAATTGACTGTTAAAAAGCGTTGAGTATTTTTGAGTCTTGCGATTGTATTGAACAATTTTATTATCAAGAGAAGGACTCTCTTGATCTACGCTCATATAAATATAGTTACCATTACCCCTATATGAGGTGATATCAGTAAAAGGTACGTCTACTGTTTTATTAAAATCTTTATCGATTATTTGATAATAATTTGAACTTTGTGGTTTCATTAAAGATCTATTTGACAGTACACCATTATATACGGCTTTAAAAACAATGAATAGGAATATAGCTGCACATGATAGTATTATTGTTCTCTCTATTATTTTCAAGTGAATCTCTCCATTTGAACTACGATATTTTTATAGACTGTGTTAATGTTTTTTTTAATGAATTTTAGGGAAATGGTTTCCCAATCATATTACAACTCAATGGTTCATAAATGCCGCTATATGGATAAATATTTTACATAATCTCCGAACTGAGATAAATAATTCTTTAAATTGGTACCCACTTCATTCAAATCACCATATATATTTTGGTCTGCTAAATAAAAAGCATCCGATAAGTAATTCATTTCAACCTCTATCCACTTATTACTGTCTTCTAACTGTAAATGGTCACTTAATCGAAATAACATTGAAAAAACATCTGATAAGTTGTTGGTTGAAATAAAATATTCATTCAGCAGTCCGAGTAATATCTTAGAAGGAAGGTCGTCATTATTTAAGCCTCCTTTGAACAAATTTAATTTCGAACAGACATCAATGGGTTTTTCCTGTGAAGACAATGAGATTGCAATTACTTCATAAGGTGGATTATCAAGGCGTTCAATAACATTATCAGCCCATTTAATCACATCCTGAACAGTATAAAAACCTATTATAATCCCTAACCTATATACTTCGGCTGTTACTTTTATATCCATACTAAAACTCCTTCTTTAGCAGTACCAGCTAAACATTAAATTTAGACAGACGAAAAATTTCAAAGATCTGTCATTTAAAACACAAAAGTTGTAAGCAAGAACTATTTAATATTATGTTTTGTACTGTCGCTACTACGATATCGACAAATAACAACCAACAACCAAGTAAGATAAATGGTTGTAACACCTTTAAAACGAAATCGAGGGATTCATCTTAATGCTCTAATCATCTCATGGTTATAATGGAATTTAAAGTATGTATTACCGAATATTCGGGTATAATAATCTTCCTACTCCTTTTGCGTTCCCGGCTACTACCGAAAATATTTTGTGACAAATACTTCCTTTTAATCTATGATTAGAAGAAAAGGGTGAAAATGTATGACGCAAGCGACTCAAGTAGTTACGATCCAAAATAATGATATTGTACAATTTGAACATGATATTAATAACGCTCTATTTGATTTAAGCGAGTATTTAATAGTTGATATTAAATACAATACGTTATATATAGGGGAACATACAGTTATACATTCAGCTTTAATTATTTATAAATGATTGATCCAGAGGGGGAAATAACTTGTCAAAAATATATTGGGTATCAATTGCTACAAGAACAGGTGATGAATCTGGAGTGGAGAAAAATGTCATTGAAAAAATATTTGCGAAGAAATCTAAACTCAAGCATTTTTTAGAACAAGAAGGCTATTGTAAGGCAGCGAAAAATCAATATATTAAAATTGATGATGAATTGATATATGAAGCGGCCGTTGAAAAAGTAAAAATGAAATAATCATAATAAAAGAGTTATCCGCGGGTGAAAGGGAAATACCCGCGGTTGTGGATATGCGAGAGGTAATGCCAGGTAATATGCTTTCGATAGGGTCTTCCTACCACCATCCATCCTATGATTCTATTATTGAAACAATGATAATAGAAATTGTCTATCTTCAGGGAAGGTTAATGTTAAATCTAGTAATTCATCTTTTGATTTCCACGCAATTTCATAAATCAATTCGTCGGGATCATGTAGCGTCATTTGTCCACCCTTAACGATTGTTTCGAAATAGCGAACTTCTACTACATCATTATTTTTATGTAACACTTCTCTGACGATGTCTACTATAAATCCGGTTTCTTCATACACTTCGCGGATACAGTATGTCTCAAAATTTTCAGTAGCTTCTATTCCGCCTGATGGTACTGCCCATGTTTTTGCTTCTTCTTTAGTTCCTTGCAAAACCATTAATAATTCATTGTCTTCATTTAAGCAAATTCCTGCAGCACCTTGCCATTTAACCAATATAAAAACCTCCAATCTAACTTTTTATTTATAATCTTAACCTATAATATCTAAAAATAGGTATTGTATTTATTAATTATTTACATATCGGTCGATCCCCGTCGTTTCGATGATTCCATCCGTCGCTCTGGCGATTTTTAGCGGCGTTCCTCCCTTGGTTAGCGGCGCAACTGACACATTTAGTGGCGAAATCAAACACATAAGCTGGACGATTTGACAAAACTAAAGTCAGGATTAAAAAACTTTTTATAGAATTTTACACAATATTAAGGACTTGACTATTCTTTCTGTTACTTCAATGGGTTCTTCCGTCGTTGGCGATTCTTTAGCGGCTCATTGGACGCTCCTAGGAAGCTTTGCTCTGTACGAAAGCGAATCGACAGAGACAACAAAGCGCCCAGTCGAAACGGCAATCAACCTGACGTTATGGTGATAAGCAAATAAAAAATAAAGCTTTCATTTTAACCTGTCCAAAGTTAGCATAAAAAGACAGGAATAACTAATTTTGATGTTTTAAGCTATAACCAAGGAGTGAGAGCAATTGAGTTGGATTGAGTCGATTCAAAAAGCAATAAATTATATCGAAGAGCATTTATTAGATGACATCACAATGGAGCAAATTGCACGAGAGGTAAATTCTTCGGTCTTTCATTTTCAACGGACTTTCTCGATTTTAACGGATATGTCTATTGCAGATTATATAAGACGTAGAAGGCTAACATTAGCTGCACAGGAGTTAATAAACACAGAGAAAAAAGTAATCGATCTCGCCTACAAATATGGCTATGACTCTCCTGAAGCTTTCGCCAAGGCATTTCGTAAGCAACATAACCTAACGCCTAGTGAAGCAAGAAAGAAGCAAGGACAGCTACAATCATACAATCGCCTGGTCATCCAGGTAAGACTGAAGGGAGCAGAACCAATGAAGTATAAAATCGTAGAAAAAGAAAAGTTTCAAGTGGTAGGGGTAAAAAGAACATATAATAGTCAAAATGGTGAGAACTTACAGGGCATTCCTCAATTTTGGAATGAGATGAATTCGAAAAACTTCGATCATCAACTTACCCAATTAAATAACGGAAGCATCAAAGGGGTGCTAGGTGTTTGTGTACCAAATACAGACCAAGGGCAAAATGGTTTCATTGATTACTGGATTGCTACGGATCATGTAGGGGAAGTGGGAGAAAATCTATTAGTGATGGAAGTACCTGCATCGAAGTGGGTAGTCTTTGAGGTGCATGGCCCTATGCCAGATGCTATGCAAAATACATGGAAACAAATATATTCAGAGTGGTTCCCATCCAATCCATATAAACCAGCAGGAACGGCTGAACTTGAAGTTTACCCTGATGAAGATGCATATAGCCCTGATTCATACTCTGAAATTTGGATTCCGATTCAATAATGATAAAATGGATTTGGTAAACGATTAGTTTGCCAAATCCATTTGTAGTGAGGATGTTCACTATAAACACCTTAAGAGAAACTTTCGCTTTTTAAACATCCATATTTTGTAATGAAGGAGGATGCATATGGACATAGATAGCATTATTTTCGATTTAGACGGGACACTTTGGGATTCAAGCAAAACAGTAGCGCAATCATGGACGCAGGTAGTTCAGAGGTCTCCTTACGGTAAAGGAAAGATAACCGAAGAAGATTTATCTAAAACGATGGGTTTACAAATTCAAGAAATAGCTGCTATATTATTTGATTATCTTGATGAAGAAAAGCAGATGGAGCTTATATTAGCATGCTGCCAGCAAGAGCAAGATGATTTATTACGCAATGGCGGTATTTTATATCCGCAGTTAGAAGAAACTTTACTAGCTCTTTCAAAAAAATTCCGCTTATTCATTGTAAGCAATTGTCAAGAAGGCTACATAGAAACATTTTATGCATTTCATAAGCTAGAGAAATATTTTCTTGACTTTGAAAATCCGGGGCGTACAGGCTTGTCAAAAGGAGAAAATATTCAATTAATTATGAAAAGAAACCACATAAAAAAAGCTGTATATGTGGGAGATACGCAGGGAGATATGCTTTCTGCAAAGTTTGCAGGGATTCCTTTTGTTTTTGCTTCATATGGTTTTGGTAAGCCAGAGGAATATGACTATATCATCGAAAAGCCAATAGATTTATTAAATATATTTTAAACAGAGTGTAGAGTCTGTCTTTTCTGACGGTCTCTATACTCTGTTTTGGCTAAGAAGTACAAAACAAACCTCTGGGAAAGATAAGTAGGAATTGAACACGGACAAAAATCCATGTAACCTTGATTTTTATTTTGAAATTTGGATTCCGATTCAGTAATAGAAATTTATTTTAATAAAGAATAAACATTAATGTCGTAAAAAGATTCTTTTGATTCTTCTTTTTCCTGAAATATTCCTTCAAAAGTAAAATTCAATTTCTCTACTACCTTTATAGAATTTACATTACCAGGCTCAATTTTTGCTTCAATTCTATTTATGTTTAAAGTGGTGAAAGCATAATCAATTAAAGCCGAAATACTTTCTGGCGCATAGCCTTTTCCCCAATAAGCTTTAGCAAGATCATATCCGATTTCTGCTGAGGCGTTAACTTCGTCAAATGCATTGAATCCACAAGAGCCGATTATCTCATTTGATTCCTTCTCGATAATAGTAAAGCGAATAGCTTTGCGCTCCTCAGCTAATTCATCAAAAAGCTTAATCATGTCATTCACTTGTTCTTCATGCGTAAAATTAGTGATATTCATAAATTTTGTAACTTCCGGGTCTGACCAAATTTTAAATAAACGATGAGTATCAGCCATTTTCAATTTTCTTAAATATAATTTTTTTGTGTAAATTTGTTCTATCAATACTTTTACCTCCAAGTTATTAATTAAGTTTGGATGAAAAATATTGCTATCTGTGCATAATTCAGTCCCTTCAAATTTTATGTACCCATTATACAATATTTAAATATTAAACAATAACCCCAATAATTCCCTTAAGTGATATGATGTATGAAGATCTATCAAAGAATAGGGGAAATGATAATGATCAAGGTTACAGCCGAGAATTATTCGATTATCAAAGAAACAATAGAAAGGGCACCAACATTTGTCTATAGCATACTAGATCAGGTAATAGAAGGCTCTGTCTACACTGCCAATGATAGCTTCCATTCACTACTATTTCAAACCAAATCAGGAATATGCTATGTTTATGGCGATTCGTCCAGCGAGCAAGTCGTAAATAAACTTGGCTCTTTACTACAAGAATCTATTGAACAAAGCAAACGTTTCACATTATTTTCTTACTCAGATGATTGGAACACAAAAATTGAACAACATTTAAATGGACTTGTAAAAAAGCTAGAAAGATACACTTTTACCTTTGCTATAAATGCTTATAACGATAGAGAAAAAAGAGAGCGGCCTGACTACGAATTTATTAAAATCAAGCAACCTCAAATTGAGCATTGTTTAGAATTCGACAATCAATATTATGAGGAATACTGGGACTCAACTAATAATTTCCTCGAAAATGGTTTTGGTTTTTGTCTGAAGCATGGAGATAAGATGATTAGCGAAGCGGTCTCTATTTTTAAATCACAGCAATTTGCAGAGATTGATATAGTTACTGATTCGAAGTATAGAGGAAAAGGATTAGCAAGCTTCATTGCAGAGAAATATATTGATTTTTGTATTTTAAATGATATACAGCCTTGTTGGGATTGTGACATCCATAACCAAGCATCTTATCATTTAGGCGCAAAGCTCGGCTTTACTAATCCGCGAAAATATGCAGTTTATACAAAATCTTAATTCATAAAAAATGCTCACGGTGGAAAAATAACATCGTGAGCATTTTTTATGAGTTAAAAGAATCTATTACGCATTCCAAAGATATTGTAAAACAATTTAGCATCTCTTGCCATTTTAGTATTGGCGTTCATTTGTGGTCGTAAGCAATTTTGGAACATTTCATCGCAATATCTTGATCTACCATATCGAGCATAACATTCGTCATGTAATTTGCAGCATGAATCTACGGCATTGATAGGTCTACCTGGTCCTGAACACCCTGGTCCACAGTATTTATAACCCGGGTAGCAAAAACCAAATCTGCGGTATCTGTACATCATCTATTCTCCTTTATTAAAAAAATAATGATTACTATAAAATATGAAATTTTTGCTTGTAGGAGGGGATTAAAAACTAATGTAAGTGAAAAAAGCATTAACTGATGAGACAAATCTATAAATGTAAGGTTCCTGTAAGCTTTTCAAAAAACTACTGTAAGGATGAAAGGTTATGATAGCCATAGTTCGTAAAGTATAAAAGATAAGGAGTTTTAAGAATGAATTCATCCATTACTCAAAAAGAAAGAATCGTTTCCTTAGATATTATTCGAGGGCTAGCGTTATTTGGCATTCTGTTTATAAATGTAGCGGCCTACCAGATGATAGTAGAGGGAGGACCGATGCCTGACTATAGTGGAATTAACGGCATTATTGATACGCTCATTGATATTTTTATTGAGAAGAAATTCTTTTCCATTTTTTCATTTCTCTTTGGTGTAGGTTTTTACATTTTTGCTTCACGTGCAGAAGCGCGTGGCGATAAGCCAAGATGGCGTTTTGCAAGACGTTTACTAGCTTTATTATTAATTGGTATTGTCCATGTGTTTATTTTTTGGGGTTCAATCCTCGCAATCTATGCAGTAATAGGTTTTTTATTAATTCCTTTCTATAATGCAAAGGTTTCAACAATTGGTAAATGGCTATTTGCTATCATTACCGTTCATGTCCTTAGCATTCTTGGACAACTATTTATGCCAAATCAAGGAGCATTATCGACTGTTTTTGGGATATTAGGAAATGATGCCGTTACTATTTTTATCATGTTTTTAACTGGTTTTTTAGCAGCAAAAGCTGATTGGATTAGTCATATTAGTGAATACTCAAAACAAATAAAGTGGCTACAATTTGTGACATTCCCACTCTTTGTTGGTATCTCTCTTTGGATTTGGTTTGCTGCTCAAGGGGAAGATCCACATCTACAATTGATTATTGGTTTAGGGGTAATTCCGACAACGTATTTTTATTTAACTTGTCTATTTATTATGTTGGAGAATAAAAGCATCGCGAAGTTACTTAAGCCAATTGGGCGAGTTGGTCAGATGGCATTTACAAACTATTTAGCTCAAAGTTTTATTGGTCTAGCTATTATGTCATTAATGGGGCTTGAAGTTGTTTCGCCTTCTGATGTAGTAATCATCGCAATCTTAATTTTTATCATTCAAATTCTCTTTAGTGTCATTTGGTTCAAATTCTTTAAAATGGGGCCATTTGAGAAGGTATGGCGCTTTATGACATATGGAAGAAAAACAGTGCCGAATAAGTAAACGATTTGTACGAAACTCCCTTGCGGTAAATGATTCCAATCCGCCAGGGAGTTTTTAGTGCTATGATAATGTATGAATTTGTAAAAAATGAAACCTAAAGAAGTAGACATCCGTAAAATAAGTATCGACATAAAGGAGAAATAGGATATGGCAAAACAAATGAAAAAATACATAACAGTCACAACAGCGTCATTTATGGCTATGCAATTAGCCGCGTGCGGGAATACAGAAACTCAGACTGTTAAAGAGACTACTGCCACTACAGATAATACAACGGAAGAAAATAATACTTCAACAGCAGGGAATGGTTTACAAAGTGTCTATGACAGTGACATGGCAAATTCATGTAAGAAATGGAAAGAAAATGATGATGGTTCGTTCGAATGTTTAGATGAAAATTCGCCGCATTATGCACATCATTTCTTCAATGGACTTATGTATGCAACTACCGGTGCGATGATAGGGAGTGCTATTTATAAAAGTCGCAATTTAAGAAATGGTACAGACAGAGAGGACAAAGGTGGTGGTTCAGCAGTACCACGAACGAATTATAGCAATACGAGCGACAGTAAAAATGCGAATTCTAATGGAATTACGACGAATGGCTCTCAAAATCCGTCTGGTACAACATCTAGTAGCTCAAATAACTCAACAACAAATAGCTCAAATTCAAATACAAGCGGTTCCAAGTCTTATTCGAGTGGCAAGCGTTCATACTCAAATAGTTCAAGTTCATCAACGAATAGTTCTAATTCTTATTCAAATCACTCATCATCTAGCACAGGGAAATCAGGCTTTGGCTCAGGTGGTGCCTCTCGAGGTGGCTCTTCATCTTCTTAAAAGGAGAAATCAATATGGACAAATATTTTCAACAACGCCAAGCATTTTATTCTCAATTTCCTAATTTCTTTCCTGACTTTGAGGATCTTGAGTATGCCTTGTACGATGTACTAGATTTACCCAAAGAGAAAATCGATGAAATTAACTATGCCTCTACTATACTTTGGAAAATATTTTTAAAGGTTGGGAAACAATTTAAGCATTTATCGGATGAGCAACTTTTAGCACTAGGCATTCGTTCTGAAATGCTACCATATATTCCATTAGATTATTTACAGCAACAATCGATACTGGCTCGCTTCGATTTTATTTGTACAGAGGACGGACAAATAAAATGTCTTGAATTAAATGGTGAAACGCCATTTCTTGTCCAAGAAACCTTTGAGATCAATGAAGCGCTTTGTCAGCATTTAGGATTTGATAGTCCGAATGATGTTTCAGCATTACATAAATCCTTGTCTGGTGCACTCTTTACGGCTATGCATTATTTAAATGATGTGAAAAAACCTAAAATCGTCATTACAGGGAAAACGGCCGCGGAAGATTATGAGGAATATTGTCAGGTACAGTTTTTAAAGAAATGTATACCTTTTGATGTGGAGTATGTTCCTATTCAAGAGCTAATCATTTTTTCTAGTAACACTGCTAATATAGCTCGAGGCCTTTATACACCTGCCATGGAGAAAATTGATATTTTATATCGTCCTGCACACCCAGTAGAGTTTTTAATAGATGATATGTCTTCCGATGGTGATCGTATTGGCCTACATTTACTGGAACTCGTAAAAGATGGACAGCTTGCTATTATCAATGCACCTGCTGCATATGTACTGCAATCGAAAATTTTATTATGGTTAATTTGGGAACGTAAAAATGATCCGCTTCTTTTTAATGCAGAAGAACGAGCTGCTATTCAGAAATATATGTTGCCAACGTACCTTTCGGCAGAACTATTCGTACAGGAAAACTTGCCGTTTGTAAAGAAACCTGTCTATTCTCGGGAAGGGAATACTGTAGAAATCTATGCAGGGGATGGTACGAAAACAAATGCTTCTGCGTATACCCATTATGATGATAATTTGTTTATTTATCAGCAGTATGTGGAAATGCCTTCTATAACGATAAACCTAAAGGATGGATTACAAACAAAGAAATGGTTAATCGGCTCATTTATCGCTGATAATCGTGCATGTGGCTTATCTTGTAGAGTAGGTAATCAAATTACAGAATGGGATTCTCACTGGTTAGCTGTTGGATATAAGAAAGAAATTTAAATAAAAAACGACGAGACTTTTAATAAAGTTTTGCCGTTTTTTATGTTACTCGTTCCAGCCTTTACAGACGTTAATCCATTCTTGATATGGTGTATAGATTTCTAATTCAGAAATAGTAAGCTCAATGGCGGAGCTGCTACTACCACATGCAGGGAATACCGTTGTGAAGCGTTTAAGTGATTCATCTAAATAAATAGCAACGCCCTCATTCACGCCGAAAGGACAAACACCCCCTACATCGTGTCCGATCTTTTCAAGAACTTCATCTTTCCCAAGCATCTTTGCTTTTGTACCAAAGGCCGCTTTAAATTTTGCATTGTCGACTTTGGCATCGCCTGCAGCAACAATTAGTATCGCGCCATCGTTCACGAGAAACGATAAGGATTTCGCAATGCGTTCAGGCTCGCAGCCGAGTGCCTGTGCTGCTAGTTCAACGGTCGCCGAACTTTCGTTTAGCTCCTGTATTTTGTGTTGCACATTCCATTGTGCCAAATGTTCACGTACTTTTTCAATTGCCATATGTAATACCTCCTTACAATACTTTATTTTATTTTAACGCAATTTTCAGAATATATAGTTGTGTTACTTTTCGAAAATAACCTATTATATAAATAGTTAGTATAAAATTACTCTTTTGGAGGTGGAGCCGTGATTTTGAAAGTGCTACAGTCTCTTTTTGTACTAATAGGATTATTATTTTTCACAGGAGTAGTTGCGTTGTATTTAATTATAAGTGGTGGGCTACATTTTAGTGGACTACTTTTAACCGTTCCGATATGTTTATTTGTCCTATTTATTTGTTTAATTTTTGATTGGTTGACAACAACAAAACGGAAGATATGGTTAGCTGGACTAATGGGCATTGCGTTGTTGCTTGCCTCGATTAAGCCTATTCAACATTACTACAAAATGAGTATTCCAACTGTTGATGCAGAAATTGATGTGTCAGTCTATCAACCATTTATAGAGCAAAATAAAGTAGTAAAGTCAGATACAAAGGCTTCATTGCAATTAGTTGACTCACTACCTCGCTTAGATGGGGCGACGGCGATGTATCCACTGTATGCTGCCTTTGTAGAAGCGACATATCCAAAGGGTTACTATCCATATGATAATAGTAGAGTAATGGTGAGTCGTACAGCTGAAGCTTATTAAAATTTGATTTCAGCAGATGTTGACCTGATTTTTGTAGCAGCGCCATCTGAATCACAAAAGAGGCAAGCTGAGATGGAAGGTCTTACATTTGACATGACCCCCATTGGACGAGAGGCATTTGTCTTTTTCGTCAATCATAAGAACAGCGTAGAAAATTTATCATTGGAGCAGTTAAAACAAATATACGCTGGGAAAATTACGAATTGGCATGAAGTCGGTGGTGAAAATGCTGCGATTCGTGCATTTCAGCGCCCAGCAGATAGCGGAAGCCAAACAGCGCTTGAAAGAATGATGGGAGATATACCAATCATGGAAGCACCTGCTGAAAATGTTGCAACAGGTATGGGTGGTAGTATTCATGAGGTATCACAATATCGTAATTATAAAAATGCCATTGGCTACACGTTTAGATTTTACTCAACAGAAATGGTAAATAACCACGAAATTAAATTATTGTCCATTGATGGGATTGCGCCCACAAGGAAAATATTCGTAAAGGCACATACCCACTCGTATCTGAATTTTATGCTGTAACAGCAGGAACAGATAATCCTAATGTAAAGAAGTTTATCGACTGGATTGTCTCAGACGAGGGGCAAGCACTAGTTGAAAAAGTTGGTTATGTACGAGTAGAAAATGATTGAATAGTTTGCTATACTAGTAGCACAATCAAATATGTTAGTTTTCTAGGGTTCCGTAGCAAAGCTAGTCTGGTCCGAGAGAAAACCACAAATTGATTTTGTGACACGGAAGGATAAAAGCCTGGGAGATACTGTTTACAGCAGTGTTCCTTGGGCTTTTTTTATTTGGCTACTGTTGAAGGGTAGTTGTAGAAAAAACGCAAGTCAGATTTCTGGTTGCCGAACTGCTCGGGTAGGTCAGAATACCGTCTTAAAGAACCCCAATAATAGTATCCATATGTGTTTAACTATAAAATGGAGGAATTCGTAATGAACAAACAATGGTTAAGTGTCGTAATTGCTGCTTTTTTTGAAGTCGGCTGGGTTATTGGCTTAAAGCATGCAGGGAATGCACTCGAATGGATTGGAACCGCGATTGCAATTTTTGTTAGCTTTTATTTACTAATTAAGGCTGGGGAAAGTTTGCCAGTAGGTACTGTTTATGCAGTATTCGTAGGCTTGGGGACAGCGGGTACTGTATGTGCTGATAGCTTACTGTTTGGAGAACCATGGAAATTAACTAAGATTTTATGTGTTGTCGTTTTACTTGCAGGTGTCATCGGCTTAAAGCTTGTGACAGGGGATGTTAAAGAAAAAGAGGTGAATGAATAATGGCATGGTTTGCATTAGTAGTCGCGGGGCTATGTGAGATGATGGGTGTTTATATGATTAGTAAATATAATAATGCTAAAAGTATTAAAAATTTACTGTTATTGATTTTTGCGTTTACCTTGAGCTTTGCTGGCCTTGCATATGCCATGGAAACATTACCGATGGGTACAGCCTATGCCATTTGGACTGGCATTGGAGCGGCTGGTGGTGCATTACTCGGTATGGTGTTGTTCAATGAATCTAAGGATTGGAGACGTATTGTTTGCATTACTCTTGTTTTAGGAGCTGCGATATTTTTGAAGTTATTATCCTAATTAATAACATAAATAGTCATCTGGCACGGTTTAATCGTTGCGAGGTGACTTTTTGTTTATGATGAGGAGTTCTTGCTTGAAAATTCGCAAAAGAACGTTAATTATTTGTAGTCTTTTATAAAAAAACCATTGCGGCGATGTTAGCGAGATGGAGCTGAATTTTAGTAGCCTTAAATGATGTTCTTCAAATAAGACGGGAAGAGCCTATAAAAAAGACAGACAACCACTCCGGTTGTCCGTCACTTTTTGAAAATTATTTTTTTACATCCTTCGTCCATTCAGCAACTTTGTCTGCGTTAGCTTCCACCCAATCTTTAGCAGCTTGTTTTGGGTCTTTGCCATCCATAATTTCTAGCATAACGCTCTCTAAGTCTTCTGATGTCCAGTGGAAGTTATCTAGTACAGAATAGACATCTGGTTGATCTTCTTTTAAACCTTTACGAGCGAATGTGTTAATCGTTTCTTCGCCACCATAAACGCCTTTTGGATCATCTAAATATTTAAGATCATATTTAGCGAATTTCCAGTGAGGAGACCAGCCTGTCACGATAATGTCTTCTTTATTTTTAATTGCTTTAGCAAGAGAAGTGGTCATAGCTCCAGATGAAGAAGTTAATAGCTGCCAACCTGCTAGGTTATCATATTCATCTAAGGCCTTTTCAGTAGCAGCTGTAATCCCAGCACCAGGTTCAATACCCGTAATTGTTTTATCTGCTTGGTTTTTTAAATCCTCAATCGAGTTAACGTCCATATAGCTTGGTACTACTAGACCTATTTTGGCACCAGTAAGGTTTTCACCTAGTTCATCAAGGTCGTTCTTATATTTTTCGTACTGTGGGGCATGAGTATTTGGTAACCATGCAGCGACCATGCCATCTGCTTCACCTTTTGAAACAGCCTCCCACATAATTGCATTATCAAGTGGTGTTAATGATACATTATAGCCTAAATCCTCTAGTACCTGACCAACTACATTAGTTGAAGCAATTTCTGTATCCCATTCAACGTAGGCTAGATTGACGTCCTTTGAGTTACCACTACTCTTACTTGAATCATCACTATTACATGCGGCTAGCAAAAAGCCAAGCCCTAAAGCCATTCCTAATTTAGTTAATGTTTTCAGTTTCATCGAATCTTCCTTTCAACTATTAATAGTTTTGTAGCAAACTACAAATCGTAAATCTCAGCGGTGAAAGTAAAGAACTAAGATTTTCGTCAATAAATTGCCTCTTTTTCTATACGACTTTCTTCTTATTAAAACTTTGCGTTAGGCGGTCTATAACAATGGCGAAAATTACAAGACCTAAACCTGCAACAAAGCCATTACCAACCTGTGTACGTTGTAGTGCAGTTAATACTTCACGTCCTAGACCAGGTGCACCGATCATTGAGGCAGTTACAACCATTGACAGTGATAGCATAACTGTTTGGTTAATCCCTGCCATTATAGTTGATTTGGCAAGAGGAATTTCTACTTTAAATAGTTTTTGCTTTGAGGTACTTCCATATGAATCAGCAGCTTCTACTAATTCTTTTGGTACTTGGCGAATTCCTAGGTTCGTCATACGTACAGTTGGTGGTAAGGCGAAAATAACGGATGCAAATACACCAGGGACTATCCCAATACCAAAGAAGGCAACGGCAGGAATCAAGTATACGAAGCCAGGCATTGTTTGCATGAAATCGAGTATCGGCTTAATCACATTTTCTGCTACAGTTGACTTCGACATTAGAATGCCAAGAGGAATACCTAATATGATAGAGATGATACTTGAAAAGAGCACGAGTGTGGTTGTTTCCATAAGATGCGTCCATAAGCCTTGATTATAAATAAATAACAAACCAATTAATGAAAACGTTGCGAGCCCGAATTTTTTACCGGTAACGAAAAAAGCAAAAATGACAACAAGTAAAATAAGAATAATCGGAGGAATGCTCACTAATAAATCAGTGACCTGATTCATGAGTAGTTTTCCATTTTTTTGAATCAAGTTAAAAAACACTGAAAAATTACTCGTCAACCAGTCCATAACTGATTCTACCCATGGTCCCACTGGTATTGCGGGAATATTGTCTAATAAATTATTCATGTGCATTCGCCTCCTCATCGCTAGTTGAAAGTGCTTCGATGACAACGCCCCGGATAAGAACACCAAGCAAGCGCTCATCTTTTACAACCGCAATAGGAGTAGGACTATTATGAATCAAACCTAATATATCTTGTAAAAGCATATCTGGTGGAACGGTTAACATATCTGATTGAACAATTGAATGTACCGTTTGTTCTTGTCTTTTAGCTGCAGCCCGTGCGTCGTCAGCAGTAATATAGCCTTTTAAATGTCGATTTTTGTCAACGGCCATTAATAAACTAACCGTTTCCTCACGCATTCTTTTAAGTGCTACGGTCGGTCCATCTACATCTACATTGACGGATACAGGTCGAACCATGGCATTTTCAGCAGTTAATACTTTAGAACGATCGACGTCTTCTACGAATGTTTTAACATAATCATTTGCAGGATTTGTTAAAATTTCTTCTCCAGTACCAATTTGGATGATTGAGCCATCTTTCATAATGGCGATACGATCACCAATACGTAATGCTTCATTCAAATCGTGGGTGATAAATAAAATTGTTTTTTTCAATGTGCTTTGTAAATCGAGTAGCTCATCTTGCATTTCTTTTCGAATTAATGGATCGAGTGCAGAAAAAGCCTCATCCATTAGTAATATTTCAGGGTCATTTGCAAGTGCCCGCGCTAATCCAACACGCTGTTGCATACCGCCTGATAATTGACTAGGATATTGGTCCTTATAAGCAAGTAAGCCTGCATTGTCGAGAGCTTGCTCTGCTTTTGCTTGCCGTTCTTCCTTTGAGATGCCTCTGATTTCAAGGCCGTATTCTGTGTTTTGAAGAAGTGTACGATGGGGGAATAAACCGAAGTTTTGAAAGACCATACTCATTTTGTTTCTTCTTACATTACGTAAACTCTCTTTGCCCATTTTAGAAATATTTTCTCCATCGATGTAAATATTTCCACTTGTAGGTTCTATGAGACGGTTTAAAAGTCGAATCAGTGTCGACTTACCACTTCCTGATAATCCCATGATAACGAAGATTTCACCTTCATTTACGGTAAAACTTGCATCGTATACACCGACTGTTGCACCTGTTTCTTTTAAGATATCAGTCTTGCTTTTTTGTTGCTTGACGAGTTCTAAGGCTTGGGGAATATGTTTCCCGAAAACTTTAGAAACATGTTCCACTTTTATTTTTTCCACTAGAACCACTCCTTTCGTAGATCAATTTCGCCTTGGCGTAATGGGTGTTACTTCACTACGCACATATAAATTGCCACTAGACGAGGCATTTTTAGGCTGAGTCCCTCTATTGCAGTAGGTGTTTGGACACTCACTAAATAAAGATAAATACTATTTGAGGATAATGATACCCAAATATAAACAAGTAACAACTCAACCCTAACAAAAAGTTGTTACTTCTGTCAAATCGACAAAATAGAAAAAATCCGCTTAAACGCTGCTATATCAGCGTTTAAGCGGATTTTAATTTGGATATAAAAAGCTCTGAACTCGAGCGAAACTTTCATCATTCCCGATAAAGTAAATAATGTCTTCTTCTTCCAAGGACACATATGGACCAGGTGATAGTAATAATTCATTTTTACGACGAATTCCGACAATCGTGCTAGATGTATTTTGCCAAAAATTCAATTCCTGTACTGTTTGGTGGATACAAGGGCTTTCAGCTGTCATCTCTAATTGATAAGGAATAAACGGATTGACGGATCGGAAATGTTCAGTTCGACTAATCAGTTGTTTGGTCTTTTCCTGTAGATTTATTAATTCTTGGTGCTGCTTCTGAATGCTAGACATAAGCTCATGTTGTAGCTCATGGACTGATTGAACATCATGGAATTGGCGGACAAAATGTGCAGCCTTTTCATATGAGATGATGATAACTCCACTACCTTTGGTGGCCTCCACAATTTCCAAGTCTTGCAAAACAGCAATTGCTCTTCTTGCAGTTTCCGCAGAGACATTGTATTGACTAGCTAGGGATGATCTTGCGTAAATTTTATCGCCAATTCGATACTTTCTTTCCACGATTTTTGAGGCTAGGTCGACAGCTATTTGTTGATATTTTGGCTGTTTCACTTGCACATTTTTTTCTAATTGCATTCTAAACTTCCTTTCGTCATTACAGTTCCCTCAGCTTATTATAGACTAGCCTGCACAGAAAAAATAGCATCTCCATAAGCTAGTAGTATATGATAAAAACGTAATATAGCAGTTTTTGTTTCTTAATAGAGTAGGAGCTGGAGTTTGACAGTTGTTAGTTATTATTATAAACTAAGTTACGTTATGTAAGTTATGTAAAAATACAAGTGCTCAGTTAGTTTGTTTTGCTAGCTGTTAACATTAGAAGGTTGGAGAAAATATGACAATTACTACTAAAGTTTTAGATATAGTGAAAGACAAAATGACGATCGTGAAGCAATCAGAAACTGAAAGTATTTGCCTAGTTGGTCCAGTGAAATTACCGGTAAAACAGGGTGAATTTTCAGCGACATTTCAATGGTATAACTGGTTAAAAGTAGGAGCCGATCAGTCAAAAGAGGAAATTATTGATGGGTTAGCATCTGCAAATTTAGCTTTTTTACAACAGTCATCAGTGCTTGTTTATGGAGATTTTACACATGCTGAGGATGCTTTAATTCGCATGCATAGCATTTGTCATACAGGTGATATTTTTGGAAGCGAACGCTGTGACTGTGGTTATCAATTGCATGAATCGATGAAAATGATTGTGGAGCATGGCTGTGGGGCCATTTTCTACTTAGCTGATCATGAAGGCCGCGGCATCGGATTGTTCTCGAAATCGCTTGCTTATTTATTACAAGAAGAGGGGTTAGATACGGTTGAAGCAAACCATGCTCTCGGCTTCCCAGATGATACTCGTTCTTACGAAGATGCCATTACTGTGTTAGGAGCACTTCGTTCAAAACCAGTTACACTCATTACCAATAATCCGAAGAAGCTTGCCGCATTACAGGCACATGGTTTGGCAGCAGAAGGACATGTCCCATTATGGGGAGGATTAACGGAGACAAATCGTTTTTATTTAGACACGAAAGTAGAGAAATCTGGACATTTGCGCGAAGAGAAGTGAGTGGAGGAACGAAGATGACAACAGATGAAAAATATATGCAGTTAGCACTTGATTTAGCCGCTAGTGCAAAAGGAAATACAAATCCTAATCCACTAGTAGGGGCTGTAATCGTCAAAGACGGTGTAATTGTTGGAACAGGTTTACACAGAAAAGCAGGGGAACCACATGCAGAGGTGCATGCATTTCGTATGGCTGGAGAACATGCTAAAGGTGCGACACTTTATGTAACTCTTGAGCCATGTTCGCATTACGGAAAAACACCTCCTTGTGCAAATTTAGTGAAGGAATCAGCAGTTAGTCGAGTAGTAGTAGCCATGCAAGATCCAAATCCTGCTGTTGCTGGACGTGGTATACAGCTGTTACGAGATGCGGGTATTGAGGTAGAGGTGGGTATTTTAGAAGCTCAAGCTCGCCGTTTAAATGAACGTTTTATTCACAATATGCTAACAAAACGACCATTTATTATTTCAAAATATGCGATGACTTTAGATGGGAAAATAGCTGCTCATACAGGACATTCCAAGTGGGTAACTGGTGTAGCAGCGCGTGAGGATGTTCACCGTATTCGACATGAGGTGGATGGTATTTTAGTTGGTGTTGGTACTGTTTTAGCTGACAATCCATCCTTAACAACAAGATTAAAAGAAGCTTACGGAAAAAATCCAGTACGCATTATTATGGATAGCTCCCTTCGTACACCAGCTCATGCCAATGTTCTGAATGTAGAAGAAGCGAAAACAATTATTGTATGTAGTGAGAATGCCGGCCAAGAAAAAATAACAGCATTTGAGGAAAAAGGCGTGACTGTATTGCCAGTTCGACATGACTCTGAGGGCCTTGTTGTTGACGATATGCTTGAAAAACTATATCAATATGGCATTACGGATATTTTAGTAGAGGGTGGAAGTACGATCAACTCTTCCTTTTTACAGCAAGGTGCTATTAACAAATATGTGATTTATATAGCGCCAAAAATTCTCGGTGGTCGCTTATCATTAACACCGATTGCTGGTCCAAATCCATCTACTATGGATGAAGCATGGGATGTAGAGTTTGCTTCGTTTGAGCAGGTTGGGCAAGATTTACGTATTATTGCTTATCCAAAGATAGGTGAAGGAAAGTGAATTATCAAGCAGATGTTTGTATCGTAGGGGCTGGGCCAGGTGGAGCACTTCTTTCGCACTTACTAGCGAAAAAAGGTCTTTCCGTAATTCTACTGGAACAAAACGCAGCACTTGGGCAGGCATTTCGCGGTGAGCATTTAAATGAGGAGGGTGAGGCTGTTTTAAAAAGTCATCAGCTTTTTGAAGCAGTCGAAGCGCTCGGTTTATTACGTATGGGAAAACTTGAATATTACGCAGACGGTAGAGCAATAAAAACTATTTTCCCTGTTGAAGCTGTTGGACATTTAGGAATTCATGTACCGCAAGCAAATCTATTAAAGGGAATTTTACAAGAAACACAGCATTTTCCTCACTTTTCTTGTTTCTTGAATACGCAGGTAATGAAGCTCTTAGTTGATTCTTTGGGTAGATATACGGGTGTCGTTGCAACAAGAAATGGGGAAAAGATTGAAATTAGTAGTCAGTTAATTATCGGTGCTGACGGCCGTTACTCTACTATTCGAAAGCAAGCGCACATTGAGATTCAAAAGCATAAGCATGGCTTTGATTTATTGTGGGCAAAAATTCCTGCCCCTCAGGGATGGGAACCATCGATTAAAATGGCATTAATAGGTGGAAAACAGCTATCCTTATTTACGCAGGTAGGTGGGTTCGTTCAAATCGGCTGGAATATTGAACAAGGAAGTTTTCCTCAGCTCAGAAAAAAAGCATTTACACCATTTATCCAACGGCTTTTAGAACAATTCCCAGAACTATCTGATACTGTAAACGAACATATCAGATCTTGGCAAGATTTTGTCTTGCTTGATGTATTCAGTAGTCATTGTGACTGCTGGGGGACAGAGGGGCTTGTACTATTAGGGGATGCTGTTCACACGATGACACCAACTGGAGCATTCGGGCTCAATAGTGCACTCAAGGATGCAGATTGTCTTGCGTCATTATTAAATAAAGATACACTTGTTCATTTTAACGTACACGATTTTCAACAAATGCGCGAGCGAGCCATTGAAGAAGTATTAGCGATGCAAATTGAAAAAGAGCAAACATTCGCGACTAACTTTATCACCAAGGCTTCTTGAAGGGAAGAAGAACAACATGAAATTTGGCTTTGATATAGATGACACACTCATAGATTTACGAGCACATGCCTTTGCGCTCTATAATAAAAAACTTGATAAAAATGTTTCGCTAGAAGTATTTCAAGCTTTGCAAAGAGTTGAAATTCACGAACCTTTTGCATTAACAGATGCTGAAGGAGCAGCGATGTGGAATAGTTCATTAGAGGAAATTTATTTTACGGATTGTCCTTCTTTTGAGGGAGCACTAGAGACGCTTCAAGCTTTGGCACAGCAGGGACATGACATTTATTATATTACTTCACGTCCTAAGCAATATTGTGAGCAAACACAAGCATGGATGAAAGCACAAGGATTTCCAATTATAGAAGGTCATTTTTTCTGCGGAATGCAAGATACAGAGAAAGTAGCGATCATCAAAGAGCTAGCTTTAGATGTTTATGTAGATGATAAACCAGCTGTATTAGAAACACTGCAAGATGTGAAGACAAAAGTAATTTTAAAAAATCAATCCTATAACAAGCATGTTGAACTGCCACGCTTAAATTATTGGGATGATTTCTTGGAATTAGTAAATAATTAACTTATCACCATAACGTGTAGTTGATTTCCGTTCCGACTGGGCGCTTTGTTGCTGACGCTTCGCTTTCGCACAGAGCAAAGCTTCCTGGGGGCGTCCGATGAGCCGCTTCGCTTCGCTGCAGGGTCTCGTGCCAACACGATGTTGGTCACGAAGGCGTTATCACAGGATGTGATGCTTTTAGCCTTCGTTCCTCTATTACTGATCCCCAAGGAGTCGCCCAGTCTCCACTCCAATCAACTAATATTTACTTGAAAAAATAGTATCGCTGACTTTGGTGCTAAGTCGATTAAATGTTAAAAAGGAGAGTGCGTTAATAAACGCTGCTCTCCTTTTTGAGTCGCTCAAATGCATAATACTATCACTTTATTCTTTGTTTCGATTAATACAATTGCTTTTCGATTTCTAATGCAACGCTTTGAATAGTGTCAATTAATAAATTTTCATCGTAGTCACTGTAGCGTACCTCTGGTATAACCAGTGTTACTGAAGCGATGATTTGTTGAGATGCATTTAATATCGGTGCAGATATAGAACATGCGCCACGTACACGTTCGCTTTTACTAGTCGCAAACTGTTGTAAACGGATATGTTTTAATTCCTTTAACAGCTGCTCTCTTGAAAGTATTGTCTGATCAGAGATAGGTTCAAGACGTATATTCTCTACATATTCTTCAACATTCGGCATAAATGCGAGCAATATTTTAGATGATGCACCTGCATAAAGGGGAGAGGTGTCACCTACAAACATTTTCGTTGAAAGCGGATATGTTGAATCAAAGTTTAAAATACATCGTCTTTCCAATCCATCAATAATATTCATGGAAACACTTTCGCCGATTTCTTCGTTTAGCTTTTTTAAAATAGGTTCTGCGACAATAATAAGACTTGATTCTTCTTTTACTAAATTGCCTAAATACAGAAGTGAATGACCTAATTGATAGCGCTTTGTACGTTCATCTTTGTGAAGAAAGCCTTCGTACACAAAGGTAGAAACGAAGCGCTGTAAACTCGAAATGCTGATCCCTGTTTTTTTACTTAGCTCAGTTAGGGAAAGGCTTGGTTCATCTTTTGAGAAAGCTTTTAACACTTTAATAGCTTTGTGCAGCGATGACATTGTATAGTTTTTTTCGAAAATCTCCTGATTCATTCCGTCACCTACGTAATAAAATTTTCTTCGACATCAGCCGGAGGATTTATCTTCAGATATACATGCAGCTATGCTTTTGCGCATAAAAACATTTATTAATGAAGATAAAACTGGCCCATCACCATAACGTGGGGTTGATTTCCGTTTCGACTGGGCGCTTTCCTGGGGGGCGTCCGATGAGCCGCTTCACTCGCGTTGCTCGCTCCAGGGTCTCGGGCCAACACGATGTTGGTCACGAAGGCGTTATCACAGGATGTGATGCTTTTAGCCTTCGTTCCTCTATCGCTAATCCCCAAGGAGTCGCCCAGTCTCCACTCCAATCAACCTATCCACATGACATACTTTTTAATAAAATGTCATTCCGAACTTTCAGTGATGAACCATAAAAGTACTTCTATTATAGCGCAATTTTATTTTTGTAGAGAGGACTTTTGGAATTGGTTTGTGTGTTCTCCAAGTATCGGTGGTGCTAATTTATATTGAATATCTAAATCAGAGAACTTTAACGGGCTTTTGATGAATCTGATTGTACCATATTGTTCGTGCTCTATTTCACCAATCATGTCTCGTGCCATAAATTGCGGTTGTTCTAGTGCCTCAGCAATTGTGTTCACACGTCCACCTGGAATTTTGTATTGCTGTAACAAGGTAATCCATTCATCCCGTGTTTTTGTCATGGTAATGTCAGTAATCATCCGAACAAGCTCCGCTTCATGTTGCTTGCGCATCGTATTCGTTAAAAAGCGCGGATCATTGACCCATTCCTCACGTTGCAACATCGTGCAAAACTTTTTAAATTGTCCATCTGTCCCAACGCAAATCATTAGGGGGCCATCCGCACAGTTAAATACTTGATAGGGCGCAACATTATTATGACGATTACCGAGACGTTCTGAAATAAAACCTGTATTTAAATAAGCACTCGCTACATTCGCTAAGCTACTCATCTGAACGTCTAATAAAGCTAAGTCAATAAATTGCCCTCTATTTGTTTGATCACGCATTCGTAAAGCGGCTAAAATACTAATGACGACATAGTTAGAGGTTAAAATATCTGCAATAGGAACACCAACTTTTGTCGGTTCTCCATCAGGTGAGCCTGTGACATGCATTAAACCACTCATCGCTTGAATTACTGGATCGAAGCCTGGTTCGTGTGCAAGAGGACCAGTTTGACCGAATCCTGTAACTGCACAATAGATGATTCTAGGATTCACTTTGCTCAATTCCTCATAGCTGAGCCCCATTCGCTCCATGTCACCCGTTTTAAAATTTTCGAGGACGACATCAGCATCTTTGACAAGTTCTTTAAATTTTTCTCTGTCCTCCATTGTCTTTAAATCTAATGTGATCGATTTTTTATTGCGATTGGCACATAAATAATACGTACTTTGACCATTCACAAATGGCCCCCAATCACGCATGCTATCAGAACCATTTGGATGTTCTATACGAATTACTTCTGCCCCTAAATCTGCCAACAACATGGAGCCAGCAGGAGCAGCATAAACGCGAGATAAATCTAATACTCGAATATTTTCAAGAGGTTGCATTGTTAGTCCTCCTAAACACGTCATTTATAAATAGGCTTACGTTTTTCTACAACTGCGTTCACACCCTCTTTAAAATCATCTAGCTCTGTAACAATAGCCATTTGTGATGAAATGTAATCAAGGGCACTACGTAAATCCATCCGTTGACTTTGATATACAGCACGCTTTATGAATTGCAATGTCGTAGTTGGACGACTAGCTAATTCCTTTGCATAATTCAATGTGTATTCGTCAAGCTCATGGTCTTCTACAACAAATGTCACAACACCTTTGCCTTTTGCTTCATCGGCAGTTAATACACGAGCTGTCCAGAACATGTCCAAGGCTTGATCGATGCCGATTAATTTTGGTAAGTAATAAGCGCCACCGTCGCCTGGCACGATCGCAACGTTAATGTAGCTTTCTGAAATCTTTGTAGATTTTGCGGCAATCCGTATATCGCACATTAAGGCCATATCAAGTCCTGCCCCCATTGCAAATCCATGTACCTGTGCAATAACGGGCTTATCAATTTCTTCAAGGAGAAGGGGAATACGCTGAATCTTTTTCCACAGAGAATTTTTTCGTGCTAATCCTGTAGAAGAGATATCGTCCTCGCTTTGGAAAAATCCTTCCCCAGCTTGCATCGCCTTAATATCCCCACCAGCGCAGAATGATTTTCCATTACCCTTTACGATGACAACACGAATATCCTCTGAATCACGAACAGTTTCAAGGGCTTCAATCCATTTAGCGATCATCTCTTCACTAAAAGCATTGTACGCCTCATGTCTATTTAATGTAATCGTAGCAACATGGTCTTGCACTTCAAAAAGTAAATCAGTCATTGATAACACTCCTTATCATGTCATTAGTGGTTTGTCACAAATTAATGTTGGTCATTGGCCTTATCCTTCTACTTTGAGAAATGGAGAGTTTGCGCTACTTGAAGTTAAATATCCCCATAGACTATCTCCGCTATTTTTTAGTAGCTGTGTTGCTACTAAATTAGTCCAATAAGAGGTGCTAGCCCCTTCATCGCGCCATGACCAAAGTCTGCGTGTAAATTGATGCAAACTATGCTCGTGTGTCGTACCAATTGCAGCGTGTACTTGATGCGCAATTGTTGTCACTGCTTGAATAATTTCTTCGAAACGAATACAGGCGTAAGCAACCTCACTATTTTGATTGTTTTTTAGAAGTGCTTCCGTTACATTATTAAATGCAGCTAGAGCAATCGCTGTTTCACCTGCTAAATGTACAATATGCTGCTGAACGAGCTGGAAGTGATGAATCGGTCGACCGAATTGCTCACGTTCTTTCGTATATTGAACAGTTAAATCATTTATTTTATCGACGGCACCAGTCATCAGTGCTAATTGAAAAGCAGTATTGAGTGTTGTAATAGCGTGTATCTTGTCAGGAGATAACACAGCAGATACTTGTGAAACTTTAGCATGATGGAATATCACGGTATCACGCGGTTCGCCTGCTAAATTTGATCCTACCTTAATTTCAGCTTGGCTTAAATCGATTTCTACAAGATGAGTACCCTCCGTGCTATAGGCAAGTGTCACTAGATGTTTTGTATGACGTGCCCAAGGGATGTGGATCGCCTCTCCGGTTAATTTGCCATTCTCTAACGTAAAGGCTTGGTTAGGGTAGAGCATATACGTGGCCAAGTCTTCAATTACTTGTAAACTAGTAAACTCTAATAAATAATTTGCAAATGTTGTTTCTGCAAATGGGATTGGTGCAGCGTATTTTCCAGTTAAACGAACAATATTTAATAAATCCTCTATGTCGTCACCTGCACCGCCATTTTCTTCTGTAAAGGCTACAGCTGTCATACCGTTTTCTTTAAACAAATCCCATAGTTCTGGTGCCCAATGACCTTGTTCCACTGTATCGACTAACTCTTTATCGACTTTTTCTTTTAACATGCGTTCTACAACATCAAGAATCATATCTTTCATTTCACTCATTGTGCTACAACCCCTTTCGCTACAACGCCATACAGTACCTCTGAAGTTCCTCCTCGGATAGTGAAACCTGGTGCATGTAAAATGGATTCAGCCATAAAGCGATCAATTTTACGATGAGCGTCAAGAGTAGGATAAGTCTGGACGATTAAGCGTGTAATTTCAGGAATACTTTGCTCAAATTTCGTACCGAGTGCTTTCACAAGTGCTGCAGGAATAGATACGTCTTCACCATTACCAGATTCTAAAAGCTGGGCTACGCCAATTGACAAATTACGTAGGCCCCAAAGACGAGCTATTATTTTAGACGCTTGCTGTAACCCTTCTAAATTTTTTTGGCGCTTTAACTCTTGAATAAGTTCATCGATTAATGGGAAAGTGCTTAAAATTCGCTCTGGACCACTGCGCTCAAAGGCAAGCTCTGCTAATCCTTGAGCCCAGCCATTACCGATCTCCCCTACAACCATATTGTCAGGTACAAAAACATTGTCAAAGAATACTTCGTTATAATGATGCTCTCCGGTTAAAAATTTAATTGGAACAACCGTTACTCCTTCCGCATGTAAATCAACAATCAATTGACTGAGCCCTGCATGTTTGCTTTTTCCATCAAAAGGACTAGTCCGTACTAAAGTCACCATATAATGGCAAAGGTGTGCATTACTCGTCCATATTTTTTGACCGTTGACAATCCATCCACCCTCTACTTTTTCAGCGCGTGTGCTAACCGAAGCGAGGTCGGATCCACTATTTGGTTCACTTAAACCTATGCCGAAGTAGCATTCGCCTTTCACAATTTTCGGTAAGAAATATTCTCGCTGCTCTTCTGTTCCATACCGTAAAAGAAGTGGGCCTGTTTGGCGATCAGCAAACCAATGTGCAGCAACCGGAGCACCAACAGCTAAAAATTCTTCCGTTAAAATGTATCGATCAATAGTACTCCTCTCTTGACCACCATATTTTTTAGGCCAAGTTAAGCCAATCCAACCTTTTTGACCAATTAATTTAGAGAATTCAGGATCATCTCCACTAAGCCAAGAGTCACATTTAGGCGTGAAAGTTCCTTTTGCTAATTCATCCTGTAGAAACGTTCGAACATCTAAGCGGAATTGCTCCTGCTCTTGTGTAAATTGCACAGTTGGTACATGAAACATTTGATCACTCCTTATTTTTTACCGTAATGTGGTAACTGTTATTATATATGTGTATTTTATGATGGCTTATAACTGCAGTCAATTACTTTTTTGGAATTATTAGAAAATTTTAATACATAGAGTAGGGAGGCTCGTGGTTTATCACCAAAACGTGGGGGTGATTTTCGTTCCGCCTGAGCGCTTCGTTGCTGCCGCTCCGCTTTCGCACAGAGCAAAGCTTCCTAAGGGCGTCCGATGAGTTACTTCGGCAAAAAGGATGTCAGCTACGCTATAATTCGAAAAAACATTTGATTAAAAAATGGAAAAAGAGAGAATAAACGTGTTACTATGTAGAAAATTACGCGATGGAGGTATGGGGTATGCAAATAGCTATCAAAACTTCCCAAAAAATAATGCAAGTGTTATCACCACAGCTAGTACAGCATTTAGAAATACTACAATATTCAACAAATGAATTAGAACAGTATATTTATGATAAGGCTAACGAAAATCCACTGTTAGTTGTCACTGATGCGACGGTGAAAATGCAATATGAGGAAATTATGCAATTAGCAAGTTATTCTGATAAGAGTTATTCTGCGCAATATCATGCACCGCAACATCATTCATTTAATCCCATTGAGATGAAGTTTGCAGCAAAAGAGAGCTATGAGCAGTTTTTATTGGAACAAGTACCAATGCATAAAAATCTATCTACTGTAGATTTAAAAATCATAACGTTTTTAATTCAATCCTTAGATGAACGTCTATTTTTAGATGTTGATGTAGAAATCGTCGCAAATAAGTGTAATACAAATGTTTTGCATGTAGAGGCGCTATTGGACTTACTTCAAACTTTCGAGCCAGTAGGAGTAGGGGCACGTAATTATAAGGAGTATTTACTCATTCAGGTAGACAGTGATGCGCTAGCACCGAAATTAGCCTCTCGATTGATCGAAGAGGATTTAGAGTTAGTGGCCGCACAAGCTATTAAACAATTAAGTAAAAAGTATAAGACGTCTCTTCATGACGTGAAGAAAACTGTCAACTATATAAAAAATTTAAAACCATTGATAACAGGAGATAAATTTGAAGCGATTCCATATGTCATTCCAGAAATCGAAGTAGAAAAATTAGGAGAGGAATGGATGATTAAATTAAATCGCGGATATTTACCAAGCGTCACTATCGATAAATATTATGTTGAAATGCTAAAGAATGATCCGAATTGTAAAACCTATTTTAAAGACACAATGAAAGATGCACTTTTATTATTACAAGGGATCGAACAACGTGATAAAACACTGTACGAATTAGCTAGACTGCTAGTGGAATTGCAAGAAGATTTTTTTCATAAAGGCATTGAAGCATTAAAGCCTATGCGGTTAAAAGATGTAGCTGACATTTTAAGTCTACATGTATCAACGATTAGTCGGGCAGTACGTGGAAAATATATAAAAACCGCCCATGGCGTATATGCTTTACAATCGTTATTTACAAAAGGAGTAATGAATATTTCTGGAAAGATGGATTCTATTATGTATATTAAAAAGCGGCTAAAGCAGTTGATTGAGACAGAGGATAAACAAAAGCCATTAACTGATCAACAGCTTACAAATACTTTAAGTGCTGAAGGTATCCAAATATCCAGACGGACAGTAGCGAAGTACAGGGAAGAGATGAATATTATGAGTTCATTTAATCGTGTATATGGATAGATGATGTAAATAAACGGTCATTGATGTATTTTTGCATCAAAATTTGAAAAACGCATATGAAAAGATTCATAGATTTTTGTAAAGGCTCCTCACCTAACGTGAAATTGATTTCCGTTCCAGCTGTGCGCTTTCCTGGGGGCGTCCGATGAGCCGCTTCGCTTCGCTGCAGGGTCTCATCTGTGACGCTAATCCCCAAGGAGTCGCCCAGCCTCCACTCCAATCAACAAAAATTACTATGTTTTAAAAAATGTCATCAACAATTTTTGGTGATAAGACAGTTTTTAAATAACAACAATAGATGTACAGATTGATATTTTTTGAAATTTTTAATAATTGAGTAGGTTTGGCATCAGAATTGCTCATTAAACGATAGACATTGAAGTAGAGGAAAGGGGCTAGTAAATGTCTACATAACACAAAGGGGTGGTTTAATGGGGGCTTTGCAAAAATCATTGAAAACACGGCATATTACAATGATCTCCATTGGAGGGGTTATTGGTACAGGGCTCTTCGTAGGGACAGGAAAAAATATTTTAAGTACCGGTCCTGCGGCGGTGATTTCATATGCGATTGCATGCATGCTTATAGTTCTGATCATGCAAATGGTTGGGGAAATGGCATCAGGAGAAATAGTATTAGGAAAGAAATCAGGAGGTTCGGCAGAACTAGGCTCATTTGCTTCCTATGCAGGGAAGTATATTGGTTCATGGGCAGGGTTTACAGTAGGATGGCTTTATTGGGCAAGCTGGGTATTTATTGTGGGGTTAGAAGCGGCACTCATAGGGGGAATGCTGCATAATTGGTTCCCGATGATACCAACATGGCTCGGAAGCGTAGGCATAACATTATTGATGACAATTGTTAATATTTATTCAGTAAAATCATTTGGTGAATTTGAATATTGGCTGTCCTTCGTTAAAGTTACGGCAATTATTGTATTTTTAGTTGTTGGTATAGCTATGATTTTAGGAATTTGGCCAAATTATGAACCGAAGGGGTTAGGGATATTAACGGAATTCGGTGGATTTGCTCCGAATGGTATTGTCCCGATTTTTACGGCCATTGTCTTTGTTATATTTTCAATTTGTGGTGCTGAGGTTGCAGCCATTGCGGCAGCAGAGTCTGAAAATCCAGCGAGAAATATTGTCCGCGCCATTCGCAATGTTGTCTTTCGATTAGGGTTATTTTTTGTAGGCTCAGTAGCTATTATGGTTTTAATCATCCCTTGGAATGATTCGAAAATATTGGCAGCGCCTTATGCAAATATATTAACGATGGCAGGGCTTCCAATTGCTGCTCAACTTATTCAAATCGTCATTTTTATTTCACTAATCTCTGTGTTAAATTCAGCCCTTTATACAAGCTCACGTATGCTACTTGAAATGTCGCGTCAAGGGGATGCACCAAAAATATTCTCGCAAATTAAAAATCGTCGAGGTGTGCCTGTACCAGCTATTATTGGTAGTACAGTAGTAGCCTATATTTGTGCGATGCTATACTTCATTTCACCTGAAGTTATTTTCTACTTTTTAGGTAATTGCGTTGGAGGATTAATGATTGCAGTTTATATTTTTATTGCTATTTCACAAATTCGTTTCCGACGTTATTACGATAAAGTTTCAGATGAGCCATTATCGATTAGAATGTGGTTATTTCCATATTTATCGTATGTGACAATTGGTATTTTAACAGTCGTCTATTTATGCCAAGCGCTCATCGAAACTTTACGTTCACAATTCTATTTGAGTACATTTGTATTAATTGGCTCAGTTGTGTTGTTCGTGATTATGCGAAAGCTGTCGACAAGGCCAGCAGAGCAAATAGAGGAAAAGCTAGCATCAGAGTAGAATACTATAAAAATACAAAAAATTCGCAATATTTCTGCAAGATATCAAGCCAAAGGAAACTTTAATACCTTTTAGGCTTCCAGATGCCCCGTAGAAAGAGCGAATTTTTTGTATGAAAAAGCCTTTAAAGTTCAGAGGGAGTGATCTAGATGTCGATAACTCAACTACATAAAGAGGAGCATTTTTTTATTGTAAAAAATGATGAGGTAATGATTAAAAGTGATATCCAAATAGAGCTTCTTGAAAAAATAATAAAAAAATATAGTAAAGGAATAGAAACCTTTGATGTAGAAGGCTATTTTATTCATGTAATTGAGACTTCGCAAGGTAGCTTATTCCATGTCAAACCATTCATGCAGTATAGCTATATAGACTTTATGAACCCATTGTCAATTAAAGTATTAAACTCCATATCCGATGGCGTTACAGTCTGTGATAGCGATGGCAAAATTATATTTCAAAATGATATAGATATTGAAATTGTGGGCATTGATTTAATGGGGAGATATGCAAAAGACGTCATCGCTGAAGGAATAATGAGTGATTCCATTTCGATGAAAGTAATTGAATCAAAAGAAAAAGTAACTATTTTGCAGACGTTCATTAATGGCAAATGCTTTTTAGTTTCTGGAAAACCGATATTTGATGAATACGGCGAATTACAATATGTAGTTGCTATTACTCGTGATATGACACAATTAAAGCTGTTAGAGAAAGAAGTAAAAAAATTAGAAGTTCAAAACGAGAATTTTAAAAATAAACTACATGCCTTACATAATAAAGAAAACACAAAAAGTAGTTTAATCGCTGTATCTTCAGCAATGATGCAGGTTGTAGAGCGTGTTATGAGAGTTGCAGAGGTAGATTCTACTGTATTAATTGGTGGTGAATCGGGCGTAGGCAAAGAAGAGATAACAAAGCTTATTCACGCAAATAGCCGCCGTCATGATAAGCAAATTTTAACGATTAACTGTAGTGCAATCCCAGAGAATTTATTAGAATCTGAACTTTTCGGCTATGAAGCTGGAGCCTTTACGGGAGCGTCAAGAGGTGGTAAGGCAGGGTTATTTGAGATTGCGTCAGGTGGCACAGTGTTTTTAGATGAGATTGGAGAGATGCCCTTGCTACTACAGGCGAAATTATTACGTGTGCTCCAAGAATCAGAGGTACAGCGTCTAGGTAGCGGAAAGCCTATTCCTATTGATGTACGTATTATCGCTGCGACAAATCGAAATCTAGCGGAGATGGTGAGGCAAGGTAATTTTCGTGAGGATTTATATTATCGTTTAAATATTATACCTATTGAAATTCCTCCTTTAAGACAACGTCGTCAAGATATCATCCCATTAGTCAACCATTTTTTGGCAATTATTGAAGAAAAATATGGGATCCATCGGACAATTGAGTCATCGGCAATGAAAATATTAGAATCTTATGATTGGCCAGGCAATGTACGTCAACTTAAAAACATGGTGGAGCGTATTTGCTTACTAGCAACGCAGCCAGAAATAACAGCATTTATTGTGCAACAAGAACTAGATAGTAACCCAACTATTACACGTGTTCTAGAAAACCCAGTAGAAATACAAAGCATTCAGGAACAGGTTGTAACTCCGAAGTTTAGTGGTGCTTTAAAGGAGCAAGTAGCTGCGTTTGAAAAGCAGATTATTAAAGAAGCTCTATCTAAATATCCAAGTATTAGGCAAGCTGCTAAATCACTTGGATGTGATCAGTCAACATTAGTACGTAAAATACAAAAGTTCCAATTAACGAAACAAATTTCATATGAGGATTAACGATGTATTTTTGCATCAAAACTTCATCTATGCACAGTAGCTAGTAATATTGCAATGCTTACTAATTCATACAAGGAAAATGATGTAATGCATCATTATGTTAATAGATTGAGGGACATTTTCGAAAAATGAAAGTGTTCCTTTTTCATTTTGTTGCAGTTGTTGTGAAGTAACTAATAGAAAAAAACGCTGCTTTCTCATAACGTGGGGTTGATTTCCGTTCCGATTGGGCGCTTTCCTGGGGCGTCCGATGAGCCGCTTCACTCGCGTTCCTCTATTGCTGATCCCCAAGGAGTCACCCAATCTCCACCCCAATCAACTTATATAAAAATCAATTCCTTTTCTTTTGAAATGAGTCAAAAAAATTACAACGCCTTAAGGAATTGTTTCATCAGTTGGCATGAGAATTGCTATTAAAATTGTGTATGAAATTTAAAACGAAAAGAGGTTGGCATTTATGACAATTCAACTAAAAGAAGAGTTAAAAAAGTTAGATCAAAAACATTTTCTACACCCAACAACGTCGATTGAGCAACAACAAACACAAGGGCCAGCAGCCATTTTTACAGAGGGCAATGGCATTTATTTAAAAGATATAGAAGGAAATGTCTTCATTGATGGGATGTCTTCTTTATGGAATGTAAATATTGGGCATGGTCGTAAAGAAATTGCCGAAGTGGCGAAGGAGCAAATATCTACATTAGCATTTAGTTCCTGCTTCGCTTCTTTTAGCAATGAACCGGCTATTCGTTTAGCGACGAAAATTGCTTCTTTAACTCCTGGAGACTTAAATACTGTATTTTTCACTTCTGGGGGCTCAGAGTCGAACGATACAGCGATTAAGTTAGCACGTCATTACTGGTTACTAAAAGGACAGCCAGAGCGCCAAAAAATTATTTCACGTACCCATTCATACCATGGTGTCGCAATGGGTGCTACAAATGCGACAGGCTTACAGGCATTTCGTGACTTTACGAATTCGCACGCACCTGATTTCCATTATGTATATAGCGAATCCGTACGTAATTTACGTGAAACGATTGAAGCGTTAGGCCCTGAGACTGTGGCGGCGTTTATTTCTGAACCTGTACAAGGTGCAGGTGGGGTTAATATTCCACAAAAAGATTACTTTAAAGAAGTGCGAAAAATTTGTGATGAGTACGGTATTTTATTCATTGCAGATGAAGTCATTACCGGGTTTGGTCGTACAGGGAAATTTTTCGGTATGGAACATTACGGGGTAGTGCCAGATATGATGTCATTCGCTAAAGGAGTATCGAGTGGTTATGTTCAGCTTGGTGGTGTGGCGATATCCGAAAAGCTGCATCAAGATCTTTGCGAACTTTCTAAAGGGACATTAATGCACGGATACACTTACAGCGGCCATGCACTCGCTTGTCAAGTTGGGTTGAAAAATATAGAGATTCTTGAGCGCGAAAATCTCGTTGAAAATGCTGCAAAGATGGGCGATGCCATGTTAGAAGGATTCCGAGCACTGCAAGAAAAATATAGCTTTATCGGACGCGTGCGAACGCTTGGATTACTTGGAGCCATTGAATTAGTGAAGAGCCGTGAGACGGGTGAATTGTTTGAGTCTCCTCTTAGTCCCATTTTTGTACAAGAAACGATGAAACGAGGATTGATTCTACGAACAGTTACGTATGAGCAAGATACAGTTGTCTTTTCTCCACCTCTCATTCTATCAAAAGTAGAGCTAGATGAAATGTTACGTATTTTAGACGAGACATTTGAGCATATACGTAAAACAATTGTTGAAAAAGATTAATGTCAACGAAGCGATCATTATTTTAAGGAGGAGTTTTATGACAACTATCGTTAGAGAAATACGAAAACAGTTTAATCCGGCGAAACCATCTCAATGTATAGGCCAAGTTGAGCTTTTGACAATAGATGAGACGAAAGACGTTATCATTGCAGCTCAGGAAGCATTTGAAGGGTGGAAAAATACGTCTTCTGTTGCGCGTGGAGAAATTTTACGCGTGACAGCAGACTTACTTGAGAAAAATATTGATAGAGTAGCTGAAATAGCTTCGAGTGAAATGGGTAAAACGAAACATGAAATGCTTGGTGAAGTTAAACGTGGCGCTTCCATTTTACGTTATTTTGCACAAGAAGGGATGCGGGCAACAGGGGAAGTGTTACCTTCTGCCAATGAAGCGAAATTATTGTACACAATGCGAGTACCACTTGGTGTCGTTGCTGCCATAACTCCTTGGAATTTCCCTGTCGCTATTCCTCTATGGAAAATTGCACCAGCATTAGTGTACGGCAATACGGTTGTTTGGAAGCCTTCTATTGAAAGCGCTTTAACTGGTGAATTAATAGGAGAATTATTTCAACAAGCAGGTTTGCCAAAAAACGTGTTAAATGTCGTGCAAGGCCGTGGTTCAAAGGTTGGGCAGGTATTATTGGATGCACCTGAAGTAAAAGCGATTACATTTACAGGTTCAAATAGTGTGGGGCAAAGTATTTTAGATACTGCTGGATCGACTAATAAAAAAATTCAGCTTGAACTTGGAGGGAAAAATGCAGCGATTATTTTAGCTGATGCCAATATCAAGCAAGCTGCAAAATTAACGATTGAAGGTGCGATGAAACAGACTGGACAGCGTTGTACAGCAACTAGTCGAGTTTACATCGAGGAAGCGGTTTATGAAAAGGTAGTAGAGCAGTTAATTGAAGAAGCTAAAAAAATAGAAGTTGGTGTCACGATGGGGCCTGTGTCATCTAAAGGACAATATGATTCTATATTATCCGCCATCGAGAAAGCAAAAGCTGAGGGAGCAGAGCTAGTATTTGGCGGGGGTCCTACAAAAAGTATATTAGAAGGATACTATATTGACCCAACAATTTTTACGAATGTATCACATGAAATGTCGATTGCCCATGAAGAGATTTTCGGACCAGTTTTAGCCGTTATCAAAGTAAAAGATTATGAAGAAGCGATTCGATTATCGAATGATTCTAATTTTGGATTGAGTGCTTCTATTTATACAAATAACATTCCGAAAGCATTTGATTTTATTAACCGTAGTGAGGTTGGACTTGTACAGGTTAACGATGAAACGGGTGGAGCTGAGCCACAAGCGCCGTTTGGAGGAATGAAAAACTCAAGTACCGGTGCCCGTGAGCAAGGGCAGGCAGCCAAAGAGTTCTTTACAACGTATAAAACAATTACGATTGGCACAAAAAGTGAGTAAAAGGTTTATGTTGAAAAAAATTTTAGGATAGCAAACAAAAAAATATATGTCACATATGCCTCGGTGTAATGGCCCAGATTTTTCTTGAATTGAACGCGATATCATTAAAAAAATCTGGGGCATATTCTTGAGGCATTAACTTTATCCTCAAAAATATGTTTTAGTGAAAGCAAAGTAACACGATGTGAACAACCGCAAAATGCGTGTTAGCCTTTTTAAAATTTATAAATGAAAGAAGGTAGAGCAATGGCACAAAGTCGTTTAGCAATTGATGTCGGTGGAACGTTTACGGATGTATTTGTTTTTAATGAAGAGACGGGAGAAGTATTTGTCACAAAAACGTCGTCAACACCTTCAAACCCGGAACAAGGAATTCTTAATGGAGTAGCAAAAGCGGAACTAAATGGGAAGGATATTAAAATTTTTTCTCATGGTACAACAGTTGGAACGAATGCATTAATTGAACGCAAGCTACCAAAAACAGCACTTATTACGACAATGGGCTTTAGAGATGTCATCGAAATCCGCAGAGGGACGAAAGAAGATATTTGGGATACGTACAAAGATACTGCGAAGCCTTATATTCAACGGCGTGATCGATTTGAAGTGACAGAGCGAGTAGATTATGAAGGAAATATTCTTCAAGCCATTGATGAAGAGGAAGTTCGTTTATTAGCAAAAAAATTACAACGCAGAGGAACAGAATCCATTGCTGTCTGTTTCATCAATGCCTATGTGAACGGGGAAAATGAGGCGAAAGTCAAAGGAATTTTAAAAGAGGAATTACCGGATGTCTATGTTTGTATTTCCAGCGAGGTGCTTCCGGAAATTTTTGAGCATGAGCGTATGAGTACAACGATTATCAATGCCGTTCTTGGACCTATTATGAGTAATTACATTAGTAAGTTAAGCACTGAAATGCAGAAAAAGGGCTATGACGATGAAATATTAGTTTTACATTCTGGTGGTGGTGTTATGACTTCAAGTACAGTGCCCCGCTATGCTGCTAGATTAGCAAGTTCTGGGATAGCTGCTGGGGCAATTGCCAGTAAGCATATCGCGAAGTTATGCGGATTTGACAATGCAATCGGCTTAGATATGGGTGGTACAAGTACCGATATTTCACTGATGCATAAGGGAGATATACGAATTACAAAGGATTGGTCGATTGAATATGGCTATCCAATTGGTTTCCCGAGCATTGAAATATTAACAATAGGAGCTGGTGGGGGGAGCCTCGCCTGGAAAGATGAAGGCGGTTCTTTACGAAATGGACCACAAAGTGCAGGGGCAGTACCAGGTCCAGCTTGCTATGGCCGAGGAGGCATTGAGCCTACTAACTCAGATGCAAATTTAGTGTTAGGACGTCTTGGTGTGGATTTGTTAGATGGAACGATGCAGTTAAATAAAGAGGCAGCTAGAGAAGCTGTGGAAAAGATTGCAAATTCATTCGATCGAACGGTTGAAGAAGCGGCAAGTGCCATTATAGAAGTTGCAAATGCCAATATGAGTGATGCAGTTCGATTAATATCAGTACGGAGAGGCTATGATCCCCGTGATTTCGCGCTTGTAGCTTTTGGTGGTGCAGGTCCATTACACGGTGCCTATTTGGCAAAAGATTTAAACATTCCAAAAGTCATTATTCCTACGCATCCAGGTGTAGCAGCGGCAATGGGGTGCCTACTTGTAGATGTACGCCATGATATTTCTAAAACATATGTCAAAAAACTAGATGAAGTAAGTGTAGAGGAACTGACAAATCAATTTAATGCATTGCGAGAAGAAGCAAGAGAATTATTAGAAGAGGAAGGAATAGCAGAAAACACAACGTCATTAACGAATTATATAGATCTTCGTTATAAAGGACAATGGAGATCTCTAGCTGTTCTCGTATCCGATCAAATCACTTCCCTAGATGCTATTTTGGAAGCGTTCCATCAAGAACATGAACGAGAATTTGCATTTTCTGATAAGGATCAAGCTGTAGAAATATTTGGCTTACGTGTAACGGCTATAGGAACAGTACCAAAACCTAATTTTCCTCAATATGTTCCTGAAGGCTCATTGGAAGCTGCTTTTAAAGAAACACGTCCTGTTTATTTTGAGGGTAAATATATTGAAACAAACGTATATAATCGCGACAAAATACCTGTTTATACACAATTTGCTGGTCCAGCCATTATCGATCAGCTAGATACGACGACTGTAATTCCACCAGGGTTTACTGCGGAAGTAGATGCCTATAAAAATATTATTATTACGGTGAACTAATACGCGATAAGGAGGAATTGGCTATGAGTACAACGAAATTGGTGACACATCATAAGGTCCAAAATCTAGACCCAGTAACATTTGAAGTGTTAAAAAACGGCTTTGTGAATTTAGTCGATCAAATGGCTGAACAAATGTTACGTACATGTTACTCGTTTGTCATTTATAATCGAGATTTTAGTTGTGCATTATGCGATGCACAGGGGAATACCGTTATGCAGGGAACGCAAGATATTTCCGTACATGTAGGGACATTACATTTAACTGCAAAAGCTGTTTTAGAGGATTTCGCTGATGATATTCATCCAGGTGATGTATTTTTAGTAAATGATCCTTATCGTGGTGGAACACATTTCAGTGATGTGCGTGTAATTTCACCAGTGTTCCATGATGATAAACTGATTGCACTTATGCAAACAAATGGACATTGGGCAGATGTTGGTGGTTCTAACCCAGGTTCCTTTGATATTACAGCAAAGGAACATTACGGGGAAGGGCTACGTATCCCACCTGTTCGTATTTATAGTAAAGGTCAATATTTAACAGATGTTGTGAAGATTATTGTCATGAATATGCGCATTCCGGAAGAACGTATAGGAGATTTAAGGTCTCAAGTGGAAGCGGCAAAGGTTGGAGAGAAGCAGCTCCAAGAAATGATTGAAAAGTATGGCATTCACACGGTGCTAGTAGCCTTTGAAGAAGTTCAAAATTATGTAGAGCGATTAATGCGAGCGAAAATTAAAGCTTTACCAAAAGGACAATGGGAAACGGTGGACTATATTGATATGGATCCGCAATTAGGAGATGGCCTCATTCCAATTCGTGTGAACATGACCATTACGGAGAATGAAATAGCTTATGATTTAAGCGATTCACATCCTTATATTAGCTGTTTTTTAAATGCAGGCTTTGGTTCAGCACTCTCTGGTATTTATGCAGGAACCAAAACATTTTTCCCAGAGATTCCTCTGAATTCAGGATTTTATCGTGTTGTGAAAATATTCCTACCCGAAAACTCAGTCGTTAACGCACCTAGCCCAGTAGCTGTTTCTGGCTATTGTTCAGGCGCTTTTGAAAAAATTATGAATGCCTGCTTCGAATTATGGTCGAATATTATGCCTGAACGCGCTATCGCATGTTCATTTAATTTAGAGTATTTATTAATAGGTGGGTATGATCAGCGGAGAGATAGTAGTGAATATTTTATGTGGTATGACTGGATGGCTGGTGGCCATGGTGGACGTATTGACCGTGATGGTGCAAATACTACCTCGCCGGTTTTTGGGGTAGGTTTGAGTGTTCAACCATGCGAGGGTCAAGAGCGTTTGTCTCCGGTTGTTACAACGAAGCATGAAATAATGATAGATTCAGCTGGTCCAGGTAAATACCGTGGTGGCTGTGGTGTGGAAAAGGGAGGCATTTTAACGGATGTAAACCAAACAGTGATGTCCTATTGCTGTGATCGCTCTCGCTCCATTACATGGGGGATTATGGGCGGCCTACCTTCTATCGCGCAGGGGGCCATTTTAAATCCAAACAAAGAGGATGAAGAATTTTTAGGCACGATTTTCTCCAATGTCGAGTTGAAGAATGGAGAGTCCTTTACACGTCCCTCAGCAGGAGGCGGTGGTTTAGGTGACCCATTAACACGAGATGTAAACGCTGTTTTAGAGGACGTGATAGATGAATATGTTTCGCTTGAGCGCGCAAAACTTGATTATGGCGTAGTCATCCATGAAATTGACCGTGATATAGATGCCTTCGAAATTGATATGACTGCAACATTAAAAGAACGCGATTATATTCGAAAAAATCGTCATAGTTGGCTGGAAACAGATCCAATAGAAGTTGAGCAGATGTATAACAAAGGTGAAATTAATCAAATGGATGTTGTTCGTAAATATGGTGTCATTATGGATTATCAAACAAATACAGCATTGCCAATTTCCACAGAGCAATACCGAGAAGCAATGAAAAAACGTTCTTTAGCATATTGGTGATCATCAAAACGTTCTAGCGCAAATTGCTTGAGTAAAATAAATAAGAGAGTAGTTTACACTACTCTCTCTGTGAAATAAGGGTATACGAATTTTTAATATCAAGGAAGCGTTATGAAAAATCTCACTACATAACTTAAAAAATCTAAAGTTAAGTTGGATGATGGCTAATGCCCAACGAAATATGCTTAGCAAACATATCATATATCAAAACTAATCGGCATGGATAACGAATAAAGTGTTGAATAATAACACCATTAGTGTAAAATTACACTAACGGTGTTATTTTAGTTGTGTGAGTAAATTTTGAAGGACATCGATAAAAAAGTAAAAGTTATGCTAATCGGGAGGGAATGAAATGGCATTTTTACGTTCTTTGCATGTTAAAATTATGATGATGTGTATTGTTGCGTTTTTAGTGGCAGTAATTGGTATCAATCTATTTGATCTCTATCAACTGGGGATACTTGGTATACTCGCTATTATTGTATTTCCAATTACAGTGATTTTAGCTGGAAGACGCTTTGCCCCAGCGCCATTTAATAATTTCACTACGTGGACTGTTATCATTATGATTGGTATTTGCATTTTACATTGGATAGGTCAAGATGATAAGGGACTTTTAATGTCGCTTTTCACGGTTGATTTTGTATATATGTGGCTGCTCTATCACGACCCAGTACGAGAGTATATGGTTGCTAATGATTTTACGTTCTTTCGCTATATCGTGCGCATTGGGCTTGGGTTATTATACGGTATTTTGTTGGATGTCTTCGTCTATTTCGTAAAAAAGATAATGAAACGATAAGTTTACTTAAACAGAAGACAGCCTTATGCCTTTAAAGGCATAAAAATTAAACAACTTTATGATCGTTTTACAAAAGGGCCTGTATCTACAATTACTTGGTAATTAAAGATACAGGCTTTTAATTTCAATGTTTACTTGTTGTTATATATATTTAACTATTAGGAAGTCTTCTCGCAGTAATCCGACACAGTAGTAAGTGCATCAGTTTGTATTAAATCTACTAAGCTTAAAGAGTGATAAATCCTGCTTACTTTTTCCGTTAAGCGTTAAATCAGCTAATACTTCACCAACAGCGCTACTAAATTTAAAACCATGTCCTGAGAAGCCCGCTGCAATGACAATATTTCGATACTCTGGTAAAAAATCAATAATGAAATCTTCATCTGGTGTCATCGAATATTTACATGTTTTTCCGAATTTTAACGCACCATGTTTAGGCATAAAACGATTAATAAAGTTTTGTAAATCTATTAAATCCTGTTCGTCGAATGGCCGTAGCGGATCGTTTGGATTGATAGCCTCACCGCCATCATGTCTGCCAAGCTTTAGGCCTGCTCCATCAATACTGGGAAAACCATAGTACATAGAATCAGCAAATTCAAAACAATAGGCCGGGAAAATTTCTTCATGATAAAGCTGCTCATCCGCCTCAAACCATGCAAATGTTTTTCGCGTCGGTGTTACAGGAATGGCGATGTCCATTGTTTGTAGTAACTCAGTTGCCCAAGCACCAGCTGTCACAATTAAATGTTTGGCCTCGTATATATTATTTGCTGTTTGTACACGGACAATTTCTCCAGCTTTGATGTTCTGCACTTTTTCATTTGTATGTAAGGTTGCTCCTGCTTCAATGGCTAATTTTTTATAAGCGCTAATGCAATCTTCTACACGAAGGACTCCAGCAGTAGGCTCAAAACAAACAACGAAGTCTTCGGGTAAGGATAATCCAGGCCATTTTTCCATTGCCTCAGATGCTGAATACTGTTCTAATGATAAATCGTAGAGCTTAGCACTAGTTTTCACATTTTGAATAAAAGGATGGGCCTCTTCACCGACATTCATTACACCTGTTTGTAAAAATAAAGCTTCATCCGTTAACATTGCAAGCTCTTTCCATAATTCACCCGCTCTTTTGACAAAAGGTACATAGCTAGCTCCTTCTCCGTACGCAAAGCGAATAATTCTTGTCTCCCCATGGTGACTACCTTCTTCGTGGGGAGGATTAAAGGCATCAAGCATCAAGACATTTTTGCCTGCTTTCGCTAAATTATAGCCAGCAGCCATCCCCATCGATCCTGCACCAATTACAATCACGTCGTATATCATTTTAATCCCTACTTTTTTACTATAGTATAACAAAAAAAAGAGAAGGTGGGACAAAAAATTCAGAAATTTAAGCCGATTCCGGACGCCATTATGCCGAGGCATAATTGATATAAGAAAATGCACAATCTCCTAAAAGAGTAGGAGTATTGTGCATTTTAGTTTAAAAGCTATTTCACACTAGGTAATATTTTATTTAATACGATGGCTACTATAGCTGCTGTTGCTATTGGAGAGCCGAATAAGTATTGAACTGTTGTTGGTAATGAGTATAAGAAATCTTTAGGAAGTAACGTTAGAGCTAATGTTAAAATCACTGGCACTGCGATAACATACATTTCCTTTTCACCAATGTTTTCATTTTTCATTACTTGTAAACCACTAATCGCAATAATGCCACAAACGATAACGAATACACCACCGATAACTGCTGAAGGAATGGCAGAAATAAGAGCAGCTAGTTTACCAGAGAAGCCGAATAAAATAAACCAAAAACCTGCAGCAATAAAAACACGACGACTTGCAATACCTGTAATCGATATCACACCTGCATTTGTTGAGTAGCCAGTGACGGGAGTTGAGCCTAGTAATGATGCAATGAAACAACCAATTCCTTCACCGATCACACCGCGATTAATTTGTTTATCCGTTAATGGTTTATCGATGACATTACTCACTGCAAACCATGTACCTGTTGTTTCTGCCATTAAGACGATATAAATAATCACCATTGTAATGATGGCAGAAAAGTTAAACGTGAAGCTGAAATCTGCAAATGGAATTCGAGGCATACTAAACCATTTTGCTTGTGACACTGCTGATAAATCTAAAACGCCCATAATATTTGCTGCAATACAACCTGCGATTAAAGCGATAATTACTGAAGTGATCCGAAATACACGGCCTTTTTTATTAAAGACAAAACCTAGCATAACGCAAAGGATTAGAACGCTAGCTGAAGTTAAAGCTAAATAGATGTTTTGGTTAATAGATGCACCTGCCGCATTAAAAATATTATTACTTAAACCTACAGGCATTAATGAAAGACCGACCACAAAGATAATTGTTCCTCCGACAATTGGCGGAATGAACGTTTTCACGATTTTATTGAAAATACCTGTAAAACCTAAAATAATAACTAAAATGGCGCCGACTAAACTTGCTCCTAGCACAGTACTCCAACCAAGATCTCCACTACCACTTGCTGCATATATACCTACAATGGCACCGATTGGAACATATGAAGGACCTTGCGCTATCGGTAACTTCATGCAAAAGTGAGTTTGAATAATCGTTGCAATTCCGGCCGCAATGAAAGTCGATTGAATCAATGCACTTGATTGACCTGATTGTAAACCGATTAACATCGCAATTAAGAAAGGTACTACGTAGACATCCATTGCCATAACGTGCTGTAAACCAAGTAGGGTAGATTGGCCGAATGACACCTTCTCGTCTGGTAAAACTGTTAACTGCTGAGTTTTCATTTTATCGTTAGCTATTTTGTTATATTGCGTTTCCACTAAGATGTACACCTCAAAATTGTAAATTTGGAATTTTTTTATTTATGCTCTAGCGTGAACCTTATTTCCTTGCACCCAAACTTCACGGATATTTTCAGGGCGCACAAGATACATAATTTTTTGGAAGATATCCTGTAAATCTTCCTTGTTATCAAAAATAGGAAGTTTTGCTGAAGGTATGTTAGTATCGATGATTTGTACATCCCACGTGTAGTTTTCTTGTAATCGACCAATGGGTAGGCTTAAGCTTTCCCCGCCACCTGCTGTTGCTAAATAAAATGCTTCATTAATCGTAATACGTGAATTTGGGACACCACGTTTTTCAGTAGAAAGAGATGTATCAACACCGTCTTCTAACATTCTAGATGACATGACTGCTTGTCTAGCATTATCGAATAGACTAGGTGAGAAACCGCCAGAAATATCTGAGCCTAATCCGATATCAACGCCTTTTGCATGGAAGCGGGCAATTGGAATGACGCTATTTGCAAAATAAGCATTAGAAATTGGACAATGACCAATCGCTGTGCCTGTTTCAGCAAATAACTGTGCATCATCCTCATTTAAGAAATTACAATGTGCCATTACAGATTTATCGCCTAATAGACCAAAATCATGTAAGGCAAAGGCATCATTTTTCTTAAATCGTTCCTTTACATAGCCATGCTCCCAATCGCTTTCACTACAATGTGACTGGATATGTGTATTGTATTTAGCAGCTAATTCTCCTAAACCTTTTAAAGCATCGTCTGTACAACTTGGAATAAATCGTGGTGTTACAACTGGATAAACACCTTGTTTAGTTGATTTGGCTAATTCCTTCACAGCTAAAATAAATTCTTCTGTATCTTTTAGTGCAGTTTGAGTATTTGCATCTCGATAATAGTCTGGATTTTGTTTAGGATCATCCATCACAACTTTCCCAACTAGACCTCGTTGCCCTTTTTTAGCACAAATTTTCGCTAATAGCAGGCTTGCTTCTTTATGGACGGTTGCAAAATAGAGCGATGTAGTTGTTCCATTTGCAAGAAGATTACTTACTAAATCTTCATAGACCTCTTGTGCGAACTCTAAATCGGAGAATTTGGATTCGATCGGGAAGGTGTATGTGTTCAGCCAGTCATAAAGTGGAATATCTAATGCAGTTCCAGCTTGTGCCCATTGCGGTGCATGAACATGCAAATCGACAAAGCCTGGTAGGAAATATTGTCCTTCAGTTAATTGATGAAAATTTTCTTGATGCTGATATGAAGTTAGCAGATTTTGATAATCTGGATGCTCAGGAGCTACTGTTTTCTCAATCATCCCGTTAGCATTAATGAAGAATAAATAATTCTTTAAAATTTGTATTTCAGTAGGAGACTTACTTGAAAAAGCTGTCCCTTTAAAAATTAACGTATATTTAGTCATGAAAACCACCTTAATGTTCGTGTATTGATGAATTCATGGATTATTATAGGTCATTAAAACTGTTTAGTCTATATAAAAACGAATAATAATGATTTCTCTTTTAGGCTTCTTGAATGAATGTCACTATTTTTTTATAGATTTTACAGGCATTGGGATTAATTGTTGCTGAAAGTTGAGGTGGGATGTCATCAGTTGATTGGAGTGGAGGCAGGACGCCCTCAAGTAGCCCGAATGGAACGTAAATCTACCTCCCGTGTTTTGGTGATGAGATATAGTAGATTACAAATTTTAGATATAAAAAACTACACATCAATTCGTTATTGCACAAATTTTGTGTAGTTCGAACTTTTGAAAAGTAATTGTTATGAAATTGAATCATTAATGATGTTACTAAAAGTATTAAAGGTCGAAGAGGTATTTTGTTCATTTTTCCTTGTGCAAAGATAAATAGGACGCTGAATATCGATGTCTTTTATTAAAACTCGCGCTACTTGCTGTCGTTGAATGAAGCTAGAAGCCGCTATGGATGGAGCTAGCATCGTACCATACCCAGCTGCAATGGCGTAAATGGATTCATTGATCCCGTCCAATTGAAGCCCTACTCTTGGTGGTGGAATTTTATGAACTTTACATAAAGCATTCAAATATTCTTTCGTAGAGCTACCATCTTCACGTGAAACAAATGGCTGCTGCATTAATTCCGCTAATGTCACTTTCTGTTCTGCCAGCGGATGACCAAATGGGACGATAAACCAATAATCAAGATTCATGAGAAATTGATAATTAATATCTGGATGATGCCCATCTTCTTTTACGATAAAAGCCATATCAACCTTATAGTGAAGCAATTCTTCAATAACCTGCTGGGAGTTAGCCGTTTTTATGTGGATATTAGTTGTCGGATAGGCTTGTTTATACTTTGCGAGCCATTTTGGTAGTAAAAAATGGGATGGGACATGGGTAGAAGCAATTTGTAATTCTTCATTACCTGTGTTTTTTAATTGCTCTAGTTTGTTTTCAATATCCAATTCTAAATCAAATAGTCGCTGAGCCTGTTTAAATAAAAATTCCCCATTTTGTGTTAAGGTAATTCCTCGACCTTTTGGTTCTAACAGCGTTAAGCCTAGTTCTTTTTCCAAATTTCTAATTTGAATGGTAACGGCAGGTTGACTAATCATTAGAGCTTGCGCTGCCTTAGAAACACTTTTGAGCTCAGCTACTTTTGTGAATAATCTAAGAGCATGTAAATTCATTATGTATCCCACCTCTTATAAAAATTTTTTATCCTTTTATATAAATTATATATTAGATTTATTAATTTTCACTCTGTATCCTTTTAATTACAAAAAGTTTTTAGGGGGTGGGAGACATGATGAATCGACAGCACATCGGAATTTTATTTGGTGGGGTGCTATTACTTGTAGTGGCTATGGGGATTAGCCGGTTTGCATTCACACCAATTTTGCCATTTATGCGTCAGGATGTCGGGTTTTCGTTTGAAGTTGCAGGGTTTTTAGCATCGAGTAATTATATTGGCTATTTCATTGGCGCTTTGTGGGCAGGGTTTATCAATCGCCAAAAGAAGAACTTTTTATTGTTAAGTGTTGTCTTGAATGTCCTTTCTGTTGTTCTTATGGGAATCATTGAAATATATAGTATTTGGCTTGTACTTCGTCTGATTGCGGGCATTACAGGGGGACTTATTTTTGTATTAACATGTAGTATTGTTATGGATTATTTAGCAAAGCATTCACTTACACGATGGTCAGGTTATTTATTTGGTGGTATCGGATTAGGAATTGCTATTTCAGGTTTATTAGTCCCTGCTATTGAAGCACGTTTTGCTTGGCAAGGTACATGGATCGGTTTAGGGGTTTTATCTGCAGTTTTTTTAGTGACAACATTTATACTTTGGAGAGATTTGCATGTACAAGATAGTGTGAAAACCGTAAAATCCTCGGATGCAAAAATGACAAAGGGCTTTATGCCATGGTTGATTGTCGCCTATGGCTTTGAAGGATTAGGCTATATTATCACGGGTACATTTTTAGTGGATATCATTCACAATATTCCTTCACTACAAGCATACTCTTCGTATAGCTGGGTCATTGTTGGGGTAGCGGCTATTCCATCAGCACCTGTTTGGACTGTTTTATTAGAAAAATTCTCTGCCATCAAAATTTTAGTAGTCGCCTATGTATTGCAAGTATTAGGTATATTGTTACCAGTATTTTCACAAACAGTATGGAGTGTATTATTATCGTCATTTTTATTCGGCTTAACATTTGTAGGCATTGTGACGTTAACGACCTCTTATGCACGTCAGCTATTCCCGACGCAAAGCGGTCCAGTCGTATCATTATTAACAACATTTTATGCCTTTGGACAAATTATCGGACCGATCATCGCGGGTCAGCTTGTAGCAGTTTATAGTAGCTATAAGGCAGCACTTGTCTTTGCAGGAGTCATTGTATTTTTTGCATTGATTGTTATGTTATGTGGAAGGTGGATCACTGTTAAACGACAATCCACTGTAGACAATGTATTGCCTATCAAAACTCAATCTAGTCCTTAAACTAGAAAAGCCAGAAATCCTATTGGGAATTTCTGGATTTTTTTACCGGTTTTTTATGTTGAAAGGATAGTAAAATAGATGGCTTTGGATTGAACGCTAGCTAAAAGTTGACTTTAAAAGGAATTATTTATTATGTTTAGTAAAACGAAAATTTGGGAGGGTGATATAGGTGGATAAGCGAGAGCGAACAAGAGCACAAATATTAGTAGCGGCAAAAAATGTTTTTTTAGCAATTGGATATAAGGAAACGACGATCAAGTTAATTGCCAAGGAAGCAGGACTAGGTTACGGGACGATTTATTCTCATTTTAACTTAGGGAAAGAGGAAATTTTGGCAACTTTAGTTGAGGATGTCATGGGCCCATTCTATAAAATTGTAGAACTAAATTATACGCCTAAAAATAAGCAAGAGGCTTTTAAATTTACGTTTAAAAATACATATAATTACTTATCCTTGGCAGTTGAAAACAAGGAAATATTTAGATTGATTCATGAAGCAAAGGGGGTGTCCCCGTTAATTGAGGAGAAATGGGAATCAATCACGGATCAATTTATTAAAAGGGTGTCTGCCAACGTAGAAATTGTTCGACAGCTGGGGCTGATTCGCAATGAAAATTATCATGCAGAGGTTATTGCGGGTTCATTGTATTACATTGGAGAGCGGTATTTATGGAAAATTATTTTGGACAAAACAGACATTCCAATTGAAGAAATTGCACGTGATATGACAACCATGTATATATACGGTTTGTTTAAATAATTCTGCTTAAAGTGAAAAAAAGCTAAATAAAAACAAAATTAGCTAATGACGTGGCTTCGGTTTCTTATTTATAATAGAAATAACGTTATAAAGGGAGGAATTGAAATGTGGTTAAATCAGTCATGTTTAGAGGGAGAAATTGAAATGTGGTTAAATCAGTCATGTTTAAAAATTGACACCGCGTCAGTTTTGGAGGAAGATTGTTCGCTTTCGGAAACTTTCTTTAAAAGAACGGCCACAGATGAGCAATGCATCGCAATGTATAAACATATGGTACAAGGAAGAATCTTTGATGGCATTGCATTGAAATTTCAGCGCCAAGGTAAAATAAAAACATATCCACCAATTAGAGGGCAAGAAGCAGCACAGGTTGGAAGCGCTTACGCATTGACTTCGAATGATTGGATTTATCCTAGTTACCGAGATATTGCGGCTTCATTTGTTCACGGGATGCCTATCGATAAGTTCTTTTGTTACACAATGGGTAAAATGGCTGGGCAGCATTTAACTGATTTATCTATTTTTCCTATTCAAATCGTTATTGGAGCGCAATTTTTACATGCGGTAGGTGGGGCATGGGCTAGTAAATATAAAGGGGAAGAAAGTGTTTCGGTTGCTTATATGGGTGATGGAGGTACCTCTGAGGGCGATTTCCATGAAGCATTAAATTTTGCAGGTGTATATAAATTACCAGTGGTTTTCTTTATTCAAAACAATCAATGGGCAATTAGTAATCCAATTCATAAACAAACCGCTAGCCAAACAATCGCACAAAAGGCTTTGGCTTATGGGATTACAGGAATTAGAGTAGACGGCAATGACGTATTAGCAGTTTATGAGGCAACGAAGCTTGCTATAGAAAAAGCTAAAAATGGAGAGCCTGTGCTGATTGAAGCTGTTACATTTCGCCAAGGACCTCATACAACTGCAGACGATCCGACGAAATATAGAGACCAAGCTGAAGTTGAGCAATGGCTGACAAATGACCCTATAGAAAGAATGAAAAAATTTATTGTTTCTACTGGACTATGGGATGAGAGGCAAGAGGAGGAGCTGTTAAATGACTGTGAAGAAATCGTTTTAAAAGCCTATGAAAAGGCACTTACAATTGAAAAGACAACGATTCCAAAAGTACTAAGAGCAACGTATGAAACAATGCCTCAAAACTTAGTAAGACAAATGCAACAAAGAGGAGGGGTGTAATGATGGAGATGACAATAGTACAGGCAATCAATACATGTTTAAGCCAAGCAATGGAAAATGATGAAACAATCCTCTGTCTCGGTGAGGATATCGGAAAGAATGGTGGGGTTTTCCGTGTGACGGACGGGCTCATAGAACGTTTTGGAGAAAGGCGTGTAGTTGATACACCGATTGCTGAGTCTGCAATTATCGGAGCTGCAGTAGGTTTAGCCACTAGAGGACTTAAACCAATAGCAGAAATACAGTTTTTAGGGTTTATTTATGAGGCGATGGATCAAATGGTAGGACAAGCTGCACGCCTTCGTTCTCGAACGGAAGGTACAGTTACCGTGCCACTGGTTGTTAGAGCACCGTACGGAGGAGGGATTCATGCACCTGAATTACATTCAGATAGTTTAGAAGCATTGTTTTTACACTCACCAGGTTTAAAGGTAGTTATGCCAAGTACACCTTCCGATGCTAAAGGGTTACTCGCAGCGGCGATTAAAGATCCAGACCCAGTATTGTTCTTAGAGCCATTGAAGCTATACCGAACGATAAAAGAGGAAGTACAAGAAGAATACTATGAAGTGCCTATTGGTAAGGCGGCGATTGTTCAAGAAGGGGAGCATGTGACCATCGTTACATATGGTCCGAGTGTCGTAACGGTAAAACAGGCAGTAGCGCAATTACAAGAGCAGGGTGTGTCTGTGGAAATCATTGATTTACGCACAATCGCACCTATTGACTATGAGACTATCATTCAGTCGGTAGATAAAACTGGCAGACTAGTCGTTGTTCATGAAGCGGCAAAAACAGGCGGTGTAGGGGCGGAAATCGCAGCAGTTATTGCCGAAAACTGTATGTATGCTATGCATGCACCTATTTTACGTGTCACAGGTTATGATACACCGTTCCCAGTATCGAGCATTGAGGCAGAATGGATGCCAACCGTAGCGCGCATTGTAAGTGCAGTACAAAATGTCATGAAAGAATAGGGAGGGATAGTAATGTATGATTTTTTACTCCCTGATATAGGGGAAGGTTTACATGAAGCAGAAATTGTTGGCTGGTTTGTAAAACAAGGGCAAAAAGTAGCGATTAATGAGCCGTTAGTAGAGGTTCAAACCGATAAAGCCGTTGTAGAGATTACAGCGCCAATTACAGGGGTGATTGAGAAGCTTGGAGGCGAGGAGGGGAATACCATTACGGTAGGTAGTCTGCTTTGTCAATTTAGTAAAACCTCAGATTCGTCACCACCCCAGCGAACTCAGCCACTTGAAGAGAAAATAGAGGAGAATATGCCGAAAAAGGTGACTGAATTTTCAATATCCAATAGGGTGAAGGCAGCCCCTTCAGTTAGAAAAGCAGCACGGACTATGGACATTAATATTGAAGAAATACAGGGCAGTGGACCAAACGGACGGGTGTTGCGAGGTGATTTAGATAGACATGCTAAACAATCATCGTCTGCGATAGCACTAGTGCAAAATAAGTCAAAACGTATTGAAGATGAAGTGAATGAAAATAAAATCATCCCTATTCGTGGCTTGCGCAAAGCAATCTTTGAAAATATGCAAAAAGCTGTTTCTAAAGCAGTATTATGCACCGGAATGGAAAAAATTAATGTAACGAAATTAGTGGCTTTTAGGAAAAGTATTCAACAACTGCCGGAAATGAAGGACAAAAAAATAACTTACTTACCTTTTTTTATCAAGGCAGTAGCGACAGCTTTACAGGAACATGAGCAGTTTAATGCCAAGGTAGATGAAGATCAAAAAGCACTTGTGATTTTCCCTTATATTCATATTGGTGTTGCAGTTGCTACTTCAGATGGTCTACTTGTGCCAGTGATAAAGCATGCAAATAAAAAAAGTATTTTTGAAATTGCAGAGGAGCTAGAAAGCTTATTGGCAAAGGCTCTTTCTAAAAAAGCAACGGTAGAAGATTTAACAGGTAGTACTTTTACGATTTCTAGTACAGGAAAGGACGGGGCAACATTTGCGACGCCGATTACGAACTATCCTGAAGTAGCAATCCTGGGCACTCATAAAATTGTGAAAGAGCCAATCGTAGTAGAAGATACAATACAAATTGGCCATACAATGACACTGTCTTGCACATTTGATCATCGTGTTATTGATGGCGAGCCAGTAAATGCATTTATGCGTAGTGTGGCAGACTATTTAGAGGAACCTGTACGTTTTTTACTATAGTTCAAAAATGATAGATGCTAGCCAAAGCGATTTCTGTTGTTCTGTGGATAGTATGCAAGTGTCGCTGTGCAAAATGAGATTTGCACAGCAAAGAAAATAATTAATCCTCGTAAACGCCTCTGTTGTGTTTACGAGTTTTTGTGTCATCTAGACAGTAAATGTTTGTGCAAATGGGGTAGAAGTAACGTTGATCAATTTATTATCTTTATATGTAAATATATATTCATAGTTGGTTGTTTCATCCAACATTTTCGGTAAGTAATATTTTAAATCTGCTATTCCTACATTTTTAGGATGGAAAATCCATGATAGATCTTTCCAATCTAAAATGCCTTCTGCAACTTTAATCGGTGTCACATAATGATAGGATTCTGGTAATTCAGCAATAAAAGCATACATACAGCCGTAGTCGGTCATTCCATCAGTCCAGGTTATTTTTCCTTTGAATGTAATATCGTTCAGTAAGATGCCCGTTTCTTCCTTAATTTCTCGTAAGGCACCAGCTAGTGGCGTTTCATTTTTCTCAATCTTTCCACCTACACCGTTCCAAGCTCCCATCCATTCTGGAAAGTCTCTATTTAGCAATAATATTTGATCACCCTTCTTAAGAAAGCAAATTGTAAATTCAACCAAGTCTTGTCCCTCCTTTTTGTTTGTTAAAGCAAAAAAATTCAAGCCGTATATGCCATTGCTCTTATCAAAAAAACTGTAGATGAAAAAATAGTAGCACAAACTAGATAACGTTTGCGCTACTAAAAAAATTATTTTTGCATTATTGTTATTGCTAAAAAATCATATCTGTTAATAAATAGAGTACGGTAGGTGCTAGTAAGCACCTAAGCCTGTATAAAAAGTTGCAGTAACTGCTCCATAAGGTACTAGTTTAGGATCTGTAGCTGCTAATCCTCCTGTTACACCTGAGGTAGTTCCCATTTACCCACCATAAACCATAGCAGTAACAGGGTTATTCAAGCCGATATACTTTGCAACAAAAGGTGTGCCCACCATCACAAGTACTGATTTTACCAAACCAGCAGCAATACTAATGGCAATTACTTCAGAGCTTGCACCTAAAGCTGCTCTGTAACGGGGCCAACGATATACGTAACTGTGCCAGCCCCAATTGTTGCAATACTAACCGCATCATTGTAGCCAAAACTAGTAGCAAAAATAACACCGATTATAAAAGATAAGACTACTCCGATGAACAAAGAGAGGATGCCACGAAGTCCTGATTTTTTTATTTCATCGAAATTGGCCCCAAAAGAAGTAGAAACAATGGCGAAATCACGAAGCATACTACCACCTAAGAAGCCAATACCCGCAAGGAAACTAACATCTGAAAGACCTTTCGCTCCACCAGTTGTAACCCCACCAATATAAGCCAAAATTAAACCAAGCACTATTGCGATAGCAGAGCCGTGGATAAGCCCCTTTGTTAATTTATTTGAAATTAAGTAAGCTATCCACATTGTGATGATGTCGGCAATTGTTTACGCGAGGCAACAATTGGACCAGCAAGTATTAGATTATTTGGATAGTATTGATTTGGATTTTACGATAAAGGATGATATCGGAAATGTATATGATGGCACAAATTTTGGAGGTCGTGGCTTTCCAAACGATATAAGCACGGGTAAGACGCTTGAGAAAATAGATGAAAGGGCAAAGACTTTGACAATTGTGCCACATGTTCGCCTCACCAAATCATCGGAAATGATGGTGAACAAACCGAAGAAAAGAATGCATTCGGTGAATCAGTTGTTAGCAATGGGACAACAGAAGTAGCGGATTATAAAGAAACAACGCTTGCACCGATAGTAATAAATCTACAAAAATAATAGTTATGTAACAAAATATAGCTAATTATCTTCTTTAGCTCCAAAATGCTATAATTAAGGTAAATCATTTGGAGTGATGGGTATGAGTGAAAAGGCTTTACGTAGAATTCCACTTGAAAAATTTGTAGATCTCAAAGTTGATTACGCCTTTAAGCAATTATTTGGTAATGATAATAATAAAGATATAACGGTTGTCTTTCTTAACGCAATTTTAAATCGTACAGGTCGCGATGCTATTAAGGAAGTCTCTTTTTTGAGTCAAGAATTTAGTGGTGAGCATGGGGATGATAAGCAATCTCGGCTAGATATTCTCGTGAGAACCCAAGAAAATCTGATGATTAATGTAGAAATTCAATTAAGCAATCAGTACGATATGATTAAGCGAACCCTTTTTTACTGGTCAAGAATATATACTTCACAGCTTAGAAAGGGTACAGCTTATCACAAATTACGACCAACAATTACCATTAATATTTGTAATTTTAGTTTGTTTGAGCAAACTGATGCTTATCATACTACATTTCATCTGTATGAAGATAATGAAAAATTTAGAATTGATGATGTTCTTGAAATTCACTTTATAGAAATGAATAAATTTATTAAGCATTGGTTTGATAATAAATTGAACCCATTAGATAATGTACTTGCGAGATGGCTATTGTTACTAGGGATGGTTGATGCAAGAAAGGAAAGAGTCTATAAAGAAATCTATTTGGAGTTGGAGGAACTTGCTATGGACGATAAAAAAATAGAAAATGCTTTAACTATTTGGCAAGAATTAAGTCAATCTCCAGAAGAAATCTTTGCCTATGAATCCCGTTTAAAATATATATTAGACGAGGGAGCGAAGTTAGAGGATGCAAAATATTTGGCGGAAAAAGAAGGATTAGCTAAGGGAATAAAACAAGGTATTGAACAAGGTATTGAACAAGGTATTGAACAAGGGGAGAAAAAGAAGCAGCAAGAAATAGCTTTGACAATGTTACAGAAAGGCATTGATTTAGAAACAATTGCTGAATTTACAGAATTAACATTAACTGAAATAAATAAATTAAAGGAACAGCTTGATTAATGACAATCCATTTATCAAAAAAATTCGCGGAGAGGTTTTGGAGATGATTTTCGTTGATATCCAACATCCAAGACAGGCTGCCACAACACTTAAGAGAGATAATCCGATGGTTATTGGCCAATTTATCACAAGGGGTAACTCCAGTATGCCATATTCTACAATAATACTTTGTAAAGCTACTGGTATTACTTTTACACCGATAAAAATCCCGAATATAGTCCCTAGTGCTGAAAGAAACAGGATTCCTGATGAAATCGACCATCTAATAGTATTTGAGGTCATACCAATAGATTTGAAAATTCCGTAAGTTCCGCATTCTTTTCTTACGTTTATTCTAGAAACACTAAAAATAATGATGAATGTTACAGCGATAAATAAAATTTCGATAACAGATAATGGGATTATTAAAACAGCGATCACTTCTTTAAAGACAGCATCTAATAATGTTTGTTGGGTGACAGCTGAGATAGAGCTTTTAAATTTATTGTTTAAATCATCAACGATTTGAGCTGATAATGTCTCATCGACCAAATTGATCATACTATGTTCTGAAGCAGAATAGGTAGCATTATAAACTTTAATAACATCAGCGGTAATTTTCGCTGAATTAGACATATTTGCTATCGATTGATAAATACCAGTAACAATCAAATGATGCTGCTTGCCTTCGACCTAGTTGTACATTCGTCTCACTAATAATAGGAAAGGCAATTTTAATGATCCCCGGTTGTTGTTGAGACGTAAATAAATCATAATGTAAACCCTCTTCTAAGTTGATAAACTGTGAAGAGTCTCCTTCGATTGAATTAAAAATAACTTTCCCATCTAATTGAACAACTGTAATATCTATTCCTTCACTATTACTCATTTCTTGGAGGAAACTGCGTATATTTGAATTCTGTTCAAGATTTGTATAATGGTCTTCTATGTACAATAATAGTTCATTTACTTCTAAACGAATTTGATTGATAACGTATTCATTTTGTGGTTGCTCATTGCGATTTGAATTTGTAAAAAATAGTGTTAGGAAACAAATAAACAACAGTAAAACACAAATTAATATCGCCCATAACCATCTCTTTATCCAATTTTTTAAGTACATTGTGTTCTCCTACGAATGGTTTTGAGTAGTAAATTTATAGCCAACGCCCCAAACAGTTTGAATATAAACTGGACAAGATGGATCGTTTTCAACTTTTTCACGTAGACGTCTAATGTAAACGGTTATCGTATTTTCATCACCATATGTGTCATAGCCCCAAACAGCATCGAGTAACTGATTTTTGGAGAAAACCTTATTACGATGTTTCATTAGAAAAAATAACAAATCAAATTCTTTTGCTGAAAGGGGAATATGCTTTTTATTACAGGAAAAAGTATACTCACCTTTATTGATTTCCATATGATCGATTCGAATAATATCCATCTGGCTCGCATTGTTCTGCTGCCATCTATCCTGTTTTCGTAAATGGGCATTTATTCTTGCCACAAGCTCACTTAAAGAAAAGGGCTTTGTCATATAATCATCTGCACCGAATCCTAATCCAAGAACCTTATCTGTGTCACTGTTGCGTGCACTTAAAATTAGTATAGAAACATTATTATTTTCACGAATTTGACGACATAATTCGATTCCATCGCAATCAGGGAGAGAAAGGTCAAGAATGATAAAGTCAGGAGAGATTTCTTTCATATAATGGATTGCCTCATGACCAGTTCTAGCGATATGGGGATCAAAATGGTTGACACTTAAGTAGTCCTTAATGATATTTGCAATATCACCTTCATCTTCTATAATTAGCACCTTGGCTTTTTTAACCATAAGAACTCTCCTTCTTTAGAAATTTACTTCCTTTTTCGATTCGAAAGGAGGAAGAACAACATGATAACGATGGCCGAATAGATGAAAATCCAAGCAAATTGCCAATAAAAAATGTTCGGTATTGACGTTATTGAATCTTCCGAACCCATCATTTCCAATGAAAGACGAACAGGGGGAAGCAGCCAAATGAGTCCCTTGATCTGAAGAATTGTCTCTTTTAAAGTTGTGATAACGACAGAAACAATTAAAATTCCAAGTACACCCCACCATGTATTTTGTTTGTTTTTTACGAGCTCTCTAGTAAAAATAGCTGAAAGTGCAATAGCTAGTACAGATAAACTAAAATGAGAGAGAAATCCTAGTATTTGATGTATAAATCTTGGTTTTTCTCCAAAGGCGCCAATTAGAGTAGGGTAGATGACTGATACACAGCTTAAGAATAATCCAATCAGTATACAAATCATAAAAATTCCTAAATTATATTGTGTTCGACCTTTTGCATGGAGTGTTGTAATTACTTTTTGCCCTTCATCTTCTGCGTGAAATAGTGTAATTGTAAACCATCCCATTAGAAAAAAGAGAATGATAGCTGTAAACGAATAGCTATCTAATATTGGATTTGGTACAAAGGTATAATTAACAACAAGGCATAAAATGAAAATTGAAAAAGGCGGAACATATTGATAGGTTCTTAAATAATTGATAAATTGATAGCGTAATAAACTTGTCATGCCAGCGTCTATTCCTCCTTAAAAATGAGTATAAAATTGTTCCTCCTTCTGATTGATAGGAATTAATTGTTTAATAGATGCTTTTTTCTGTAGTAGATTCAATAATACTTGATCTGTATCTTCTGTTTTAATAACGGCAATTACTTCATGACAACCATTATTTAAAAGACGTTGTTGTTGTATTTTAAGAAAAGGGAATAGGTTATACAATAATTTCTCGCTTGAAATTTCAAAAATTAAATTATTTTTCGGTATAACGTTTTTATTTAATGAATCAGCTTGAATGACTTTATTATTTTGAATAACAAAAACTGTATCAACAAGATGTTGAAGTAATTTTGTTTCGTGACATGTTAAAACGATACTTAACCCTTTGGCCTTTAAAATTGAAAGTGTTTCTTCTAAATCACTTTGGGCTTTAGGATCGAGTCCTGATAATGGTTCATCTAAGATTAAGAGATCTGTGTCTTCAAGCATTGCCTGCATAATCATAACCTTTTGCTTCATACCTTTAGAAAAGTTAACAATCCGAATGTTCCGAGCTTCCTGTAATTGAAATAATTCGAGTAAATCGTTTATTTTTAACTTTAGTTGTTTTTTTGCCATGCCTCGAATACGGCCCATATGATAAAGATATTCTTCTGGCGTAAACAAAATATGTGAAGGGGTCACTTCAGGCACATAGCCAATTTTTAAAGATTGTCGATGTTTCACGATAGAACCGCTATCAGCATCGACTAATTCCGCAATAATTTTTAGAAGGGTACTCTTACCTGACCCATTCTTTCCTACTAGAGCTATAATTTGGTTGGCACAAATAGAAAATGTAGCGCTCTCTAAGATTTTCTTACCTTTATACTGTTTAGAGATGTTCTGTATTTCCATAATCGTATTCATCTTTACACACCTTTATTTTTAGGCTTTATTGTAAGTAATTCGTTTCTATAACCTACGATGCAAAATATTTAGCCATTAACTGTAAATTTAGTATAGATGAATAGTAGTTCTTTTGCTAATAGAAAGTTGGTGTAATTTTCTATTTTTGGGCAGTTTGTGACCTATCAACATAACGTGGCGTTGATTTCCGTTCCGACTGCGCTTTGTTGCTGACGCTTCGCTTTCGCACAGTAAACATCCGCTGTGCTGCATGGTCTTATCTGTGACGCTAATCCCCAAGTAGCCGCCTAGCCTCCACTGCAACAACTTATATTATGGCTATGTAAAAGACTCTACCCATTTTTGAGCAGAACCCTATGTTTAAACAATAGTTAATTAAAATTTAACTCGATACTAAAATAAAGGAAGTAATTATGTGGAAATACCAATAAAGGGATAATATTTATTACTTGTTTATTTTTAATAAATGATATTTTACTGTGTTACAATTAAGAGCGTAAATACCAGATTAGATGAATAAGGCTAATTGATTGAAATTATTTTATTCTTAATATTGAACGGAGTGAGATCTATGCAACGATTTCTAAATGATTTGTTAGGAGCAATAAAAGATAATTTAAAACTTATTGGTTATTATTTTCTGGGTGTATTTTCAGTAGGAGCTTTCTTGTATGCTGTTACTTTTGTTTTAAAATTTATAACTGGAGCTTCTTTTTAAAATTAAATAACCCCTAGAAAAAAATCTAGGGGTTAAGTATGAATTAATAAAATGTCATACATCCGAATTAATTTAGTTCAAAATAAATAGGCCAAAACGTCGTTATAGAAAACGATTTAAACGTTAATTCCGCTACTTCTATACCCTTTGATTATAAGGATCGATATTTTTTTAAACTAATAATATTTAATGTAATAAATACAAGAGCAAAGCAAGCAAGAATCACTAAATCCACTAAAATTTCACTAAAGGAATAACCTTTATACATAACCCCGTTCAAAGCGTCAGCGGCATAGTAAAGTGGCATAATACGCCCAATATTTTGCAGCCACTCCACCATATTATCAAGTGGGAAAATACCTGAAAAGAAAATTTGCGGTACAATGACTAGCGGAATAAATTGCATCATTTGAAACTCTGATGCAGCAAAACTTGATAACAGAGCTCCTAATGATAATGATACAAGTGCAACGATAATATTGATTAGTAGCACAAGCCAGATGGAGCCAACGTGTACGATATCAAGGACATAAACCCCGAATAGAACAATAATAGTCGTTTGAATAAATGCAAACAATCCATAACCAAGCATATAACCAGCAACAATTTCAGAACGTTTAATCGGTGTCGCCAGTAAGCGTTCCAATGTCCCTGAAGTTCGTTCTTTTAACAACGCTATACCTGTAATTAAAAAGACGAAAAAGAACACAAAGAAGCCTGTCAACATCGGGCTAAAAATATCAAAAATAGCGGTATTTTCATCGCCAAATACATACTCTGTCTTCAACTTCATCATTGCAGATTGTTCTGGCTGCAAAACTTGAGAGAGTTTCATTTTTAAAGCCTTGGCTGTAGACGGATCATCATTTAATAATGTGAGCTTCAATTGCGTTTGATGAAAAGCTAACCAGCCATCATATTTTTCTTCTTTTAAATCGGCAATAGAAAAATCATTTTTTTCGATAACATGAAAATCCGCTGCTTCAAGTTTTTCAATGATTGATGCAGGACCATTTGATACGACTACTGTCATTTCAGATTCGTTACTATTAAAAACAAAATACATTAACGAAAGCACAAGAAGAGGTGCAAAAAATAATAAGGCGAGTGTACGTTTATCTCGGATCATTTGCTGCATAATTCTTGTAACAATTGCGCCGATTCTCACAGTGCTTCACCTCCAGCCTTTAAAAACACTTCATCAAAGTCTTTTGCCTGATAATGAGCTTTCAGATCATGTGGTGTTCCATGCGCAATGATATGACCATTGCGCAGCATTGCCAATTGATCACAGCGCTCAGCTTCATCCATGGCATGTGTCGTTACTAAAATTGTTTTATGCTCATCGTTTTTTAAACGAATTAACTCCTGCCAAATTTCCTTTTTCAATACGGGATCAATACCAACCGTTGGCTCATCTAAAATCAACAACTTCGGGTTTTGGATAAGGGCAATTGCAAGGGATAATCTCCGTTTCATTCCACCAGAATAATTCAATACCTTACTATTTAAATCATCCGTTAAATGAACAAGGTTTGCAGCATAATTGACACGCTCCTCACGCTCTTTTTTTGATAATCGATAAAGCTTAGCAAAGAAATGAAGGTTCTCTTCACCGGTTAAATCCAAATATAGCGCATCAGATTGTGCCATATAGCCGATATCCGTCAGTAATTGTTTATGAGGGACAGTATAATTTAATACTTGAATACTGCCATTATCGGGTTTAATCATTCCCATAATCATTTTAATTAACGTCGTTTTCCCACAGCCTGAAGGACCAAGTAAGCCAATTAGCTCTCCCTTTGGAATTTCTAAGGAAAGCGGGGCAATTACTTGTTTTTGATGAAACTTTTTTTCAATGGAGTTTAATGAAATTGCATTGTTTCCCATATATCCATCTCTCCTTTACTGAACACAGTGTTGATACTTGAAATTTTAAGGCAATGTATTAGGAATTACAATAAACAGATAACTAAAAAGTGTTAAGTGATTTTGGATGGAGATTAACATTTTTAAGCTAGATGAAATCAAAAAGACTTACTAAACCCCCAGCATTCGTTGGAAATAGTAAGCCATTCATAAATAACCATTTTACTAAATTAGATTGATGGAAATAAATAATAAGGAATGCCGATATATAAGGTAATACTGTAATTAAATCCTATTTGACCTTGTTGTGATCATTGAGGTAACCAGTAATTAAATATCTTTTGGACCGAAAGCGTAGCGACAAATACTAATCAGAATAAAGTGATAATACAATGGGGGGACTAAATGTCTATTCACAATATTATGAATTTTGAAACCAAACGAGCTATAAAAAATGCATTACTTATACAAATAGAAGAAGTAGGTTTTGAACGAATAACAGTAAAAAACCTTGCTATTACTGCTAACATTAATCGAGGAACTTTTTATTTACACTATAAGGATAAATATGAAGTGATGGAGGATTTGCAGCAGGAATTATTAAATGAACTAGAAAGCTATGTAAAAAACGTTCAACCATTAGATGCCTTTCACACGATAAAAATAGGTCAACTTTATCAACCATTTATAGCAGTGTTTAAATATATTAAAGAGCATGCTAAAGCCTTTCGAGTTATTTTGGGGGAGCAGGGGAGCCCAGCTTTTAGTAAGAGGATGAAGAAAGTTTTTAGTAATCATATTTTGGACAGAATCTCTGTTATTCGAGAAGAAGGACTTGATCCAGAATTTCAACCATATTTTGAAGCCTTTTTAACATCCGCGATTTTAGGTGTTATCCAAGAGTGGTTAGATAATGGAGATGATTTAAACGTGGAGGAGTTAGCAATGATTCATTTTCGCTTATTGCGATTCCTTGGTGATTTGGCATCTTTGTAGCAATGAGTTTACAAGAATCTGCTTGCTCCAAGAAAGCAAGCAGATGTTTGCATTATAAATATAAATCACGTTTAACAAAAACACGAATCGCCAGCATATAGCATAGCATCCCAATTAAAAATAAATCCTTGCTGCTACAGGATACAAAAAAGCAGTAGCCACTAATGGCAAAGTGTAAGAAAAAAAGACCGATATTTAATGTTAGAAAAGCACTTATATCCAATTCATTTGGAAAAAAGAATCTCTGAAAATATGACTGCTACCAAAGTTGTTACTACAGAGCAGTGTAAAGATGCTAGCAATTCGGTGTCGCAATTAGGTATGCCGTGGAACCGTTATCGATATAGCCCATAATCAATTTATTTGCCGACATAATAATGAAAACTAATGGCAGCATGAGCAATAAAAATCCATACAAGTAGGTTGATAGAAATTCAATTAACGTATTACCTTTGTTACTCATACCAAATGCTGACATCAATTCAGGCATTGTTTCGGTAAGCTTTTATCAAGATATAGATGGCAATGTCGTCCTAACAAAAAATCCTACGCTATGGAGCTTACCGAAAAAATCAGACTATGCACCAAAACAGCCTGAAAGCAACGGAACAGTGGATGCCTATACGCGCAAGAAGTCATGGAATTTTTAAAACGTTCTTTGCTTTTTATCCAACGGCAACGGAACGAGAACTCGCTTACTATGTGAAAAAAAACAATGCCCTTCCTGCCATTGAAAAAAGGTATATCTTTTCAACGCTTATCAATCCCATTATGCAAAAGTCTGAACAACAAGGGGTGTATGGGTGACAGTCAAATATTTAGATGAAATCACAAAAGCCACACAACTGTCGCAGTATGAATTAACCTTAGAAAAAGATGTTAATTGAATGATTGTGAACTACATTGAAAACACCTAACAAGCGCCATTATCGCATTTGTTAGGTGTTTTCATTAAAGTTAAAAGATTGCTTCTTTGCATATTAGAAATAGCCCTTTTCTCTTACTGAGGTAAATTGATTACATATCACAATTAAATGGTCGATTAATTTCCACACCCAGTATTTCACCTGCTTGTTGCAAGCGTTTTATCACAGTTATATCTTCTGGACTCGGCGTACAATTAGCACTCACATGGAAATGCTTAAGTTTGCCTCAGCAAAGTTCCCATCATTTATCTTCCATAGATATTAAAGCGGATAATTTCTTGAGTCTCTCAAAATTCCCTTGTGCGAAAGGTATCTGATAATCTTTCAACCGGTCAATACTTTTTAGGTCGTCAAACATAGTCATTTATAATTTCCAATTGACATGTTATCTTCTTCATTAAGCTAAACACTTCAGTTTCTTGGTTATTTAATTCCTGTTTTCTCCTAGAAAGATTCACTTTTTCTTGTTGCATACGTTTATAGGTTCTAGTGCTAAAATATCTAAACAACTGCAATCTACCTCTAAAGCATGGTAATACTAACACTATTATTCTAAAAAGGGGCGTAATCAGTATGGAAAAGGAACAGATATTCAAGTGGAAACATTTTCAACCGGAGATTATTTTGTTAACAGTGAGATGGTACCTACAGTACAACCTTAGTTTTCGTAACTTGGTGGAAATGATGGAAGAACGGGGCTTGTTGATGGCTCATACAACAATTATGCGTTGGGTTCATCAATATGGACCTGAACTAGATACAAGAATACGACCACATCTGACACTAACAAATAATCCCTGGAGAGTCGATGAAAAATACATCAAAGTAAAGGGGCAATGGATGTATCTTTATCGTGCAGTCGATTCTGAAGGGGCACAATTGAATTTCATCTAAATAAAACAAGAGATAAACAGGCTGCAAAAGATTTCTTCAAGAAGGCTTTGCTGTGGATTCATAGATGTACTTGCTCTTTTAGACATAAAAACACCCCTCTAGATAACCATAATCTAAAGGGGGAAAATGGTATAACTTTATTTAAAAAGGTACATCTTTTTTATAAAAGGTACGACTTTATTTCAAATCTACACTTAAATTTCAAAACGCATCTACGAACATTTATTTATTTCGATAAAATTGTCAAAGCTTTTTTTAATACTGAATTTTCCTCCAATAGTTCTTTAATTTGTTTTTTTAATATTTTTAACTCTTGTTCATATGAAATATCTGTTCCTTCGTTAACCCAACTATAAATGCTAGTCTTTGATACTCCATATTTCAAGCTTAGTTCAGAAACGCTAAGACCATTTAAATGCAATTTAATAATATTTTTTTTGAATTCTTTATTATATGAAATTTTATTTTTTATCACAATTCTCAACTCTTTCAATAGTTATTCTGAAATCTTATTTTATCAAATTCCAATTTAGATGACTATAGTCAGTCGATTAGACAGGTCCAAATCTTAGTTAATTAACTAAGAGGTGAGATTATGAACGTAGTTGAAGCATTTGGAATTACACTAAAAAAATATCGGACTGAAAAAAATCTTTCTCAAGAAAAATTAGCACTAAATTGTAATTTAGATAGAACCTATATTGGACTTCTTGAAAGATACCAGAGACAGCCGACTATATCCACAATTTTTGCATTATGTGATCAACTTGGTGTAGCTCCACATGAATTTATTAAAGAAGTAGAAAAAATTATTCAAGAGTAAAGTTAATATAAATGCTAATTTAAATATGTACATTCCTGCTTGAATAACTATGTACAAAAATGCTCTTTCATTTCATACTAATACCGAGGTGTTAGTATGCATATTCAATTTGAGATTGAGACAGAATTTAAAATTAATAGTCTTTCAGATTTAGCAAATTTTAAACAAGTAATGGAGCGTTTAAACATGAAGATTAATAAAAGTAAATTAGCAAGGGATATGGGAGTAGATCGACGAACAATCGATAAATATCTAAATGGCTTTATACCAAAAACAAAGCGGAATAAGCCATCTAAAATTGATGAGTTTTATCCGATTATTGCCAGCCTCTTATCAGAAGATTCTAAGCAGGTATTTTATTATCGACGCAATCTTTGGCAGTATTTAAAAGACAACCATGGTTTAGAGTGTGGACAATCTACATTCCGTACCTATATTGCCAATACACCAGAATTTAAGGCTTACTTTGAGAAAGATGAACGCTTATCTTCTTTGCATAGCGGTATTCGTTATGAAACACGTATGGGCAAACAAGCACAGTTGGATTGGAAAGAAAGTATTGTTTATGAAACAAGTGATGGTGAACAGGTGGAGATTAATGTAGCCGTGTTAGTGCTGAGCTATTCTCGTATGCGGTTCTTCTACATGAGTATTTCCAAATCGCAGGCAGTTTTATTTTCTTTCTTAACTGATACGTTTGAAAAAATGGGTGGTGTACCAGAAGAACTCATTACTGACAATATGAAAACCGTGATGGATGAAGCACGAACAGAACATTTTGCGGGAAAAGTGAATACGAAGTTTACGCAATTTGCGAGAGATTTCGGATTTAAGGTGAAGCCTTGTGTAGCAGGTCGTCCACGAACAAAAGGAAAAGTTGAGACAACGATGAAGTTATTGGATGAAATCCATGCCTATCAAGGGAAGTTTACTATAGTTGAATTACAAGCCTATATTGAAAAACTATGTAATCGTATTAACCATGAAGTTCATCAAGGGACCAATAAAATCCCGATTTTAGAATGGCAAAAAGAAAAGAATCAATTACTCCAGCTACCAACTGAACGAGTAAGAGATTCCTACAAGATTGATTATACACTGGTAAAAGTCAATGCATCGAGCATGATTTCCTACAAGTCCAATCAATACTCCGTACCACCGGGGTATCAAGGAAAAAAAGCAGGACTACAAGTGTATGATGATCAATTATGGATTTATTATAACATGGAATTAATCGCGCAACACAAAATAAGTGAAGCAAAACTAAATTATCAAGAGGCGCATTATCGTGAATTGATGACAAAGGCAATGCCTGAATACCCTGATATTAACGATTTAGCGAAACGGAATTTAGCAGCGATTGGAGAAATGTATAAATGAATTCATTAATGAGTACAAATTATCAGCAACTACAGCAAAACTTAGCGTATTTAAAATTAAAGCAAATGGGCATCCATTTGAATGAAGTCATCGACTTTAGTATTAAAAATGAACTTTCTTTTATCGATACACTTATAAAATTGACAAACTATGAAATCGATGTACGTGAGCATAATATGATTCATGCGATGGTGAAAGTCGCTGCGTTTCCACATTTAAAGGAGATAAAGGACTTTAACTTTGATTTTCAGCCAAGCATTAGCCAACAACAAATACTCGATTTTCAAAGCCTTCGTTTCATCGAAGAAAATGAGAATATTGTATTCCTTGGTCCAAGTGGTGTCGGTAAGACCCACCTGGCCACAGCAATCGGCATTACGGCAGCTAAAAAGCGAACAAGTACTTATTTTATTAAGTGTCATGATTTAATTCAGAATCTAAAGAAAGCCCGTTTAGAAAACCGCTTAGAGAGCCGTTTAAAACATTATACGAAATATAAATTATTAATCATTGATGAAATTGGTTATTTACCAATTGATCCAGAGGATGCGAAACTGTTTTTCCAGCTCATTGATGCACGTTATGAAAAACGTAGCACGATTTTCACAACGAATGTGAACTTCAAATCATGGGATGAAATTTTTCCTGAACCGAAATTAGCGAATGCGATTTTAGATCGTATTTTACATCACGCAAGCGTTGTCACAATCGTGGGTGATTCATACAGATTAAAGCATCATTTATCCGCGGAAAACGAGTGATTTTGTACATCTTTAAACGAGCAAAAATGTACATATTGGTGTTGCATTTATAGTTAATAAGAATTAAAAAATCTCTAAGTGTATTTAGATAATAAAGCCATTTAATTTATATCCATTTATGGAAAACCGATAGGAAAATATGAATTAAATAAAACTAATGCAAGATAAACATATAATTTTATGCATATGGTAATTCCCCCTGTCTGGTAGCGTCTCAATCCAATGTAGTTCTAATAAACAATAATAGTATTAAGAAATAAATAACCGCCTTTTAGTCAAAACTAAGGCGGTTTTTTAAAATATAATTAATATTGCTTTTTAATCCATACATAGTAAGTTAAATACTTTATTATTTCACAATTCTCAAAGAACAATTGGAAGAAGTATATGCAATTATATTCTATAATATGCTAAAACTTATACAGTTGACATGATTCTACGATTGTTCTTTAAACTTGGAGTACTTGAGTATTCTGTCCAATCGAAATCAATGTTTATACTATATTCATCCTCATTATAGGGTATATCCAAGTCATTAAGAAGACAATCAAATTTATAAATTAAAAAACTATAATGGTACTTTTCCGCAGTATTTCTACCTTTTATCCTTAAATTGTTATATTCCTCCAAACCGTTTTCCTTTAAATGTTTTGTGTAATAATACATTGCTTCGACATAATAATATTTAATATGTTTTAAGTACACTATAGCTCTTTCATAATATTCTATTGTTTTATCCAAATCTGTTTCTAAGAAAGCAAACATAAGATTTTTAATGCCCAGTGAGTAAGGGTTAACTACAACAAGTTTTTTAACTTCTTCCCTACTAATTATCCCCATTTTTGCCTTAATGTAATTTATTTGCATTATCTCAAGATGTTCATTATTATGAATTTGTTCTGAAAGACATTTATCGATAACATTAATATCTAGTTTACCTAGATTATTTAAAATTTCAAATTCAAAGAAGGATTCACCTTCACGATGCAGTAAGTTCTCCTCTAAAATTCTATAAGCCCCAATATTAAATAACATACTATGTAATTCATATCGCATAAGCCCTTTATTTATCTTACAATAATTAATCAACTCCCACTCATTACCATATCTATAAACACTTATAGCAGAATTACAAATTATATTTTCCACCAGATCATCTGTTCCAGCCATTTCAATAGCTTCTTCGAGAGTAATCATTTTTTTCATATTCGAGAGACTTCCTTCAAAATCGCCTGCAATATATTTCAAACTGCATATAAAGATATCTAGTGCTTTATCAACATCCTCAATTTCCTTGAATAAATCTTTTAATCTTTTTATATCTTTAATAAATTTCTCACTTTTACTTATATTACTTGAGAAGCTAGCAACGTTCCATAAATATCTTAATAATTCTAATTTACTATAAGAATTTACTTGATCTAAATATTCTAAACTATGGCGATAATTTTCTATATTATTTTCATAAAGTTCTATAGTATCTTTATTCCTTAAACTATCACTCATAATAATACTCATTGTAAAAATATTATAATCAATGGCCTTGTCATAGTAGTGTTTCTTTTCTTCATAACCTCTCTCACTAAATTTATGTGAAGCAAACCTACCTATAATAGACTGTAAGCTTATACGAGTATTAGAAATCTGAATTAATGATTTATCTTCAAGTGATTTCAACTCTTTTCCAGTCATTCCATTTTTACTATTTTTGAATACATTTAAAAAATTGTCCATATGTATTCCATTTGGAAACAAAGAGATTAATTCAAATACAAGTTTTTCTTTAGATAAAAGTTTGCAATATGAATAATTTATCGATTGAAATAGTGATTTTGATTTTTCTATATTTAAATCTTCTGAGCTACTAAAAATATCATCATATCCTAATTTGGTTGCATTAAAAAAATCCTCTTCTAGATCCTTTTTTATTGCACTCATACTTTTTAATTTAGGAATAATGGACGTTACAATTTTAATTGCCAATGGATTATTATTTAGTAAGTTTTCTATTATATCATTTCTCAAAATTTTCATTTCTTCTTCATTAATTCTATAGGAATAATATTTTTGGAATAATTCAACACATTCATCTGTTGTTAGCTGCCTAAGTTCATACTTCTCTTCAAATTCAAAATTCAACCACTCTCTAGACGTACAAACCACGTTTGCGTAATCACATAAAAAAGAAACTAATTGAATAATTTCTTGTGAGTCGTCCAAATCCAATAGAGATTCAAAATTATCTATAATAATTAGTTTGTCATTACCTACATTGTTTTGAAGCATATGCTCTTTTAAATCAAGAGTATTGTCTAATTTATAACATTGACTAATTTTAAATTTAAAGGATTCGTAATCCTTTATTGGTTGACAGTCAACAAAATGAATACCATCGGTATATAATCCCCTTTGTGCTATTTCAATTAATACTTTTTTAATAATTGTGGTTTTACCAACTCCACCTGATCCCTTTATATTTAATATCTTCCCATCAATATCTAGAATTTTTCTGATAATATTTTCTAAATCATTTAGTCTTCCTACAAAGTTAATCAATTGTTTAGAATCAATTTCTGAAGGTAAAGGTGTTTTTATATAATTTACTTTATGAATACCCTTGACTAATTTCTCTATCACAATTTGTGAATCGTTAATAATTTGAGTTTCTAAATTATTATTTTCATTATGAAGCATACCTTTCTTTAAAGTTTTAAAAATAAAACTATCATATTGGTTTTCAAATTGATTAATTATGATAGGTAAGTAAATATTAGTGGTATCAAAATTATGTTTTTTATACGTAAAAATAAATGTACATTTGACAGTATCATCTAATATTTCATTTTGCAGTTTTTCTAATGTTATACGATGAGCCATTAAATATTCATCTTCAATAATCACATTATTTCTGATTGCACTAGCAAATAAAAATATATATTGATATCCTTCTAATTTGTTTAGATTTTTCACATTTAAATTGAAATAGTCTATTTTCACATCCCAATTATTAAAAGGCTTTATAATTTTATTTATCGAGAAATCCAATCTCTCATTAATAGGATTAGCAATCAAAATAGCAATATTAATAGTATTAATTTTAGTAATTTCATCACTCGGCTTTGGTGAAAGTACAATTTCATTTTGAACTGTTTCTTTTTTGATTCTATATAACTCTTCCAGTAAAGAATCTAATCCCTTGTCCCAATCATCAATTTTTAATGTTTCTACCCCTTCTATCTCACTTTTATTTTCAGTTGAAATAAGAAAGTGTTTACCTTTTAGTTGTCTATAAATGGTATTTATGTAATCAAATTGATATTTAACATATGGATCGGAAAGACTGAATCCCAGGAAAATTATCGTTTTATCTCCAATGATTTTTCTTAGTTCTTCAATAGCTCCTTTGAATTCGGATTCGTCTGAATATAATTTTTCGTAATCTTCTTTATATAAAACACATCGTGCAGCATCCTCTATACATCCATGGATTTTAAATATATACTCATTCACATTATGTAAATTGGCTATATTAAATTGATTTAAATATGTAATTTTTTTAAACTCTGGATTAGCCTGTTCTAAAGATTTGTCATAGTTTGTAGTAATTATTTTGGAAGTTATTTTACCAATCATTTCATGCTTTTTTAATAAATGAGGATTCTGTTTTACTTTATCTTCAATTGCAGCAAACTCATGATCCATAATTTTGTATACTCTATCTTTGTAGTTTACTAAATAATCTAAAAGGTCAATCGTAGACATTAACGGGACCTCGGCTTTAATTATGTCTCTCAATGGTAAAAGTTGTTGATAATCTTTTGAAAGAATTTCTAACATATTTTCAACTAATCCATTCCAATCTGGATACTCCAATGGTAAAGAAAAACCTGATCCAATAAAAAAGACTAATTGATCACGTTTTATAGCTTCGATGATTTGTGAATTCATTTTTTTCTCTCCTATAAAATATTAGATTTTTATTCCAATTACTTATACATTTAGGAACTTGATAAAATTATATATTCCTTTATCTGATTTGATTTAGATGTAACAGTTTACTATCGACATTGAACCCCTATACAAACAGAATAATTCATCATAATTTTAAATATTTACTAAAATAATTATTAATATCAGAACTTCTTGATTTACTGCTTCTAACCACTGCTTATTATTAAATTATCATAAAATTTGCAAGAGATGTAATTAATTTCGTGATTTGTTTTTTAATATCGGGTTCTTTGTTTGTAATAAGAGTTGTTATAACATTGTTCATTTGTAATCGGCTATTATAAATCATCTAGAACTTGTAATTCTAATAATTCTTCACCTATTCGTGCATATCTAGCACTTTGAGTTAAAGATAATCCGAAGCACTCTTGTAAATACTGTGCTCCAAATTTAGCTGAACAATATTGAAATGCTGCAATACGCAGCCTTCTCGGTGTGTATCCAGTTACTTTTTTAACTATGTCACTAATTGATAAATTAGAAATTGAAATATCCTTTATTGATTTAAATGCCGGAAATAGCCTACTAGACTTTTTTCTATTTAGCAATTTTTCACGTCTAACTAGTACTTCTTTTAATAAAATTAAATCCGAATCACTTAAATAAGCCGGTGGCCTTCCATTTACGTGAATATTTTTTTCTACCAGATTAATATTCTCTAACTCTAATGATTTTATTTGACTACTTGTAAGCCCATGAAAATACACTAGCGAGCATAAAAATCTCTCAACAACTAAATTTTCATTTCCGTTCTCAATCGCTTTAAAAATAGTTTTATGTTGATTTAAAGACAATGGTGTAACTTCAATCATACTATCTCTTGCTACAAATTGTTCAATAGGAACGACAAAAACAAATCCATGTTTTTTCAAAAAGGTAAAAAAATTAAATAATGTTCTTTTTTTAATTTGACCATTCGTAAACTTCATACCTAAAAGATATTTATTAACCATATCTTCTGTGACTTCTGACCAACTTGAAATAGTAGTATCTTTTTTTATCCAATAATAAAAAGCTTTTATTTCATCAATATATTTATTTACTGTTGTCCAACTCTTTTTTTGAGATGCATTTTTTTGTTTTAAATTCTCTATTTTTTGAGACTCAAATACAATTAGTTTTAATATAGATTGTTGAAATGAACTTTCAAACAAATTCACTTTCTGTAAAATCTTTACCTTTTCATCTACAGGTCTTTGTTTTAATAATCCTAGACTTTCCAAATAAAACAAAAAAATGTCCTTGTAACTATCCTTAGATGAAAATTCTTTTTCAAAATCAGACAACCATTCTTGTGAAAGAAGTATATTAAAATATTTGTTTCCATGAATCAATTTATATTTTTGTGTTTGTTCGTATTCTCTAACTGTAAAAGGGTACATCTGTAATCCATCCGGTATATAATCTTGTAAGAATATGAAGAATTTTTCCGAATCACTTAAAATATCTGAATATGTTTGTATTTTTCTATTTAAACTAAACATGTAATGGACAAAATTAAAATATAAACCTTTTATTGATTCATTTTTAAATGTATTCCTTAAATAATCAAACTGCGACCTAATATAAATACTTCTGTACGCTATACAATCATAACAGTAATTATGTTGAGATTTTTCTGTTAAATTTGCGCCACAATCATGACAATTATTATCGGAATAAAAATACTTTAAAACATTTTTATTCAGCCTTCTTTCAGATCGAATGTCCTCTGGGTAAAATGAACTTTTGTTTGATATTTCATCAAAAACTTTAAGTTTTTCGAATATAAAAACACTTTTATTGTATAAATAATTGTAGGCGACTTGATTGAACTTTTTGCAAAATAATCATTTACTATATCGGATTCTATAATAGGATGCTTTCCTTCATACCCTTGTAGAACTTTTAAAAAGTCAATTGCCATTCGATTTAGTTGGCCATATTTCCATGAACTATTTTTTATAAATAATATAAAATCGATTAATAGACTGGCTTTAAATTCACTTTTTGCTTTTGAGATTCTATAAGAAGAATCTGTTAAATACTTGTTTAATCTTCGTTTACTATCACACTCATTACATGCACCTGTTACTTTTACAGTCTTCTCAGACACCTTATGACCACATATAGGGCAACTTATATACATTTTTTTCTCCTTTAAATCGGGGGTAATTGACGCTCAAATCCATTTGAAACCTTTTTAGTTTGAAGTTCTTTTTCATTATTTGTTTCTATAGTTACGATAACGGTAGGTTTATGTGCTAATAAATCATTAGGCTTGCAATTAAGCGCTGAACACAATGCATCAAGCGTTACCATCTTTACTTGTTTTGGAGGTTCATTAATTAATGCTGCTATTGAAGGGGCAGAAAGTTTGTACCCTGTTATTTCTTCCATTCTTCTAGCGAGTTCTGCTCCTGACCATATATCATTTTCAGCCATTACCTTTCGTAATCTCCACTCAAAAGCCAAGTTTATTCACCTTCTTCCCAATCATTCAATTGTTTTCGCCAATTTTGTTGACTAACTTTTATACGTTTTTCTATATGTGTACTACTAGGTTCTAAATAACCAGCAGTTGTAGAAACATTGGCATGTCCTAATAATTTGCTCATGGTTAATAAATCTACTCCTAATTCCGATTGATAGGTAGCAAATGCATGTCTTAGTTGATGTGCAGAGAATAATTCTTCATCAGGAATTCCTATATTTTTTTGTCTTCTGTTTAAATTTGCCCTCATTGTATCACGAGAAACCCTATGTCCACTTTCAGATAGAAACGCAGCCGTTTTGTCTACATTTTCTTTTTGAAAACTAGGAAGTATTTCATCTAAGTACCATTTCAATAATATATCTACATCATTTAACATAGGCACCCATCGTGGTTTGTAGCCTGTCCCTCTACTCCCTTTTCCAAATCTAACATGAATCTTTCCCTTTTCACCCAAATCAAATCTCAAATCATTTATATCAACTTTAGTCAATTCAAATATTCTTAATCCTGATAGCATTAAAACTTTAAAAAAAACATAGTCTCTTGCCACAGTAAAATATTTTCTTCCTTTCTTCATTTCACCTTTCATTCCATCAAAAAATGCATCTACAATTACCTTTTTAGGTGGTACGACTCTAATGTCATTATCATCTTTACGATGATAAAATTTATTAAAATCATCTAAAACTTCCGGAACTATAACCCCTAAAACATTAAAAAATTCTAGAGCCTTTCTGTTCCTTAAAAAACTATAGAATGTAGAAATATTAGATTGATACTTTCTCCTAGTACTATGTGCTAGCCCTTTACCTACTAATGATAGATAAAAATTTTCTACATCATCAGAAGTAATTTCCCAACAGAATTTATTTGATAAAGATAAGAACTCATTAATATTTCTTAAATTTAATGCAACAGTTTGAACTGTAAAACCTTTTACCCGTTGTTGCCTTTCCCATTCCCCCAAAATTTTTGCTTGATATATATGTAATTTTTCTTTATCTAAAAAAGGATTATTTGATTCTACAGTATTATCGATTAACTTAAAGCGTTCCATACGACACCTCACATTTTTAGGTAACACCTAACTTTATTAGGTGTTACCATAATAACATGGCGTGTATTTGAAGTCTAACATAATCATAATCCGATGGTTATGTGCTACGATGATAGATGCTGCATTTTGCATAATCGCCGTTTTAAAGACTTCACTTGGCGATGTAAGGTTCATATCAAGTGTACCGATATGACAACGATGTAAAGATAATAGCTCGTGTTGGGTGGATAAACAAACAACTAAAAATATTTCTCTATCTTCATCACCAATAAATTTGATTGCAGTACTCGCAAAATCTTCTGGACTTCTCACTTTGTAATGGTTCAACTGTTCAGCAAGGTATTTCTTTGACAACTTACGTGCCCTTAATCGAATAATTTCATAGATAGGCTGAAATGTTTTTTCTTTGGTCATTTTCTTTTCCTACATTGCTTGAAGCCACAATCTCGAAGTTGGAAGGCTGAATTCTTTCCGATTTCTTGGTAGACCACAGAAATTCGGTATCTACTACATGGCAAGAAATTGTGAAACAATAACCCAAAAATTTTTGTTGCGATAGCCTGTTGACAAAAAATTTTGATGGCTCTTGCCATGTAGTATGAAACTAAGAAAAGGACGTGTTAGGCAGAATCTGAGACGTTCTTTTCTTAGTTGAACTACCGAAATTACAGTGGCGAAAGAAATCGAAAAAAGTTCAATATAAAAGACTTTTCAAGTATTTATTGGCAATGAAAGCTTTGAATTTATAGTAAATTTGTTGCTTGTCTTTTCCGATACGGCTTGAACATATTTAGTGAAATTGATGCTATTATAAACATAGGAATTAATGGTAGTGAGGAGTAAAACCAATCTTATCGTTATCCATTAATAGTTTTTTCTCTATATTAATAAACAATTTTTAACAACATAATATTGACATTTAAAGTCTACATCATGTAGACTTTAAATGTAGACGTGTTGTAGACATATTAAAGGAGTGTTCAACATGGAAATATCTTTTCAAAGATTATCTACAATGGAAAAAAAAATTATGGATTTTATTTGGGAAAAGAATAGTTCAGTAACAACGAGAGAAATAATGGAGTCTATTTCGGAGGCTAAAAATTGGAAGCATAATACAACTATTACTTTTCTTTCTCGTTTAATTAAAAAGGGCTTTCTTACCGCAACTCGTGTTGGCAAAGCTCATCACTATGAAGCATGTTTCACAGCAAAAGAGTATTTAGATTTTGAAACCAAACAATTTATTAATGAAGTTCACAAAGGTTCGATTTTAGGGTTTGTTTCAACTTTATGTGACAACGGTGATTTAACAAGAGAGGAAATTGAGCATCTTATGAAACGTTTGGAGGAATAGATGATGAGCCATTTACTTGTGAATTTATATCAACAACTATTTATCATGTCATTCGTTACAGGGATATTTTTCTTAATTTTCAAGTTGCTAAATGCAAAGGCTTTTACATTATTTAGTGCTAGATGGCACTATTATACAAGTATTTTTATTTATTCATTTTTATTTATTCCCTATCATAAATTGGGGTTGGTATTTTCATATAAATTTAATCAGGAAAATACGTCTGAATTGCCTTTTATACCATCTCATACTTTGTTTGATACATTAAATCTAGTAAGGCTATTGTATGAAGTAAAGCAATTTATCATAGTTTATTTTAGCTTTTTACCATATCTTTTTTTATTGGGAACCTTTATATTTATTACTTTCTTCTTCGTTCAAAATATTAAATTTAATACATATATTTCACATATATGTAATTTGGAAAAAGATTTGGATACCATGAAAGTATTAGAAAGATGTAAAAAAGAGATGCAAATAACAACCAAAATTTCGTTGTATGTATCTCCATACACATCTACACCTTTTTTATATGGGATATTCAAACCCAAAATTATTTTACCAAATATAGAATTTACAACAGAAGAATTGCAGTATATTTTTTATCATGAATTGTGTCATTGGAAACGTCATGATACATGGTTAAAATATCTTATACTTTTTATTAATGCAATTCACTGGTTTAATCCATTAGTTTATTATTTTAGGAATGACATTGACCGCTTTTGTGAGCTTTCTTGCGATGAAAGTGTTACTAAATCAATGAATAACGATGAAAGGAGGCGATATGGAAGATTACTGTTAAAGGTTCTATGGAGCGTTGCTGATAAAAAAAGTAATGTCTATGCCGCATTTAGTAACAACAGTAATGTAAAACAATTAGAGAGGAGGTTAGATTTAATTATGGCAAATGAGAAAAAAAGGTTTAGTCTTTTCTTTATTACCACTATATTAACATTGGCGATAGCGATGATGGTTTCATTTACTGTACATGCTACGATAAATAAAACTGAAATTAATTCGGTTTCTAAAATTGTACATGAACCAGTTGATGGTGAACAGTCCATTTCTGCACCCTCTACGCTCAAGGGGGACCCAATTCCAGAAAGCAAAGCATTAAATGAAGTACCCAAAGTTGTTGAAGGTGAAAAATCAATGTCTGTATCTACTGGCTTTTAAACACAAAAAAATTAACCAATCGAAGGAGTATGATATTGTGTTTAAACGTATTAATTGGAAAGCAAAATCAATTCAAACACTGGCTATTGTTTCAGCACTAACATTAAGTTTAATGGGAAATGTTACTGCAAATGCAGCTACTTCAACTACACCTGATGAAAAATCGTTGTCTGCAATGTCATCTATAAACAGTGACCAACCTAGCACTTATGCTTCATGGGGGGAAGTAACTATAACTTGGAATGGTAAGGACTATGCGTATTCAACTATGTCAACATATGCTGGCACTGCATACTATCTATACGCTAAAATCTCTGGAACAGATGCAAATGGTAGTATTCCTCCTGAAACAAATCATGCGTATAATGATTCATCTACAACAACGAAAAAATTGTTCAGCCGTTCTACAAAGAATGCAGTTACTTGGACTGCGTATGGCGAAATTCGAGATACTTCAAGCTCTGGAACACAAACAGCTACATTGTCAAAAACTGAACTGTAATTTCTCTAATAGGATATAAACTTCTTTTGTGAAATTGGGACAAATATAATTATGTTCTAATCTCATCATTATTTATAGTAAAGGGATGTTAAATGAAAAAATTAATCAATCTTTTACTTTTCGCCGCTTTTTTTATTGTAGGATGTAGTAGCCCAACTCCACAAATTCATAAGTGGGATAATACAAAATACGAAAATTTCGAGAGTAGCATAGGGATAGATGTCTTTAATGAAAATAGCTACAATGGGACAGATAATGATAGTTATAAAGCAAATAATACATTGTATATTTCTGATTTATTGAACCCAATTACAATTATGTTTAATAATAATGGGAAAAATAGAAATTTTATTATGAATATCTATTATGACTATCAACCAATAAGTTTTAAAGTAACTAAAGATGGTTCTTATGAAAAAAATTACACTTTTTCTTTGGATGATAAATATGAAATTGAATTACCTTTATATTTAACATCTGATTTAGAAAAATCTGGCGCTCATAAATTAATGATAACATTTTCCATTGCTCCTGAACTACACGCAAAAAATTTTAACAAGAGCATAGATTGGTATGGAGCAACAATCATTCAAGATATTATTTTTGATTTAGATAATGATGATTTTATCAATAAAACCAATTTTGTGCAATCGGATGCGACAAGTGAATTGCACTATAGTTATACATTAAATCAAGATTATGATTATAGTATCATGGATACAGGAATTATGCCTTTAACTCCTGCTTCTATTAAAGTTAAGCCGAACGAAAGTTTTAGTTTAATGTACAACGTATCTTCTCCTAGTAAAAAGAGAAGCAAGGTTCTATTGTTAGCTACATTAGGCTTTAATCATGTTCCAATAAATGATAGCCCTTATTTAATATTAGAAGTACCTGAAAAAGGTACTGTAATCGGAAAGTTGAACTTTACTGCACCTGAGAAACCAGGGTTATATGAAATTATAAGTTATAGCGTTAGCAACCCTTTTGAAAAATATATTGGCAGTAGCCACATAGAGTATTTGATAGAATCTGCTCCAAGATTCACTTTAGAAGTACAAGAATAATATATGGGGGAAATAAGTGAGTATTTCAAATTTAAAAACCGATGAGATTTTATATTTAGTTGAATTTCATCGGTTTTTATTAATTATATTTCTATAAACCTATTACTATTAGAACATTTTGAATCATTTCGTTATCAAATGAGTGGAAATAAAGACTATGGTAATTTTACTCCATTAGACTAGATATTCCTTAGAACAGTTATATAGCTTTGGTGGTCAACTCCGAGGAGTCGCCCAGTCTTCACTCCAATCAACTATTTACATAGTAGATGTTTTAACAAAAGTCATCCTCAACTTTTGGTGATGAACCCTTTTTGTTCCATTTTATCATATCAACGGAAAATTTATCTATATATACATGCCCCATTTGGTCCTGAAAATCCGAACACTTTACCTTTTTCGATTTGTAATTCCACATTCTGTACACTGTAAAAACTCCCAAACTTTTTAGTTAAATTATTGACCTCGATCATTGCCATACAATTCACCTCTTGGACTGTTTTTTATATTGAAAAAAGAACATGAATGGCTTCTTTAAAAAGACTCCTTCATGTTCTCTGCATAGAGATGTCAATTTTACATGTAATATCAATTTGAAGACATTTATTCTCCATAATAATCATTCAGTGCTACTTCTAAACGTTCTTCTAAGTGCTTCGAAATATAATTCAACACAAATTGCTCCTTTTCCATCTCAATTTGAGAGGAACGAAAAGTTTTTCTGAAAAAGCCTGCCTTATTTTCCATCGCAAATTGCTGTAATGCTTCTGTCCGTAATGTCGACACAATTCCATTTTCGATATGACGTTCACGAATTTTTTGAACAATATCCTTTACGCTACGCTCTTGCAGTTCCGAAATTTGTTTTTGTAGATTTTCATTTTTTTGTTTAAGTTCAACTGTTTCTTTTTGAATCTCTTCTACTTGAAGCTCCGTTTCCGAGGATACTAATTGAATGTTTTGAGCGAGAAAGTCTTGATTGATCGTTACTTGTAAGGATCCATGTTCTTCGTTTGGAGTAATATTGAAAAGTCCTGTTTGTATCATTTGTTGCAGAACATTTCCAAGAATATCAACTTTATTCGCTAAATCATCAGTGCCCATAGTTGTCGCAGTTATTTGATGTTTGAAGAGTTGACCGTTGTCATCAATCCCTAGTAAAAGTTTTAAGCCTCTGACGCGGTGTTCATCTTTTAACAGTAAAATCATACGAAGTCTTAAGATGGCAGGAAGATTCAACCGAATATTGGTGTTTGTGCTATTCGAAGCATTATCAAAAATATACTGTTCAAATGGTTTAATGTAATAGCGAAGCATCGCATCCGTAATTTCAAACCAACCTGCGACTTCTGCAATGGAATAATGATTTGATTCTTCAATATGCGCTAAATAGTCGTCATTATAAAGTATTTCTTCTAAAGGCGTATTTTGTATTTCGACAAACAATGGGTCATGCTGCACAATTCCGAGTACCGTTTCTTTTGCATCATTTAGTTTAAGCATCCTTTTACACCCCACTATATTTTTCCGAATAACTCTATATAGGTTTCTATTCTACTGGAAGCAATTGTATGACTATTTTGTGTAGGAAATAATCATTAGAACCAATGACCTGAAAACCTTTTCTGACTCTTAAGGGAAATTTAAGTCGTATAAAGTGGGGGAAATGTTGAAGTAATAGGGTAGAAGGGTACTCATTTAACGTGTACTCCAATTTGTACCCCTCCTATTTGGATTGCAGACTAGGCGACTCCTTAGGGATTAACGTCAAAGACAATGATATAGGCAGCAAGTGGTAATACACAGTAAGAGAAGTCTTCCACAGATAATAATAAATATATCGTTTTAACAGGCACTTATGCTACAAGACAAGCTGGCTAAAAATGTTTTAGAAGTATTAAAGCATCGCTTTTGTTGGGTTGCATATATTGAGCCGGATGGAGCTAGATGGCGTGCTAAAACAGGAACGTTTACTGGAATGGATGCAGCCAAAGCAGGAGCAAGTAAAGTTGAAATAGCTTGGTTGGCCCAGGTAACAAATATAGAAGCTGAATAACCCAGAGCCCCGTACCCAACTCGTACCTCACATGAGAATACGATGAAATACTAATAAATAAAATTTACCTTAAATTACGCCCTACATAAAGAACATGAAAACATAGACTTAATCATAGTTAGCCCATTATAAATAAAGGTAAATAATGTGAACTCTTAAGAAAAATTTAAGAAATCTCCTCGCAATTCTTTAAGAAATACCTTTTATAGTAAAAGTATCTAATAATTACTCATGATCGGGGAGAAAAATTATGCAATTAATAACGTTCCTTACTGAATTTATAAAACATCCAAAAACTATAGGTGCGATTTCACCTAGTTCAAAAAAACTAGCCAGAAAAATGGTCGAAACAATTTGTTTTAAAAATGCCCAATGTATTGTTGAACTAGGTCCGGGTACAGGTTCATTTACGAAAGAAATAATGAAAAGAAAAGAGCCGTCAACAAAGTTAATTCTTATTGAGAATAATGAAATTTTTTGTGAAAAGCTACGTAAACAATTTGAACTTGAGCCAAGTGTAATCGTTATCCATGGATCGGCTGAGGATTTATGCATGTATATGTCTGCATTAAATATCGAAAAAATTGACTATGTTGTATCTGGATTACCTTTTACATCTTTGAATCCTGCCATTTCCGCACGTATTTTACGGAATGTAAAAGATTGTTTAAAGGACGGTAAATTTATTACATTCCAATATTCACTTGTTAGGAAATCCTTTATCCAAAAATATTTTGAGGATATTTCACATGAAAAAGTATGGATTAATTTGCCGCCTGCCTATGTGCTAAGCTGCAAACTTGGAAATGTGAGGGCTAGTTAATGGGGCTACAGGATCTTTTATCGTATATCGAGCAATATGGTTATTTTGCTTTATTTTTCAGCTTATGGCTAGGAATCGTGGGTATGCCACTCCCAGATGAGATGATCGTGATGAGTGGTGGCTTTATGTCTTCGTTAGAAAAAATGAGTGTGTTAAAAGCTTTTGTAATAACTTATCTTGGTGCAGTTTCAGGACTTTCCTTAGGATTTATCCTTGGTAAAGTGTTTGGCCATAAAATACTTGATAAATTGGTGAAAAAGAACAAGGCTAAGTATTTATTAAAGTCAAAAGAACTAATAGATAGATATGGTCATTTCGCTTTAGTTATAAGCTATTTCATACCAATTGTGAGACATATACTTCCATACTTAGTAGGTATGAACAACATGTCGTTTAAAAAATACGCTTTGTATTACTATTCAGCAGGCTTTGTTTGGACATTAATATACTTTACACTTGGTTTGTTCTTTGGAAAACACATTGAAAACATTTCCATACTAGCAACAAAATACGGTATATATTTTGGCGCTTTTGTCGGTATTATAGGGTGTTTTTATTATTTTTATAGACGAAAATTAAAGACGGCATTGTAAGGCGTTTTTATTATTTTTATATACGAAAAATAAAAAAATAGTTAAAATTAGGTTCATCACCAAAAGTTGTGGATGCTTTTGTTAAAACTTCTACTATGTAAATAGTTGATTTTCGTTCCGACTGGGCGACTCCTCGGGGATCAGCGATAGAGGAACGAAGGCTAAAAGCATCACATCCTGTGATAACGCCTTTGTGACCAACATCGTGTTGGCCCGAGACCCTGCAGCGCAGCGGATGTTTTCTGTGCGAAAGCGTAGCGACAGCAACAACAAAAGCGGCTCATCGGACGCCCTCAGGAAGCTCTGCTCTGCGCGAAAGCGAAGCGTCAGCGGCAAATGTTCTCTGTAGCGAAAGCAAAGCGACAGCTACAAAGCGCCCAGTCGGTACGGAAATCAACCGCACGTTATGGTACTAGGTCTGATTAATATACAACCTGATAGTTTACTATATTTTGAAATTGGTGGGATTAGATGACTCAAGAAACAATACTTATAGTTGATGATGAAAAAGAGATTAGAAATCTTATTGCAATTTATTTAAAAAATGAGGGCTATGATGTTCTAGAAGCAAGTGATGGAGAGGAAGGCTTAAGTCTTTTAAAGAAGCATCAAGTACATTTAATTGTCCTAGATATTATGATGCCAAAAGTGGATGGCATCGAAATGTGTATGAAGGTAAGGGAAATAGCCGAGATGCCAATTATTATGCTGTCAGCAAAGTCTCAGGATATGGATAAAATCGTTGGATTGTCATTAGGGGCAGATGATTATGTAACAAAACCCTTTAACCCTTTAGAGCTAATTGCGCGCATAAAATCTCAGCTTCGTAGATATATCAAAATGAATCGACTAGATAGGATGAACGAAAATGAGATAGAAATTGGTGATATGCGAATCAGTACCGACACACATGAAGTAATCGTCAACAATGAAAAGGTAAAGCTTACGCCAAGGGAGTTTTCAATTCTTGAGTTACTTGCAAGAAATCAAGGCATAGTCATGAGCGCTGAGCAAATTTATGAAAAGGTTTGGAAGGAAGAGGCTATACAGTCTGAAAATACGGTAATGGTACATATACGGAAGATTCGAGAAAGAATTGAGACAACACCAAGAAATCCTCAATATATTAAAACAGTATGGGGAGTAGGTTATAAAATTGAGAAAGATCATTAAGCTAATACTTTTCTTATTAAACAAACTAAAAATGTTCATTGTAACTGCTATAACAAAAGTTCGGCGAAGCATTAGAATTCAATTATTGACGACTTTTATTCTTTGTGCATTTTTAGGTTTACTTGGAGCAAAAGCCGCACTTTCGTTTGCTTTGAATATCAACCCGGCAGTTAAGATTGATTATAGTCAAGGGATGCAGGAAATAAATGATCAAGCGCAGCGTGCCGCAGATCTAGCCAGCAATGAAAATAGTTTAGCAGCATTACAGCAAATGATTGAATCAGAAAATCATAAATTTGAAATGGAACAAAGTGCATTAAAAGTAATCGTTACCGATGAGAACGGAAATGTTTTATACAAAACAAAGCAAGTGGAAGAGAAACAAATCAATTTGCATTATAAGATTCGGAATGTAATGGACTTTGCGATTAACCATCCACTCAATAATTATGAGGTACCAGCAATCGAGCAATTGAGGCAAGAATTCATTGCATTTTATCCTTTAACTATAGAAGATAAAAACTTATATTTGTTTGTCAGCGGTATTCCTGAAGGGATGGTTATCGCAAGTTCGAATGAGGGCCTTATCCCATTATTTAGTGCAATTGTAGTTTTTACATTTTCATTCTTATACATAACGAAACGAAAAATGAATCAAATTGAGTTGTTGGCGGAGGGGGTTATGGAAATCGCTAAAGGAAATTTAGCCTATCGCATTAAGAAAAAAGGGCAAGATGAGATTGCTGTATTAACAGACAATGTAAATCATATGGCCGAAGCAATTATGACGAATATAGAGATGGAACGAAGGATTGAAAAACAAAAAAATGAATTGATTACTAATGTCTCGCATGACCTACGAACACCACTTACTTCGATTATGGGTTATTTAAGATTGTTAAGAGATGAAAAGTACGACACGAAGGAGCAATATGATGAGTATGTAAAGATTGCTTTCTCAAAATCCGAACAGTTAAAGAACCTGATTGAAGATTTATTTGAATATACGAAGCTAACGAATGAGAACATTGTCCTTGGGCAACAAGATATATGTATGAATGAGCTTCTCGATCAGTTAATTGAGGAGTTGATTCCGCAAGCGGAGGAAAACCATCGTACATTTATTAAAAATTTCTCAGAGGAGCGGATCTTTGCGACAGTAGATTCTGAAAAAATTGTCAGGGTCTTTGATAATTTATTAATGAATGCCATTAAATATAGTACAGGTAATGGCGAGATTTTTGTTTCTCTTGAAAGAAAAGAAAGTAATGTTCAAATCTGTGTCGCTAATGAAAGTGATGAATTTACATCCGAAGAGCTAACGAGCTTATTTGAGCGATTTTATAAAAAAGATCAATCTAGAACAAGTGTAGCGGAAGGTTCGGGGCTTGGACTTGCTATTGCTAAAAGCATTGTAGAACTACATGGGGGCAAAATTGGCGCGAAGTATACGGATGGTATGTTGCAGTTTATCATCGAACTTCCTGTTACAGCTTTATAATAAATAGCAAGGTAGCATTAGTGCAATGCTACCTTTTTTCACGGGTGGTGAATTAGTTGCTCAATAGTGAGAATATGTTTGGCATTAGAGTGGGGGAGGCTCTTTTGTAAGTGCAGAAAAATATTTTTGTCCTTAATAATAATTTGAATTTCTGTATAGCTATATTGTTTTTGGACTTCTTGAACATATTCTGTAATTTTCAATAAATGACGTGGGTCTTTTATTTCTACTTCTACAAAAAAGGGCAGCGTTAATTGATGTAAACTTAAACAACCGCGACGAATCCAAATCGCTTCATTATCGTAATAACGGATAGGTAATTGGCGATTACTTGCGATAAATAAGTCCATTTATGTCTCCTTTTTTATACCATGATGTTAATAGTGACGGATAGAACGATCAAAGTGACGGATAGGATCGTCAAAGTGATGGATAGAACGATCAAAATGATGGATAGAATCGTAAATCTGATGGATAGAGAACCCTCAAAGACAGATACGCATATATCAATCGTCTTTAGAAAATATTTTAACGCAATTGATTGTACTTCGTCATCTTACAAGTTTTTGAAGAATTTCTTTTCTAATTACGTCAATACTATATGTTATATTTGGCTGTAAAAGGGGGACATTTTGATGAAGAAAATGGTGCTATTTACATTATGGCTACTTTTTGCAGTTTGCTTTAGCCCAATATTTGTTCACGCTAAGGAGAACCAGGAAGAAGACTTAAAGAAAATTGTAAGTAGATTTATGCCATCGAATGCGTCGCTTATAAGCCCTAAAAATCCTTGCTCCACACGGCCAATTCAATTTTATGACTTTGACCACGATGGACAGAAAGAAATAATATTCACTTATAAAATTAAAGCAAAGGATTACCCTTCTCAGTTTGGATCAATAGTGCTAAAAAAACACAATACAGATTGGCGAAAGATTTGGGAAACTAAAACGCAAGGTGTCGATTTGGATTTTTCTGGTTTGGTAGATATTACTGGTGATGGCACAAAAGAATATTTATTTGGTGTGACAATTGGAGCGGCGATGGGAAGCAATCTAGAAGTGTTCCAATGGATCAATAACTCATTCGAAAAGATTGCTGAAGTTCCTTATCATAAAATGGACTTTGTAAATGGTGTACAAAAAGTTGGTCTAGCAGTTTGGCAAATGTATATTGGTGATAGCTATTTAGTGGATGTACTAAAATGGAATGGTGAAAAGTTGGTCTATAACGAAGAATTATATTCAAATTACTATCCGATCATCGAAATGTTTTATAAAGAAAAAATTTCAAAAATGGATGCCTGGTTTTATTGGTATTGCCTTGCAGATGCCCAAATCAAAGCAAATAAACTTGAAGAAGCATCTAAATCTATTCAAAAGGGGATTGCATTAGTTAAAAAATTATCCATGGAAGATGTAATCGAAGACTTTAATGATTTAACTGTAAGGCTGGAGAACAAGAGAACGGATGTCCAAAAACGCTAGACATATTTATGGTAATGTCTAGTGTTTTTTTTATTGATATTTGTAAGTGAATACATTTTAAGGAATTGAAAAGATGTATAATAAGTTGAAAATAATAGAAGAGGATGGAGTCAATCTATGAACTATTTTCTCTTTCGCAATAGTTGTATATTGCTATTAATGACGATTTTCCTAGTTCACACTTATTACACGGATGCATCATTAACAGACGCTTTTTTCATCTGTACGGTTATTTTAACTTTATATTTCATCACACCTCTCTTGAAAAAGTTGCGAGTTATAAGTTACATAACGATTGTTCTTATATTATTTTGTAGTGTATTTGTTTCACTTAATATAATGTATGCATTGCCGATTTTGGCTTTCTTTATAATAGAGGGCGCTTTTCTACTACAGGCAAAGTTTTATTATTTTCTTATAGGAATCTTGACTGTAATCGGTATGATATTTGTCCTGTTACGGTGGCTGCCATTATACGGGATGCTAATGCTGATTGCTCTTTCTCTATGTTCATTGGGGATGCGTCATTACATTCAAGCATACAGTGAAAAAAGTATTTTGTATCAAGAATTATTAGGGCAATATCGTGCATTAAAACGTCTATCCGTTGAGCAAGATCAGCTTGTACGAGCAGAAGAGCGCACAAAAATTGCACGTGATATACACGATTCGGTAGGACATAATTTAGCTGCATTACTCATGCAAGCAGAGATGATATCTATTCAGTATGGGCATGACGCGTTAGATGATATTAAGCAATTAGCGCGTAAAAGTTTAAACGAAACAAGGTATGCGGTTCGGCAATTAAAATCGAGCGAGGCATATGGCATTACATCGGTGCTACACTTAATTCGCAGGCTAGAGATGGAAAGTCGTTTACATATTCGTTTTACTATTGAAAAGGGAGTACTGTCATTACCCATTTCCAATAAGCAAAGCATAGTGCTTTATCGCGTTTTACAAGAATGTTTAACAAATGCGATGAAATATAGTGATTCAAAGGAAGTCGACATCATTTTAGGGAAAGATTCATTACAACATATTAGCTTTCAAGTTAAAAACAAATCAATGAAACAGACACCGCTTGTTCATGGTTTTGGGCTAAAAAATATGACTGAACGAATACAGGAAATTGGCGGAGAGTTACGCATACATAAAACGGAGCAACAATTTATAGTTGATGGATCTTTTCCGATGAAGGGGAGAGTTTGAATGAAAAAACGAATTTTACTAGTGGAAGATCAAACTATTGTACGAAATGGTCTAAAAATGATGATTGAGCAAGATGAGACATTGCAAATTACGGCAGAAGCAAGCAATGGGCGGGAGGCTTTAGTATTACTTGAGAAAGTATATGTCGATCTTGTGTTAATGGATATACGCATGCCAGAGATGAGTGGAATAGAGGCGACAAAGCATATACGCAGTCATTTTCCACATGTAAAAATACTGATTTTGACAACATTTGATGATGAAGAGTATGCCTTCCAAACATTAAAAGATGGTGCAAGCGGCTTTCTAGTCAAGTCGTCCGAACCAGCAAAGCTAATAGCGAGCATTCATAGTGTATTAGATGGGGGCATGGTTATTCAAGAAGATGTTGCCGCCAAGCTAATGCCTAAGTTGTTGCAACAAACGACTGCAAAAGTCTCAACACCACAGCTTTCTACGCTAACAGAGCGTGAATTAACGATTATTCAATTAATTGGGGAGGGTAAAACGAATAAAGAAATTGCGGATTCGTTATTTTTATCGGTTGGTACAGTGAAAAATCATCTTACACATATTTTACAGAAACTTGCACTACGAGATCGGACCCAGTTAGCGATCTATGCTGTACGGAATGGAATTGTATAAAGCATGATATAAGCATTCATAATGCATTTCATTTGGCAAACCTTATTCGCCCGGTATAAAAAATGACTTCAGTCACTGCCTTTTATGACGGAAGCTAGTCGTCTACTCAATATGCAACTGCTATTCTTTAGAGAAAGGGGGCCGTTGAATGATTGAAGTAGTTAATCTAACAAAAACATTTAAAAAAGTAAACGCTGTGGATGACGTGAGCCTATACATTGAGTCAGGCGAAATTGTAGGACTTCTTGGACCGAATGGCGCTGGAAAATCAACGACAATTGCGATGATGTCGACTTTGATTCAACCAACAGCTGGTGATGTCTTATTACAGCATAAAAGCATTTTAAAAAATCCAACTTCTTTACGAAAAGTACTAGGGGTTGTACCGCAAGAAATTGCCTTGTATGAGGAACTAACAGCACGTGAGAATTTGGAGTTTTTTGGGAACGTCTATAAAATTCCGCATTTGAAATTGCAGGAACGGGTTCGTCTAGTACTTACACAAATCGGACTCGAAAATGAGCCGAAAAAACTTGTTAAACATTTTTCTGGCGGGATGAAAAGACGTTTAAATATTGGTGTTGCCTTACTTCATGAGCCTGAATATTTAATTATGGATGAGCCGACAGTTGGCATTGACCCGCAATCGAGAAAGTATATTTTAGAAACTGTGAAGAGGCTGAATAAAGAGGCCAATACAGCGATTATTTATACGAGTCATTACATGGAGGAAGTTGAGTATTTATGTGATCGCATTTATATTATGGATAAAGGGCATATAATTGCAGCTGGCAAAAAGGAAGAAATTAAGGCGATATTATCTTCAGAAAAAACGATTGTCTTAAAGCTAGAAAAGCATTCAAATGATTTTGTTGATGTGCTTATGAAACAAGGCTTTTTATCTAATTTCCAGGTAAAGGATGCGGATATTTCCTTTAGTGTAGCGAAAAATACCAATTTCCTTCCGATGTTATTACCTTTATGTGAGAAGCATGACATAGTTCTTAAAAGTTTTCATGTCAAAGAGCCGACATTGGAAGATGTGTTTTTACATTTAACTGGTAGAGCATTAAGGAATTAGGGGGGATCCGTGATGTTTTTAGCACTTATTCGCAAACAGTTAAAAGTATTGTGGCGTCACCCTCAAGAGTTGGTGATTTTACTAGTAATGCCGATAGGACTTATATCTATAATAAGTTTTGCGATCGGCTCATTAATGGATGGGGATAATAGTCCAATTGATGTAAAGGTTGCGATTGTACAACATGAGGATGAGCAGCAAGAGTTCGCGGCATTTTTGCAGGAATCACAAGATGAGATGAGGACTGATGTACATTCACGGGAAAGCCTTAAACAAATGCTACCCATTTCTATGCTCTTGCAATTGCTAGAGCAGGAGGATATGCGACAATTTATTACTGTCTCTCAGATTGCTTCAAGTGATATGGATGTGCTTAAAAAAGAAGGAGAGTACGATGTAATACTTGAAATACCAGCAGGATTTACAAAGCAATTTTATACATCACTTTTCGCGAACGGAGATATTCCAGCCTTACATGTGTATTTAAACGAACAGAAAGAAATTGCTTCAACGATTGTACAAAATATTTTAAAGTCATTTCAATATCAATATTCGCTTATGGCAGAGCTTAGTTCAAAAGGGTTATTAACGCGGGATGTTATATTACCAAAAGCAGATATTTCATCTACCGTTCAGACAGTGAATCAACAGGAGCCCGTCTCAACGAGTGTATATTATACGTTTAGTATGACTGTCATGTTTATTTTATATATAGCAGGGACAATCGCCAGTCAAGCATTTTTAGAAAAGCATATGCATATTTTTGATCGTATTTTACTAGCAAATATCCATCCGATCATTTATTTATTAGCGGTTATTGTTTCAACTGTTATTTTGTCATTCATTCAAGTGTCCATTGTATTTGTAGTTGTCTATCTTATGCTTGATATTTCATTTGTACAATTGCCTTTACATTTACTCGTGACATTGATGCTGGCAATTGTTGTTGGGAGTATTGCTGCATTACTATCAGCTGCTAACTACCGCTTTAATTCGGCAGAGTTTTCTAATGTGTTTGGTTCAGTTATCGTATCAATTTTAGCTTTATTTGGTGGTAGCTTTTTTAATTTAAGTACCTTTGCACCAACACTTGCGAAAATTGGGAGCTGGACACCGAATGGAGCAGCCTTACAAAGTTATTTAACGATACAGCAAGGTGGAGGGCTTGGCCAGATTTCATCTTATTTATGGATATTAACGGCTGTAGCAGTGGTTTGTACAACAATCGCCTTTTTATTGTTCCCGAGAAGAGGTGGTATTGCATGATAAATATACTCAAGACAAAATTTTTATTATTAAAAAGAAAGCCTAGTTCATTAATCTTAACTACTATTATTATATGTCTTTATGCGTATTTGATAGGGCAAGGACAACAAACAAAGCAGCCGATTGCAGTCCATTCGACTTTAAGTGAGGAAATGACAAAGCAAGTATTGACTGAGTTAGAAAGTAATAAAAATTACGAATTTACGATTTATAGTGAGGATGAAGCAACAGATTTAGTTGAAACGGGTAAAGTCGATGTAGCAATTTTATTACAGGAAGCCGGCTATAAGTTACTGGTGGCTGTTGATTTTATGAATTCCAAATTGGTTCAGCATGAACTAGACCGAATTTATAGTCAGGTGGTTCAAAATGATGCGATGATAAAAGCTTTTCCTACAGATTTGCAGGATGAGGTAACAAGTGCGATCGCAGTAGCGAAAACAGCTCCATCATTTGATATTCAGTATGCAAACTTTGCCAATGAAAAAGGATTTAAATGGGACTCTGGACTTCACACTCTATTTGGCTTTGCACTGTTTATGGTCATTTATACGGTATCCAACGGTGTCAATCATATCGTCATGGAGCGTAGAAATGGTATTTGGAATCGTTTAACGGTTTCAAATATTAGTAAATGGAAAGTATATGCCGCCAATCTAGCTTATGCGTTTTTAATAGGCTATCTTCAAATCGTATTAGTATTTTGCATTTTTTATTTTGGGGTTGGTGTAGAGTTTTACGGAGGGTTTGTAGCAAGTTTAATCGCAGTCATACCGTATCTATTGTGTATCGTTGCACTATCCATATTTATCGCCTCAATTACGAATACACCTAGTATATTTAATACAGTGATGGCGTTTCTTGCAGTACCATTTGCGATGCTAGGTGGCGCTTACTGGCCATTAGAAATCGTTACTTCTAAAGTAATTTTAGCTCTATCTTATATTTCGCCAATCACATATGGTTTAGAGATTTTAAAAGGTGTGACGATTAATGATAGTTCTTATGTAGAGTTATTACAACCTTTAAGCCTACTATTATTTATGACAGTCGTATTTATGGGCATTGGAATTAGTGTCATGGAGAAGAAAAGCTAAAATTTAGCGAACTCCTTGCCAAAAGTTAGCAATCTCCCGTAATGAAAAAAATGTAATACCTGTTTAAGTTCACTTGTATATTTAGTCATAAAAAACTGCATCCCCATTGTTAGATATGTAACAATGGGGATGCAGTTTATGAACGACTTACTTTCTTACCTTTTGTTTAGTGGATATCACGTTTTTTGAAGTTACCACCACGTACCTCTGATACATCAGAAATAACTACAAAGGCACTTTCATCGATATCTTTAATAATCGACACAAGTTTATTTTCTTCCATACGGTTAATGACACAGTTTAATATATCCGTTGGTTCATTAGAAAAACCGCCACGCCCTTTTGTATATGTAACACCACGTCCTAAACGAGCTTGTATCGCATCCCCAATTTCTTCTGATTTTGCACTGACAACACGAACATCTTTTGATTTTTCTAAACCTACTTGAATAATATCGATAACGTTTTTCGCAATATAGTACGTTAAAGCTGAGTATAATGCGCTCTCTAAGCCAAAAATAAAGCTTGCCCCTAAGAAAATAAAGGCATTAATAAATAATATAATATCCCCGACTGAAAACGGAATTTTACGTGATAGCAACACGGCTAAAACCTCAGAGCCATCTAACGCCCCACCGTTACGTAAAACAATCCCAATCCCAACACCTAGTAGCATACCACCAGATAAAACAATTAATAACGGATCATTTGGACCTAAAATTGTTTTAACATCATGCATAAGAACTGTGGAAATAGAAAGAGCTGCTATCCCAGTACAACTCATCAATGCAAAAGTTTTACCTACTTGTTTGTAGCCAATCCAAATAAAAGGAATATTTAATACAAAGAGCAGTACGCCTAATGGAATATCAAAGAGGTGTGCTCCCATAATACTAATACCTGTCACGCCACCATCAATGACATCGTTCGGTATTAATACCGCTTCTAGTCCATATGCTGCGATGATGGCGCCAACTATAATCATGATAAATTTTCGTGTGTTTTCAACTGTCTTTCTTCTTTTCATAAATCTTCTCCATTTCTTTACGTAAAAATATTACTTAAGGTTTTGGAATAATATTTATAGCAATTGTTTTTGTCTCAGTCTCTTTGCTTGAGTCGGCCATATTATAGTATTTAATTATTAGATCGTTTAATTCATTTTCAAAACTCATAAATTGATTAGTCGTTAATGTCAAATCGATAAATGAGAAAGTTGCTAAATCTGCAAGTCTTTCTTCTTCATCAAGTAAATTTAAATAATTTTGATATTGAGATAGTAAAGCTAATTGATAGTTAGAAACATAATTTAATTTTTGCTTGATTGTTAGTCGTGTCCAATCCTCCTGACTAAGTTTTTCTGCTCCTTCATTTAATGCATAAAATTTTTCTGTGACAGAACGTACTTTTCGCTCTTTCACAATTTTTATGATGTTTTCATCCATTAAAATTTGGATGTGACGATACAAAGTAGCTTGAGGTACATCCTTTATAATAGAAATCATCTCCAAAGTGCTTAAGCCTTCTTCTTTATCGTGCATTAGAGCTTGTAAAATTTTCATTCTCACAGGGTGCATTAAAACCTCTGCTTTATTCCGCATAAAAACGATCCTCCTATCAAATGGAATCAAGGGAAGCAATCAAATGTTATCAATATGAGAACATTATCAATAAATATACTATATATTTTTTTTACAGATGTACAGTAGAAAGGTAATGAAATTATTTACATCTTCTGTTATCATTATTGATAATGATAATGAATTGGGGGTTTTAGAAATGAAATTACACTATGGTTTTGATGATTTAAGCCAATTGGATTGGGCAAGTATACTTCCAATCATTCTGCCATTTTTATTCGTAGGATTTGTTCTAATCATTGTTGCTTTATTCGATTTATATCGGCACAGAGATACGCGAGAAAACATACTGATGTGGACAATTATTATTTTGTTCTGTAACTCAATTGGTTCTGTTCTATATTTCATTATTGGTAGAAAGGATGTAAATAAACGTGCGCTTAGAGATTAAAAATATTACGAAAAAGTTTAAACAAAAAACAGCCGTGAATGATTTTTCAATGGTCATTGATTCCAATGAGTGTGTTGGATTAATTGGACCAAATGGAGCGGGGAAATCCACGTTAATTCAAATCATTGCAGACATGCTGAATGCAGACAAAGGTGAAATTCTTCTTGATGGTCAAAAGATTTCATCTATGAGAAATCAAATTGGTTATTTACCTCAGTTTCCTAATTTTTTCTCATGGATGACAGCATTTGAAACATTGTCCTTTATGGGAACACTTTCAGGCATATCAAAAAATGAATTGCAGAAAGAAATTCCATTACTTTTAGAAAAGGTAGGCTTAGGGAAAGAAGCACATATTCATGTCGGGACATTTTCAGGTGGTATGAAGCAACGTCTCGGCATTGCACAAGCATTGTTGCATAAGCCGGCTTTAATGATTATGGATGAACCGGTATCAGCGCTAGATCCAATAGGAAGAAGAGAAGTGTTAAATTTATTAAAAGAGATAAAAAAAGAAACGACAGTTTTAATATCAACGCACATATTGAGCGATGCGGAGGAAATTTGTGAGCGCTTTATAATGATTAAAAATGGTCACAAAATAGAAGATGCTACAAAATCAGAGTTACTTGAGCGCCATCAAGAATCAGTTATCTTTTTAATGATTCGCAAGGTAGATTTTCAGTGGTTAACAATGCTTGAACAATTATCTTATGTGCAGAAAATCGAAAGCTGTGAAAATGGCTTCAAAATCCACGTTGAAAATTTGGAAACAGATGCTAATCGATTAATACAGCACGGACTGGATTCAAAAGTGATGATTACTAAATTTGAAGTGGGTATTCAAGACAATCTAGAAGAAATATTTTTAGAATTGGTGGTGTAAATGAATGAATGCTTTTATTGCATTAAGCAAAAAAGAAGTACAGCAAATGGCAAGGGAGTTTAAAATATTGTGGCTCCCAATCGTATTTATTTTACTAGGGCTAACTCAGCCGATTATGATGTATTATTTACCTGTTATTTTACAATCGGCTGGTGGTGTTCAAGGTATCACAATTGATCCTACGATGGCAAAGCCTGTGGGACAGGAGGTACTTGCCTCAACATTAAATTCACAGTTTGATCAGCTAGGCATTATTATTCTGGTCATTGCTACTATGAGTATTATCCAAGGAGAGAAAGCAAATGGCATGATGGCATTTATCCTAACAAGGCCAGTATCGATAGCTTCTTATTTAAAAAGTAAAATCATCATCCATTATATATTGGCTGTTATCTGTATAGCTCTTGGCTATGCAGTGTCCTATGGCTATTCAGCGTACTTATTTACTACTGTTCCTTTGACACAAGCTTTATGGGCATTAGTATTTTATTGTGTTTGGTTGTTATTTATCATTACGTTTGTTGCGATGATGAGTACATTTTTTAAAAGTACTGCATTTATTGCACTAATAAGTATTGTTAGTCTATTAATATGTCGTTTTATCGCTGGGCTACATCCATTAATAGACATTGTTAATCCTGCTAGTAATAGTATGTATGCAACAAATATTCTAATGTCGGGTGATGTGGAAACTTGGTATGGCCTCCATATTATAGGAACACTGCTGCTCGTTTTATTGATGACTGTTACTATGCAAAGTTTTATTGCGAAAAAGAAATTTTAACTTCTTTCAGAAAAGTGTTTGGGTAGCAAGAGTGAAATAAAATAGAGGGATTCGGGCTATGAACTTCACATTCTATGAAAACACCTGAGTGACCAACAACATGTACTTCAGGGTTTCATCTTTGACCTGATTCCCAAGGAGTCGCACATCCACTACCAAACCAACTTATTTGCATGATATACGTTTTCACAAATGACATCAACTTTTAGCGATAAGCCATATGAAAGGAAACGTGAACAATTGAATATGAAAATAGATCCAATGAGTAAAATTCCTATTTATCAACAGTTAACCCAGCAACTACTTTTTGAAATAGCGACAGGAAAAATTTGCGAAAATGGTGATCCATTGCCCTCTATTCGTGATTTAGCAGCCGAAACAAACCTTAATCTTCATACCGTTCATAAAAGCTACAAGGAGCTTCAGAAGAAGGGAATAATCGCTATAAAACCTAACTCAAAAGCAACTGTTAATAAGCCTGCTGAAGCAAAGAGTGTTAGCCTTCAACAAATTTCTATAAAGGTTGAACAAATAATGTGTGAAGCTTATGTTTTAGGTATTAGCGAATATCAATTACAGCAGCTGTTTCATGAGAATAGAAGGAAATTTTATATTGAGCCTTAAAAAAAAGAGATGACTTCTGCAATGAACAGAAGCCATCTCTTACTAATTAGAGTGAATTTTAGTAAACTCATCCTTGGTCATTCCAAAATAGATCTCGTCATAAAAGGTACCATTTGTATAAATCATATTTCTTAATCGGCCTTCTTCAACAAATCGCAGTTTTTTATGTAGAGCTATAGAAGATGCATTAAAGGAGTAAACACAAATTGTTGCTTTCTGATAGCGAAGTTCAAAGAAATAATGCTTTAAAATCGTTAAAATCATATCTTTTGCATGCCCTTTTCCTCTATGTGGGGGAAATACCGTTATAGCATAGTCAAATGTCCCATTCTTTCCATCACAACCAGAAACCTCAATTGTCCCCACGACATTGTTTGAAGCATCCTCTGCAATCCAGTAAAAATCATCACTGTCAGTAGATGCCCCTTGTGATATTTCATTTATCCATTCTTCAATTTGCTGATTTGTCCGGGGGAAAGCGATTGAATCAAGGTTTTTAAGTATGTCATCATCTAAATTTTCAAATATATGAATGTCTTCAGACTTAGGCGCTCTTAACCGAATTTTTGCTCCGCGCCAATAGGAAACTTTCATTGAACTCATCTACCTTTCTAATTTGTATAGTTAAATTATACCATTATAATTGTGTAGAAAAGAACCACTAAAGAGTTCATTACTTTTACAATGTTTTATTAAAAATACAGCCACAATAGTTGTATTCACAATGCCAATCGCCACTAGAAATAAATTACGCCATGCAAGTTCGAAGGGGCTAACATTACAAATAGCAGCAGGGATTAAAGCCCAAGGAATTAATGTTCCTCCTCCTGCAAAGATCGCTGTTATTTGTCCTAAAGCTGTTAAAGTAGCGGTACCACCACCAATGCATTGCCAAACAAGGAATCTGCTAAGGAAATATTTGAGAAGCCAGAATTGTCTATGCCTGTAATGGCGCCAACGACTGCAATTCCCTTTGTTAATGGAACTACAGCAGCTAGGCCCACACCGAGATGTTGGCAATACCGTGTGAAGCCTCTAGTAATTAGTTACCAATAGTTTGCATAACTCCGGAATCACTAGATAGGGATTAAATGAAAAAAGAGCGATTAAAACATCGCTCTAAAAAATTATAAAATGGCAATTCTTTTCTTAGGTTCTTTGTTCATATCTAACAAACGACTTTTTGAGCTTGCTTTTTTTGCTTTAGATGATTGGGGTATGACCAGTGCGTCCACATATGTAAATTCTGTTCAAATGGACCTCGTTTATTTTTTTTCAAGTAGAAAAAGCTCGCTACACATTGCAAACTATATACAATAAGGCCTAACAAAATGCCATTAAAGACACCAAGTTTTCCATACAACCCTAAGCCATAGCCATAAAAGATAGTCGTACAAATAATGGATTGCATTAAATAATTTGTTAGCGATAGTTTACCAACATATTCAAAGACCTGTGAAATAATAGAGGTATGCCAAAATTTATACAGTAAGGCAGCTAAACATACATACCCTAACGATAATAACATAGCGCCGCCCATCGAAAACATAGGAGAAAAACTATTTTTCATTAGTCCTAGAGACTTGCACAACAGTCCAATTGGTACAAGAAGTGCCCCTAGCATATACCACTTTTTCTCCTGCTCCATATGTTCAAATGCACGTATTTTGGCTAGACCCATCCCTACTAAAAATAATGGTAAATGTAAAACTAGTCCAAATATCACTTTGACCATATAAACTAAAGGATCTTCCATTCCTGGCATTTCAGCATGTTTACGAAAATCATATGTTTCTGCAAAAGTACCATTTACATATGTATGACTTTCTTTTTCAATATAAGTATCAATCCTTTGCTGTTGCTTCATTGAGACCTCACTTGGTCCATACAACAGCACAGTAGAAGTAACAAACAGTATCCCTGCCCAAATAAATGTAGTTTTTGCTTTTCGATTGATAAAAAGAATTAATAAAGGGATCGTTACACCATAAATTACTAAAATATCACCTTCCCAAATTACTGAATGTAGCCAACCTAATGCAATAAGACCAATACTCCGACGAAGAATTACCCATCTACTTTTTCTACCTTTTCGGTGTACAGATTCTACTAGTTTCATAAGTGAAAAGCCGAAAAGCAATGTGAAAATCGGCATAAATGAGTCTACAACAAAAACTTTCAAGAAGTACAGTGCACCTTGATCAAGCTGTGATAAACCCCTTACTTCATCCTTTCCTATAATTCCAAATTGAAAAATAAGCAAATTCGCGAGTAATATCCCAAGTAAACTAAATCCTCGCATACAATCAATAAAAGAAACTCGTTTTATTCCCAAAAATGTAACCTCCCAATTCATTATTTTGCTATTAGACCAAAGCACCTCTTCGATGTACAACTTCATTGGAGTCTTTCTAGTTGAGTCGGAAACCTTAGCTAAGAGGGCTATTTCTTTTTTCTTTTTATTTTGTCAAAGCTATCAAATATTAAGTTAGTAATTGAAAAGACAAATACTTCATAGATAAACGTCAGCATTCTGTTACCCTCCTTCTGTGCGTCCACAAATGTAAAATCTGCTCAAATGGACCTCGCTTTTTTAGCGCGGTACATATTTCAACCTATATACTTTTCTTTGTTTCCAATAAGTAAATTCGCAAGTAATATCCTGGGTGAACTAAATCCTTGCATAAATCAATAAAAGAAACTCGTTTTATTTCTAAACATGTAACCATACTATTTAATATAGTGTAAGTATATGGGCATAACCTTATAGGAAGATAATAAGCATCTTAATAAAGTCTTAAAAACTGAATAAAAGGTTATAAAGTTTTATAAGAGGGATATGACTGTTTATGATGAAAAGATCACTGTTTTATGAGGCTTTTGTTGTATATTCATTTATCATGTAGAGTACAAGCACTAGCTATTAAGGGCCGAACCCACGTATTGTATCAATAAAGGAAACACGTTTTTTGATTGCGTTTAATCTCCTTAATTGGTTATCTTATACATAGTGGTTGGTAAAGCTTATTGTGAAATTATGACTACTTTAAATTAATCTTAAAAGAAGGTGATAGTATGCAAGATGCGTCAATTTTAGTGTTAGAGGACGAACGTGCAATTGCGGAAATGATTGAAATTATATTAAGAAAAGAGGGGTTTTTAGACATTACACTTTGCTGTACTGTTCAAGAAGCAAAAAATAAAATTAAAGCAAAGGTTTTTGATTTTTATCTATTAGATATTATGCTTCCTGATGGGAGTGGGCTGGATATGGCGAATATTATTCGTGAGCATAGTGAAGCGCCTATATTCTTTTTAACGGCAAAAGGTAGTGATGCAGATAAGCTTCGCGGTTTTATGAACGGTGCAGACGATTATATTACGAAGCCATTTAATCCACTTGAGCTCGTTGCGAGGGTGAAGGTACAGCTTACAAGATATATGAAGAAAAAGATTGTATCAAAAAGCCATGTATTCACATGTGATGGGTTCACATTTGATATGGATGCAGCAGAGATAACGGTAGATGGTACAAAGGAAATTATTAGTGGGCGATTATTTCACTTACTGAAGTATTTATGTGAAAATGCAGGGCAAGTATTATCGAAGGAGCAAATTTATGAGCGTGTATGGGGTGATTGTTTGTTTGATGATAATACAGTGATGGTACATATTCGAAAACTACGTGAAAAAATTGAAAAGAATCCAGGTAAACCAACTTACATTATAACTGTAAGGGGTATTGGTTATAAACTTGTTGGAGATGTTCTTTCATGAAGCCAGCTAGGAGATTAACGCTTCGTTTTGTATCTTATTTCAGCATTTTTTATTTACTAATCATTTCAGGCTTTATTATTTGTTTGGTGTTTTTCTTTCAATCTCTCATTGGTCATATGGGTGACAATATTCATACAATGACTTCTTCTGAAATTGAAGATAATGCTGTCATAGAAAAAGGCAAATCCATTAAGCTTGCTGATTATTTAGTGAAGCGAGCTGAAGAGAATGCAGGGCAATTATATTTGTTCAATGAATCGATGGATATTGTTGATTACACAGGAGATTCATGTGAACTATGTGGAATGACAGATAACGAAATAATGACTCTTCAACGCCCGGGGATGCACACATGGGAGATTCCTAAATATTATTTGTTATTTCTACCTATATCATCTGTCCAACCACTTTTTGAGGAGGCACTGCAAAATTGGAAAGCTACAGGGGGAATTTCAAATGTGGTACTCCAGCATTTACAAGACAATAAGGCATCTGTTGAAATCTATAATGAGCAATGGGATAGGATAGAGATCATTGGAGAGCGTTATAAAAAGCTACATAAGCCTCAATTGCTAGAAGAGAAATATGATATTTTTGAACATAAAGAGTTTATAGAGAATGCTGCTTTGGAGGATGGCTCGACACTAGTTGTACGGATGCCAAATCCGTCATACAAGCCTTTGGAAGATCCTTTTAAAAATGCAATGTTTTTATTTATTTTCAGCTTCTTTGGTGAAAGTATTATCATGTTAATAGGGGTATTCTTTTTATCAATTAGCATTTCTCGTCAATTTGTTCGTCCGCTTGTGTATATACTATCTCGAATAGAGCGACTTACACAGTTTGATTACAGTGAAGTAAGAGATAAGAAGGTACATCACCGAAAGACAGGTAAATTAAAAAGGAAATTTAAGTTATTTAAGCCAGTTGATGAATCTCTCAATCACTTATCGGAACGTCTTGACTCTAATGAACGGCAAATTAAGCATGCAGAGCAATTACGTGAAGAATGGATAACAGGCTTATCACATGATTTAAAGACACCGTTAAGCTCTATATATGGTTATTCAACCATGCTTGCTTCTAAAGATTATGAGTGGACAAATGAAGAAATGCGCGACTTTGCAACTACAATGCAGGAGAAGGCGACGTACATGGATGCTCTTATACAAGATTTAACCTATACGTACCAATTAAAAAATAAAGCGATCCAGCTTGAAAAAGTGTTATTACCACTCAACATATGGTTACCTCAATATGAAGATGAGCAGGTGTCTGTAAAGGTTTATGGGGATGTTATGCTCGAAGCAGACGAGCTTTTATTAAAGCGCATTTTAGACAATTTAATAACTAATGCTAAAAAATATACGCCTGATGGTACAAAGGTAAGTGTAGAAGCGAAAAATATCGGTAATGAAATTATGCTGACCATTGCTGATAAAGGTCCTGGAATCCCTCAGAAGGAGCTTGATAACCTCTTTGAGCGATATTATCGAGGGACAAATACTACAGACGATACAACGGGTACAGGATTAGGGTTGGCTATTACTAAACAGTTAATTGATTTGCATGATGGAGCCATTAGTGTCCAATCGGGAGCAAGAGGTACAGTTTTTGTGTTGAAATTTAAACATTAAAATATTGTGAATTTGGGCAGTACAGATGAAAAACATTCACTCTTGAACAGGCTTGAAGTTGAAGTGTAGTTTTTTAGAGGATTATCTCTATATGAACAGCTTTTTCATAACTATTTTCAAATCGGAGCTTTGGCAGGAAATTAAAAATAAAGGGTCACCTGAAATAAAGTGACCCTTGTACAAAAGGTAGAAGAAAGGCTAGACATTTTCAACAGGCGATTAGTTAAAAATTAATCATTAAGTTTGTGTAACTAATTCTACAGCTTCTACTACTAATGGAGTTCCGGCTGAGATTGTGCCAGTAACACCGTTAAAAGTTAACTCTGTTGCAGAAATTGTATACGATCCACCTTCTTGTAATACACCGTTTATATAGAAATTATAGTAGCCGTGTGTTACTACTGGAAAAGCAGTCGCAGCAGTTCCACTATCATTTAGAAAGGCAGTTGCGGGGATTGTAGTACCGTCAGCAACTGTTAAATCTGCTGCTAACACATCAAAAAATCTTGTGGAAGTACCATTAACGTTTACATGAATATTAATAATTGAAAGTGCCATTTTTTTCACCTCCTTTCAAGGGAAAAAGAATAATTTAGCAGATTCTCCTATCACATTTGTTGGAAACCCAATGATTCAATAATGATTGGAGTTCCGGCAAAAATAGTTGTATTAAATGGCTTAAGGATTAATGAATCCGGGGTTACTTTATAAGCACCGCCTTCTTGCATCACAGCATTGATGTAAAGATTGACATATCCATTGGGATTAAAAAGCTTGAATTCTGTTACTGGATCGCCAGTATCATCTGTAAATAAATTAGCAGGAAGAGTTGTTCCATTTGTTAAATCAATATCATCTGTCACAATATAAAAATATCTATTTATTATTGGAATAATAGTTCCTTCAGGGATAGCAACTGGAGGAGGTTGAATAGAACCTACATCAATAGCTTTCATACGGGGCCAAAAAATTCGATTATTTTCACAACAACTGTCACAAATCAATTTTTGCGGGTCCAATTTTCCCATTATTTTTTCACCTCCCTTTTTCATATGTTTTTGACCCCGTAAGTTATAGGCATTTTTTATAAAGAAAGATTTTCAAAAAAAAATATCTTATTTTTACTATATTTTATGAATTAGAATGGGAAGGTGATTGGCGCTTAGTCTATAAAAAGAGAATTAAATAAATTTTTTTACGAAAAAATAGGTTTTTGAATACCTTAAAGCAATTAAAATGGAGTTTTATAAAAGTAAAAAGTGATAGAAATACTGTTGAAAAAGCAAAAAAAAGAATTAGACTAGAAGAATTTGGAGTAGATTGGTTTTGAAGAATTAAGCTTTTGTAGATTTTATTTTGTTTATAAATGAAAAAGCCATAGCGCAACAAAGTGCGAAAGTACTATAATCGTTCCTTGATTTCACGTATAACTACTATTTATTTTGTCAAACATAGACATAAAAATGATCACTTCTAAATCGAAGTGACCAAGTAGAGAGGATTAAAGGAAAAGAAAAACCTCAGAATTTAGTTTATGAAGTTTTGTTTTTCCATGTTTATTCAAAGCGTACATTTTCAGAAATTTCTTTCATCTTAGCCCAATCCAAAATTTCTATCGCATTATCTTCTCGAATGATAATCCCTTTTTCTGTCCAGTCCTTTAGGATACGATTTATATGTCTTTTTGTAGTACCAATTAATGAGGCAACATCATCTAAAGAATTTGTTTTTATGTATTGATTGACATGTGTTGGGGATTCAACAGTACATAAATAAGCTGCTAAACGTACATTTACTGGAGAAAGCGCATTAACTCTAGATGAAATTGTGCAAGTTAGGAGCTTATATGCTAACTCTTTCAATAATAATTGATTAAATTTACTATCAAATTTTAAATGAGTTTCGTACACTTCTAATGGAATAATTAAAACTTCACATGGCTCTACAGCGATACAGTTAGATACAATTAAACAATCTGTAAATATTTCAATATCGCCCATAATCGAGGGCTGTTGGCAGTACCTTAATAGTAACTCTTTCCCAGTCACTTCTAAACTTGATACCATATACCTTCCTGACAGTAAAAAATATATTCCGTCTATCTGGTCTCCTGCTTTTAGAATGTATTCATTTGGTTGGAAAGGACATACAATAAGGGATGAAGTTAGTTCTTGTGTAAAAGTGTAGTTATAAATAGATTTAAATAGACTTTGATTCATTTTTTCCTCCGAGACATCTGTCCTGTATTAATAGTATTAATTTTAATATAGTTATAGTTAATTAATAAAGAGGTAGGGATTCAAATGAACTTTGTATTCGATTTAGATGGAACACTTTGCTTTGATGGTAAAAGTATTGATAGAGAAATTATTGAAGCACTTCAAGAATTAAAGTTAGCAGGGCATCAAGTGATTTTTGCCTCAGCTAGACCTATTCGTGATTTAGTACCTATCATACCAAAGGATTTTCATGAAGGTCTATTAGTTGGAGGAAATGGAACATTTACTTATGATCATGGGCAAATTCAAGTGACACATTTTGAACAACAAATTTTGGACAAACTCATCACACTTATTCATCGACATCAGTTGAAATATTTAGCAGATGGTCAGTGGGATTACTCCTTTACAGGTGATATTGCACATCCTATTTATCGAAATATCGATAAAACCAATTCAACGAACATACCGTTGGAACAATTACTTCCAGTCAGCAAATTAGTTATTTTCCAACCAAATGAGGAAGTGTTAGAAGTGCTTGAAGCATTTCCAGTCATAGTCACACACTATAAAACTGAACATGCCATCGACATTAGCCCTCTAGGGATTAATAAAGTTAGTGGACTACATAGGTTGAACATTCAACAGTTTATTGCTTTTGGGAATGATAGCAATGACCAATGCTTGTTTGAACATGCAGTACATAGCGTATGCGTCGGGAATAATGACGTGAAACGTTATGCAAAAGAAAACATTGAACAAGCAGATGTAGCAGGGAAAATTCGAGCATTAAGGGGAAAGTATCGTGTAGATGAAGAAGACACATCTAAGCTTGTTAAAAATTAATTACCTGCTACACAGTACGAAGACAATATGCAGTAGCTTCTTCAAGAATCGGGCGTTATCCAGGAAGGATTGCGCTCTTTTGCTGTATTGGGTCTAACTGTTTATAAGGAAATTGGGTGCTATTGTTAGAATTATAGAGAAGATAGTGACATATTTTAGGGGGTAAAACGATGATTGGAATATTAGCAGGAATGGGACCGTTATACCAGTGAGTATTTTTATTAAAGGGCTGTAGCAACGATTGCTGCCTAGTACACAAATGAGGGTGGTATCGTGACGTTTAACCATTAATCCAATGATAAGGACAATAAAAACAACGTAAATCCAATGAAGAGCCGTGAATTCAATCCCAACGTTTCCCCTCAAAATTCAATCTGATTCTATAGAATATGAAGGGAAAAAAGTTATATGGTTTTAGGAAATTTTGACTGAAGTAGAAAATTGAAAAAGTAATAATAATATATAATAAAGGAGAGGTAGCAGAAAAGCTTACTGATGCGGTGAATAAATATTTATTACCTGCTGCAATAAGAGAACTTTCTAAACAACAACGCCAACAGCAACAATATATAAATTAAATGGAATCGAAAAAAAACAATTCATAATAAGAAAACAATGTTGCAACATCAGTAATAGTCCAAGTTCGCAACATTGTTTATTTTTTTTCGAAAAAGATTCCTTAAAAAATCTTTTGATACTTCGTACAGTAGTTAAAACAGTACTAGATGTAGAGTGGTTTAATATTAAAGAGTAGGGGGAAGTATGATTAAAAAGAGTATAGTTTTAATTACTAGCATTCTCTGTATTTTACTAATTATGTCTACAGATAAAGTTTTGGCAACAATAAGTAATAGGGATGAGAAAATAAAACTGATTGAAGTTGAAATTGAGAGCAACATGAAAACACATGATATTCTGGGGATGGCCTTTGCACTAGTTGATTCTAATGGGATTATTTATTCTAAAGGTTTTGGAATTTTAGATATACGAGAAGATACCCAGCAGATTGACGAAAATACAAACTTTAACTTAGGATCGCTTTCTAAAGTGTTTACCACATTAGCTATTATGCAGCTTCAGGAGAAAGGATTTTTAAGTATAGAAGATCCTGTTGTTGACTATCTTCCTTGGTTTAAGACAAGAGATGCTTTAATGTCAAATCAAATTACTATTAAACATTTACTTAATCACTCGAGTGGTTTGCCAAGTCGTCTCAATGTTCATGATGTTAAAAGTGTAGATCGCCGGGAGATTATAGAGCAAATTAGTGATAAACTAGGTAATGTTATGTTAGTTGCAAAACCTGGTGAAACTTTTGAATACACCAATATGAATACAGATTTGTTACAAATAATTATTGAGGAAGTTTCAGGTGTCCCTTTTATAAAATATATGGATGACAATATTTTTAAGCCTCTCGGAATGAACAGAACAGGGTATTTTACATTTGATAATCATCACCTTTCCAATACAGCAATGGGGCATCGCTATCAATGGGGGAAAATTAAACCCTATGAGGAAAAGCTAGTCTATGCTACATCTAGCTCGGCTGGGTTATCCTCAAATGCCACAGATTTAGCAAAGTTTATGATGTGTTTACTCAACGGGGGAATAACGCCTACGGGTAATCTGATTCGTTCAAATAGTATTACTGAAATATTCAAAGCTAATAAATATGGCGTAGGGTACAATTGGTATGTATATCCTCATAATATGTATATGGAGGGTGGGTTACCAGGCTTCACTTCAACGATGGTCCTTTCTTCTGATAAATCCTTTGGTCTTGTTCTCTTGTCAAATTCGAAACAAGATATAACATACCATTCTGGATTTAATTTATTTAGAATAGTGGAGGGAGGAACCCCTAAACCTTTATTAGGTAAGGATTTTCCAAAGGTGAATTCTGCCGCTAAGATAATTCTGGGTATCACAATCTTCATTTGTATTATTTTAATCTCTGTATTAGGATCAACATGCTATAATTTAGCAAAAGGAAGGCATAGGGTTGCTTTTGCGAAACCTAGTTTCAGTAGATTTTGTGTGATCATTTTCTTACTAGTATTATACTTTGGAGTAATGTATTACATTTACGTTTTACTACCTTTTTACGTGGGAGTTCCTTCGTTATTCAACTTTAAAAAAGAACCAGATGTCACATCAGGACTGATTATATTTAGTATAGTACATACATTGCTCTCTTTAGTTTTATTCTTGAAAATCCTAATAATTCAAAAGGTTAAACAGATCCAATCGGTATAGTTTAATTAGAAATTAAAGCGTTGATCCAACAAGGGATTAACGCTCTTTTTGTTGAAGTAAATTGAACTAACGAAGCGGGTTTAGTTGTTCAACATACCTAAATGGATGATTATATAGCGGGAAGAAAAAATATATATAAAATGTCACAAAAAATAATAAAAATCAGTACATTTAAAAGATAATATTCCGATATTTAATAATGTCTAATGTCTAACATCTATATTTACGATACATCCACTTTTTGAATAAATCAGTCTAAACTTTATACAAAAATTTGAATAATAAATTAATCCTCTTTTTTAGAAAGTAAAAGCTCTATTAAACCGGATGTTATTTGAATAGTAATACTGAATAACATTAGGAAATCCTAACAACAAAAATTTATTATTGTAATAGAGCATTGAGAGATTGTAACAGGAGGAACAAAATGAGAAATTATTTCGAAGACCCGTACATAAATATTGAGCAACAACTAATAAACTTGGTCAGTGAAATTAGTGAATATAAAGGAATGTTGACCGCTTATAAAGAGCAAAGACCTGACATATTCACTAGCCTTGAAAAAGCTATACCCCTACAATACATAAAAAATTATATTTCAGTTTATGAGGATATAAAAGTTTCAAATAAGCGATTAAAAGAACTTATTTTAGATGATATGATGCCCCAATCAATTTCGGAAGATGCGATATTTTGTTATTATGAAACTTTGTCTTTAGTACATAAAAAATCTTGTACTTTTTCTATAAGTCCAGATACTATACAAGAATTGCATTTCCAATTAATTCATTATAATACCTCTGACGGTGCAAAATGGCGCCAAAAGCCATTTTCTATCCCAGGACTTCCCGAAAAAGGGATGCATACGATTTGTTATCGTCCTTTTCCACCTGAAAATATTCCGCGGGCAATAGAACAACTATGTAACCAGTACAATTTATTACATCAGAAAAAAGAGTTACCTACACTTATATTAATAGCTCGTTTTATATTGAACTTTTATTGCATAATTCCTTTTAGTCAAGGCAATGGTAGATTAACAATTATGTTAATGCAATTACTATTAGTAAAAAGCGGACATACATTTGTAAAATATGTTTGTTTAGATGAATATATAAAGAAGAGAGAGTCAGAATACTATGAAGCCATATTTAAATCATCGGTTAATTGGTATTGTAATGGGCATAATAGTAGCTTCTGGCTAAAAGAGTTCTTACTTATTATTTTAGAAGCTTATGAAGATCTACATAGCAGAGTACTGGATTCTATATGTAAACATACTAAGGTAGAGCGAATTCAAAATTTTATTCATCATCAAAAGCAACCATTTACAAAAGAATGCATTCGAAGCATTTACCCAGATATAGCTGAAAGTACTATTAGTAAAGCTTTAACTGATTTGCAACTATTAGGTGAAATTAAACTTATTTCAAAAGGGAGAAATGCGCGCTGGATGAAAGTATAGACTTAATCTACACCTTTTAAAGTCGGAGCTAATCAGTTTTTACTAAACAAATCAAAAATCTACTCTAAGAACCAATTGCCAATCTTTAATCGGCAATTGGTTCTTTAGTTATTTATCTAAGGAATGGAAAGCAATAAATACGTCCTTTCTAAAATGACCAGTATGTCTAAAATTTGAAGATTTATTGCCTATTCCGTTGGCTAAAATATGTCAATATTGCAATTTCAATCTGCTTATTTTCGCCATATTATGGCACATTCATGTTAATTTTGTTCTTATTAATCTATTTAAAATCAATATTACAGCGAGAATTAACTATTTTACACATAAAATAGATTCTTTACACTGCAGTTTGCCAAAAATTGTGACAATACCTAAAATTTACATTGTAGGAAAGTATAAATCATTTTGGCAAGGATCTTTCCTGAAACAATAAGTATAGAGAGGTACTTAAGAAGTAATTGCATAAATTACTTTGAAAAATATTATAGAAGGAGGTAAACAAAATGAAAAAGAAAATAATTACAGGGCTAATGATAACGTCCATTTTTACAACGGGGGCTATTCCTATACATACTTTTACAACGCCTTTAGTTCAGGCGGAAGTTCAAGAAGAGAACATCGCTATTTCCTCATCTTTAAGAAAATTAGGTGCACAGTCTAAATTGATTCAACTATATATAGATCAGGCTTTAATAAGCCCTAATGTACAGCTAGAGGAAGTACCAGCTTTAAACACAGAGCAATTTCTAATAAAACAGGATATGAAAGAATGGTCATCGGAACATTATCCAAAGTTAATGCTAATAAATTCAAAAAGTAAAGGATTTGCCACTAAATTTAATCATTATTATCCAACATTGAAAGGGTATGTAGATAATAAGGACGATAGAGAAGGTTTTTTGGATAGATTAGAAGTCCTTCAAGAAATGGCTATAACGAATCAAGAAAATGTGCAACTTCAGATTAATGAATTAACAGACCTTAAATTACAGCTTGAAAAAAAACTTAAAGATCTCGATACGGATGTGACAAAAGCTCAGGGGGTACTAAGTTTAGAGGGAACGGGGAAGATAGACAAGCTAAAAGACGAATTACTAGATACCAAAAAATTAATTCAAAATGATTTGCAGCAAATGGCATTTCTTCCGGGAGCTTTAAATGTACAAGGACTTAAAATATTCCAAGAGATTTATAGTCTTGTAAAAGATATTATCGACCCAGCTGCACAAACAGCGGCGGCGGCGTATAACAAAGGAAAAGAAATTAATAAATCTATTCTAGAAGCTGAGGAAAAAGCAGAGCAAGAAGCAAAAGAAAAGGGTAAATCTGCTTTAGAGATTGAAACTGCTAAAAAAGAAGCTCGTGAAGCAATTGAGAAAAATAAAAAAGGTGAAATTGCTGCAGCGGCAGCTACAAAAGCGAAAGAGTATGACCTTATGAAAGCAATTGACCCAGAAAAAATCAAAAAAGCATATAGTACCTTCGCTGAAGTAAATAATCTAAAGGCAGAACAACGAGCATACTTAGATGATTTAGGACAACAAAATCAAAAATTATATGATTTAACAACGAAACTAACGATAGCAGATTTACAAAAATCAATGCTACTTCTTATGCAAGATGATTTGCATACATTTGCTAGCCAAGTGGATGTAGAACTTGACCTATTGAAACGCTATAAAGAAGACTTGAATTTAATAAAAAATAGTATCAAAAAATTAAGTACTGATGCTGATACTACTGACAATCCGTCTCAAAAAGAGACATTAAGACGATTGAAAAATATAATAAGTCAACTAGAGGAACAAGTTGATAAATTTTAATATTCTAAAATTATAAAAATCTATCGAAGGTTTGGAGGAGTTTAATATGAAGAAATTCCCTTTTAAAGTATTAACTGTGGCCACTTTAGCAACGGTTATAACCGCAACTAACAGTGGCACTATTCATGCACTTGCACAAGAACAGATTACTCTGGAACAAAAAATAGGAAATTATTATACATTAGGACCTGAAGGACTGAAAAAAGCGTTAGCTCAAACAGGATCTCATATTCTTGTAATGGATTTGTACGCAAAAACAATGATTAAACAGCCGAATGTAAATCTATCCAATATTGATTTAGGTTCAGGAGGGGGAGAATTAATCAAAAATATTCACCTTAATCAGGAACTGTCTCGAATCCACGCGAATTATTGGTTAGATACGGCGAAGCCAAAAATTCAAAAGACAGCACGTAATATTGTAAATTATGATGAACAATTTAATAACTATTACGACACATTGATAGACACTGTACAAAAGAAAGATAAGGAAGGCTTAAAAGAAGGTATAGGCGATTTAATCAGTACAATTAATACAAATTCGAAAGAAGTTACAGAAGTAATTAAAATGTTAGAAGCCTTCAAAACAAAACTGTATACAAATACTATAGATTTTAAAAATAATATTGGCGGTCCAGATGGGAAAGGTGGATTAACGGCAATATTAGCGGGAAAACAAGCATTGATTCCACACATTCAAGCTGAAATTGAAAATCTGCGTTCCACTCAGAAGGCCCATTTTGACAATGTATTAGCATGGTCAATTGGTGGTGGCTTGGGAGCAGCTGTTTTAGTTATTGGAACGATTGCAGGAGGGGTAGTAATCGTTGTGACTGGCGGAACAGCTACACCGGCTGTTGTAGGCGGCCTTGCAGTTCTAGGTTCTGCTGGTATTAGTTTAGGAACAGCAGCTGGTGTTACGGCATCTAATCATATGAACTCCTATAACGAAATTTCTAATAAAATCGGAGAATTAACGATGAAAGCCGATTTTGCTAACCAAGCAGTTATTGCACTTACTAACGCTAAAGACACTTTGACATATCTGTATCAAACAGTGGATCAAGCGATAATGTCTCTAACGAATATTCAGCAACACTGGAATACAATGGGGGCAAATTATAAAGATTTATATGATAATATCGATCAAATGCAAGAACATAAGCTCTCTTTAATACCTGATGATTTAAAAGCAGCTAAACAGAGTTGGAATGATATTCATCAAGATGCAGAATTTATTGCAAAAGACATTGCGTTTAAACAAGAAGAAAAGAATTGAAAGACAGCTAGGAGGAATACAAAATGAAAAAAAAATCTCTTTACAAAGTACTCGCTGTATCGACGCTTTTAACCTTGACAACAACTTCTGTAATTTCTCCAGTAGCAGCATTTGCAGAGACAAGTAAGATTGAGCAAACTAACAATAGTGATACGTCTCTTTCAGCAAATGAAGCGAAGATGAGAGAAACCTTGCAAATGGCGGGGCTTTTTGCAAAATCTATGAATGCCTATTCTTATATGTTAATTAAGAATCCAGATGTCAACTTTGAAGGAATTAATATTAAGGACTATCCAAATTTACCTGGTAAAATTGTACAAGATCAAAAGGATGCAAGAGCACATGCCCTTACATGGGATACAAAAGTAAAAAAACAGTTGATAGATACATTGACAGGTATTATTGAATACGATACAAAATTTGAAAATTATTATGACATAATTGTAGAGGCCATTCATACAGGAGATGGAGAGACGTTAATAGAAGGGATTACAGATTTACGAGAAGAAATTCAACAAAATCAAAAATATGCACAACAATTAATAGGAGAATTAACTAAATTAAGGGACGCTGTTGGACAAGATGTAAGAGCATTCGGCAGTAACAAAGATCTTTTACAGTCGATTTTAAAAAACCAGGGGGTTGCAGTTGAGGATGATCAAAAGCGACTAAAAGAAGTTTTAGAATCAGTAAACTATTATAAAAAATTAGAGTCTGATGGAATAATAACAGTATCTGTGCCCTCTATTCCTACGTGGATTGCTGGTGGTATTATGTTAGGGATAGCAAGAGATCAATTAGGTCAATTAGAACCGTTATTAGCACAATTAAATCAGACAGTTGATTATAAAACAACATTAAATCGTGTAGTTGGCATTGCACATAGTAATATTAGTGAGATGTACAATGCACTCGATGATGCTATTAACGCTCTTACTTTTATGTCTACACAATGGAATGATTTAGACTCTCAATATTCAGGCGTACTGAGACATATCGAGAATGCATCTGCAAAAGCGGAACAAAATAAATTCAAATTTTTACTACCTAATTTGAAATCAGCTAAAGACAGCTGGGGAACATTAAAAGTAGATGCAGACACATTAAAAGCAGGGATAAAAGAGTTAAAAATATAGCCTGTTTTCAATATAGATTACTTAAAAAATTAAAAGTAGATTTGGGGAATATTTCATTTTCCAAATCTGCTTTTTTATTTCAGTTTTTTAGACTGCTTTCTTGCAATTAGAACACTTTCTTAGAAATAGTAACATAGACCAGTAACGTGATGCAGAAATATTTTTATGTAAAATTCATGCAGGCCAGACAGTTATTTTCTTTCATCATAACTAACTGCCCAACCTTTTTTGAAGAAACAAACCAAAATAACGCTGTGTCTTTACTTGTAAGATAAATTTGCACACCATCAGATGAGAAGCCTAAGAACGTATATTAGCCAATGAGTGTTACATCAATAAATCTGATACGACCTGAACAATTAGCAAGAAAAAAATGATGGGTAATAAAATTTGAATCCATTTTGTTTTGATATATGGAATTATCTTTAAACCTAAGAACGAGCCAACGATAGAGCCAATTGAAACAGGAATTGCGATTCCCCAATTAACAATGCCCGTAAAGTAGTAAAAGAGAAATGCACCTGTACAACTTGAAAATGTAATAATTCTTGTTACCTCAACTGCTTTTATATAGTTATATTGCTTTTTAAGATGATAGGTTACATTCATTAAGGCTGAGCCTGGTCCAAAACCACCGTCATATATAGAAATCACAAACGGAATGAGTTTATTAATTGATTGTTCCTCCGTTTCTTTTATATCCTTTACCATAAATTTATTACTGCAAAGTACAATGAAAAATGCGAAAATTAAGAATACGCAAGCTACAACATTCATGACTTGCTCTGATAATCGAGTGGCTAAAAATGCGCCAAATAAACCTCCAAAACTAGATATCATAATTAAAGATGTGAATTTTTTTACCGATAAATGTCCTTTAATTATAAACGATACGACATTGGATAGGGCTGAAATTCCTGTCGCGAATTTATTAACTGCTACGGTTGTATGAATTGGAATGCCAATAAGTAACATTGCAGGTAACAAAACGAAGCCTGCAGCGCCGAAAAGAACACCAATAATTGCTGCGAGTAAGCCAATTGTAAATAACATAAACCCATTTACTGATAACCATTCATGTAGTAAAATTTCCATCAAATCACCTCATACCTAAATTACTGCTAAATAATACATAAAACAAATATATAATAATTGCTTATTCATAAATATAATTTATGAATAGAAAGGTGTGATTGAAATGAATTTGCATGCATTAAGGATTTTTACGAATGTAGCAAAGCTTGGAGGAATTACCGCAGCAGCGAATAAAATGCTTCTTAGCCAACCAGCTGTTACTATTCAAATTCGGAAATTAGAGAGCGAAATAGGAACAAAACTAATTGAAGGGAAAGGACGTGGCATTCAATTAACTCCTGAGGGGAAGTTTTTGTATGAGCAAGGATTGCGTTTATTTTATTTAGAAGCACAAATTGATGACAAGCTTGGTAAATTTTTAGCGAAGGAAGAAAAAATACATATTGCTTCTTCCTATATACCGATAAACCATATACTCCCGCCTATTATAGCAGCGTATAAGCTTGCTAATCCTCACATTGAATTTTTTGTGTCGCTAGGCAATGTAAAATCTGTGGAAGAGCAAGTCCTGAATTATGAAGTAGATCTTGGTTTTGTCGTGCAAAATAAAATGGGTCACCCTGATTTACGGTTTGAAAAAATAGTAGATATCCCGTTTTGGTTTGTTGTTCACCCATCACATTCTTTAGCAAATCAAACTGTCCCCATTTACAAATTATCGAATGAGGACTTTATTTATCGGGAACGTGGTAGCTCGACACTTGATTTATTGGAGTCGGTTTTTTACACGTTTAACGGTCCATTACCTAAATTAGGACTTCAAATGCAGGGCTTGCATGAATCGATTAAAGTAGTAGAAGCAGGATACGGTATGACTTTAGCACCGTCCTACAGTGTAACGGAAAGTATAGCAAATGAGAAACTAGCTCGGGTGTATGTTGAACAGGCAGATATTCAGCAAAGTTTATTTATATGTACACGCAAATCAGATATAGAAGAGCATCCATTTATACAGTATTTAAAAGATCATTTAAACGCTGTAAACTAACTTAAAAGTAATAGAGCCAAAATCGGGAACAAGCATTGGAATGTTTATTCTCGATTTGCTCATATAATTTCTCTTCTTTTTTATTTCCATTCCTTGTAATAATAATATATAGTGATTGTACTCAAACACAGTGAGTAATTTAATTCTTTAGTTATAGGAGGATATTATGGGAAGATTAGTTCATTTTGAAATTCATGTAAGTGACATGGAACGTGCAAAGAAATTTTATGGAGAGGTATTCGGATGGTCATTTCAAGACTGGAGTGATTATGCAGGAATGCCTTACTTTGGAGCGGTGACTGGCAATGAGGGCGAGCTTGGAATCAATGGTGCTTTAATGCAACGTCAAGGTACTTCTCCGGAGCCAAACCAAGCCTTAAATGGATTTGCTTGTACAATGGGTGTGGAAAATTATGATATAACAGAAGCTAAAATTCTTGAGAATGGCGGCACGGTTGCAATGCCGAAATACGCACTACCAGGAATGGCGTGGCAAGGATACTATATTGATACTGAAGGCAATATATTCGGAATTCATCAACCTGACAAAAATGCAAAATAGAGTTCATAATAGTTAAAAAATATGCAATACAAGACACGGAAAGCATTTTTAAAAATCCAGACTTAGACTACCAGAAGCTGTTTCATTGAAAATTAAACAGCTGAATAGCTATTGCTCTTTCTCTATTTAATTTGACGGGCTGCTCGGGATGTAGAACACGCTAAAAATTAATTTTATTAAGGAATTAAGAACTTTGCTAGAAGTTAATCTATTTTTAATAAGAGCGTGTTTTGGTTTAATTTATAATCAAAACACGCTTTTTAGATTTCTTAATATCATGATTTATTTCTTTGGATCAAAATGCTCTTATGAAAAATCTGTATGGATGATTATCTGTAATCCTTCTTTTACTATTTTTTTATCTGGAATGGAGAAGCGATTCTTACTCTTCTATCAGCGATGTTCGATGCTTTATCAGCGATTTTTGCTCTTCTATCAGCGATGTTCGATCCTTTATCAGCGATTGTTACTCTTCTATCAGCGATGTTCGATCCTTTATCAGCGATTCTTGCTCTTCTATCAGCGATGTTCGATCCTTTATCAGCGATTTTTGCTCTTCTATCAGCGATGTTCGATCCTTTATCAGCGATTTTTGCTCTTCTATCAGCGATGTTCGATCCTTTATCAGTGATTTTTGCTCTTCTATCAGCGATGTTCGATCCTTTATCAGCGATTCTTGCTCTTCTATCAGCGATGTTCGATCCTTTATCAGCGATTCTTACTCTTCTATCAGCGATGTTCGATCCTTTATCAGCGATTCTTACTCTTCTATCAGCGATGTTCGATGCTTATCAGTGATTCTTGCTCTTCTATCAGCGATGTTCGATGCTTTATCAGCGATTTTTGCTCTTCTATCAGCGATGTTCGATGCTTATCAGTGATTCTTACTCTTCTATCAGCAATGTTCGGGCGTTGATTTCTTAAGACAGCTTCATTCATTTTGCCTGTTGCTACTTCAATTTTAGGTCGTAAGCTTTCCGCATTCTCTATATATGTTATCAAAACCACTCTCCTATTGTTTGGATCTACTTCTCTTTCGATATCACGCAAAAAAGAAATAACCCTATATATACTGATGCTCAGCAATTGTTTTTAAAAAACATTCCATCGAATTTGTCATATATGCATCTTTTCGTCGAATAAAGACGGTTGAAATCGTACCGTATTTTTTAGGAATTGGATGACAATAAACCTTGCCTGTAGTAGAAAGATGTTCAGCAGCTGATTGTGGTACAAGTGTAACGCCAAGACCAATGGCAACACTGTTTAAAATTGTCTCTAAAATATTAAATTCCATAATTCTTTTTGGCAATAAACCTTCATCTTTGAGCCAGAGTTCTAGCTTGGATCGATAGCCGCAACCTTGATTAGAAACAAGGATTGGTGTAGACATAAATTCCTCAATATGAAAGGATTTGTTTTGTGATAGGAGAACGAGGTTTTCTGTATACACATCATATTGTTCTAAAACTGGATGTTTAATCGGTCCAGTTATAAAAGCCCCATCTAATTGGTGATCCGCTACTTCTTTGATAAGTTCCTCAGTTAAACCAGCTTGTAGTGTTAAGTCGACATTCGGATATCCTTTATAGTAGGACGCTAGAATGGTAGGTAATATACTTACTGTTTCGACTGTACCGATTTTTAAAGTACCAGTCGGTGTATCACTATCTAAAAATACTTGTTTCATTTCCTCGACATCTTGCAAAATTTTATTAACGTAAGTAAGCATTTTTCGCCCTTCTGGATTTAATGTCATCCCTTTTTTATGGCGATAAAATAGCGGCGTTTTGAGCTCCTTTTCTAATAGCTTAATACGTGCAGTTACATTGGATTGTACATAATTTAATTCTTTTGCAGCATGGCTAACGCTCCCGTTATTTGCGACGCTTTTGAAAATCTGTAAATCTCGTAGTTCCATCGAGCATTACCCCCTTAAAAACTATCATTATAAATGATAGTTAATATCACTTTCAATCATTTTACGTGATGTATTTTCTTTTTTATAATTCTCATTGTGCAATAGAGGAACTCAGTCTAAAAACGCCACGTCCTGTGGCAATGACTGAGTGAGCCACATCGTGCGGCGAAAGCACAAAACTGATTCCGGTCGTAATCATGACGAGGCATAATTGATAGGGTTATATAGAAATGAGGAAAAACAGTGAGAAAAAATCAAATAGTAGTAGGCGTGATCGCGTGTTTAATTGCAAGTATGTCATGGGGAGCCATGTTTCCAGTTGCAGATCATGCGCTTGAATATATAAATCCGCTCTATTTTTCAACGATTCGATATGGAGCGGTATCGATTGTATTAGTCATTTTATTATGGATGAAAGAAGGGAAGAAAGCATTTCGTTTAGAAGGGAAAGGTAAATTGCTCGTCTTTTTTGGGACTATGGCGTTTACAGTTTACAACGTGCTTGTTTTCTTAGGCCAAATGTTAATGGGGAAATCCGGTGTTATGGTAGCGTCGATTATGGAAGCGCTCATGCCGATGATTTCGATTGCTATTCTTTGGGGGTATAAACATGTGAAACCGAAGAAGTATATGATTAGTAGTATGATCATTGCTTTTGTTGGGGCTATAATTGTTATTACAAAAGGCGATATGGGTTTCTTTCTTACACTAAAACATAATCTGGTTTCGCTCGCATTCATTTTAATTGGTGTTGTTGGGTGGGTCATCTATACAATGGGCGGTCAAACATTTAATGATTGGTCTACTCTGCGCTATTCCACTTTAACATGTGTATTTGGCACAGCTGTAACAGGTATCATCACAATAATCATGACGATACAAGGGGTTGTATTAGTCCCAAGTATGGAAACGATTTTTGCTATTAAATATGATTTATTGTTTATGATGACACTGCCGGGTATTGTAGCATTGCTTAGTTGGAATTACGGTGTGAAAATCCTATCATCCATTAATGGAATTTTATTTATTAACTTCGTTCCAATTACTACATTAGTCATTATGATGGTACAAGGATATAAAATAACAATCTTTGATATAGTAGGGACCTTACTTGTTATTTCTGCTCTTATTTGGAATAACATCTGTCAACGAAGAGAAGAAAACACGAGTCCACAGGTTATGCATGAAGAAGAATTACGGCAGGCTGTTTAATAGTACAAGGCTTATTATTTTTTTGCTGGCTCAATTTACCTTCTAAGCATTTTAACTTATTTATAAGGCATAGTTTAACGTAGCGACATTTATACAATTACCTGATTGTTAACGGTACTACTGTTTCAACGTAAGTATCTAGCGTAGGCGATTTAGTGCGATGATAGCGCGTTTTTTAGAATTAGGACCTTCTAGTACCAAATGAAATTCAAATGTACTGATAAACAATCACGAAACTCCATTTTGATCAAATTTTTTTCAAAATGGAGTTTTTCTATTTGTTATTAAATAAAGTTTGAAGACAATTTTTAATCAATCTTTTATGATCTTTAGAACATGTCATAAATGTAGGGTTATTAATGATTGTCTTTATTTTCTTGTTGAAGCAATAACCGAACAGCAGTTGTATTGTTATTTACTGCCTTGGTTAAAAGCCCAAGAGATTTATCAAACTTCCAAAAGATCAGCAAAAACGCCACTATTGGAAATCCCACGGTTGAAATAGTCTGAATTACTCCTTCCATAAGTAAAGTCCCCTCTTATTATGAGATTCCAAATCTTTATCATCCTTGGTTAAAAGCTCAATAAAATCTGTAATAATACTTTGAAAAGCATGTTCCTTATTCATTTTTATATACTTACTACTATTTTGGATGTCCTCGCGATACATATCAATAATATTAGTCATTGCAGCTTTATCACCACTTTTAGCCATTGCAATTAACTTCGCTAATTCATCGTTTGATATAACTGCTTCAACATATTTTGTTTCCATTTATTCACCCCTTGCTGTGACATTTTTAAATCTTTCGCCAATTCCTTTTCAGTCTTACCTTCTAAATAAATACCTTTAATAACGTTTCGGCCTGTTTCAGATGGTAGTGTATTTATTAGTTGGAAAAGAAAAATCTCACTTTCTACAGTAGGCGCAAAATTGGATGTTTTAAATGAAAATTCATCATCACCAAATACTTCTTTTTTTCTCTTTACCTTTTCTTTATATTGCAATCTCCAAGCAATTCTTTTTATTTCCTGTCTATAATGCTCAAAAAGAGTCGTACTATGTTTTTGTTTCATATAACCCCTCCTACCATAAAGGTAAAAATTAAGACAGTTACTCTCTACTATATACGTTCTTTTTCGAGATAGGTAGATAACAAAATTTCACTATTTGTAATTGTTAATGTAATATTTATATAAGCAATAGATTTTTATTAGCTATATATTAGGGGGAATTAAATGAAAAAAATTTATTTGATTTTTATGACTTTAATATTAGTGATAATAGCAGTGTTAATTATTTACAGTTACAAAACAGAGGGAGAAGAAGCAAAAGTAACATTAGAAAGTGTTGTAGGCAACTCTCTTTTTAAACTGTTGGATAACTATGATGCTATTCTTTCGAAAAAAGAATTATCAATTGACTCTATAAAAGAAATTGACAAAAATTTAACTTCGATTGAGGCTAGTTCGGGCGTTATAGACCTAGCAGTAGGACAAGAATTACTTAGCCCTATTGCCAATAATTTGTTGAAAATAATGACCGATTTAAAGGATAGATATGATAAAAGCGAACAATTCTCAGAACAGGATAAAGAAAAATACAAAAAAGCAATTGCAGAAATAGATACTATGATTCCTCTAATTTATAAAGTTTACTACGTCCCTAATTCTAAAGAAGGTGCAGAGCCTAAATTAGAAATAGAAAATTTCGATGAATTGAAAACTTTAAATACTCGAATTGTTGAAAATCAATAAAAACCTAGGTCATAATTACCTAGGTTTTTTAGTAAGAATTTATTTTGCGAAATAGTCTTCCATTCCTTTGATAATGAAATCGGCAGTGCTTTCAAGACTAGCCGGTTTGTCTAACCAACCTTCATTAATTTGGCCGAACTCGATTAGGGTAGTTGCAGCTGTACGTGTAGTATCACGTATGATCGCAAAATCCCCTTCGTGTGGAACAGTTCCGTAACGAGTAGCAATTGCTTGGGAAAAATTCTTGGATGTAGTTTTACCTTTTTGATAAAACGGGCCAATTCGTCCTGTCCAAGCAGTATTAACGTGAATACTAACCAATCCACTAACCTTCGGGAACGAATTATTAATATACGCTACACGTTTGTTTACATCGTCATCTGCATTAGAACCACCAAAATCTTTGTCTGTGGTACGAGTCATGTAAATAGTAGCCCTTTTTGCATCTAATTTTTTTTCAAGAATTTTCGACATGTTTAAAGTCACTACTTTTTCTTTTCGAGAACCTGATGTTGTACCATCATATTTACCGCCATGCCCGGCATCAATAATGAATGATTTACCTTTTACGCTCATTTAAAATTCCACCTTTATTTTTTATTTGAAAACCGGCTTTCATTAATAAAGGTAAAAATCAAGACTAAATAACAACTAGAATTTAAAATTAGCAATTCAAGAATGGTTTTTTATTTATATCTAATGGATAAACTCTGTCATAAAATTTACATCAATATTTGATTTATAGACTGAACTATAAGTGCGACAAATAACCTTGAATTAAAAAGGGGAAGTATGTATTCTGTTTTAAAAATTCTGAAATTATTTTTTTAGGGGTTTATAATAAAACTCTAAAGTAAAGCAAGAGGTAAGACTTATAAACAAAAATTGTCTTCTGCTATTGAAGATGAGTTATTCGTGATTTATGTAGAATTGTATGAAGAAACACCAATGGAAATGCAATAGCTCTTATGTGAAGGTATTAAACTTGACATTCGTGAATTAAATGCCTATAAAAATCATCTGCTAATAACATTTGAATATATGGCGAATCATTTAGATATTTTAAGCATGATCGGCGGTATATAAACATATATCGAAGACAAGGATGGGAGCGGGGGCGGAACGGAAATCGATGACACGTGATGAGAGAAATACAGAAGGTATTTTTTTCCTGTATGCCGAAATAAACAAGAGTACAAATAGAGAGCAATATTTCTATATAATTGTACAGTTTAATGATGACTACCATCTGATGAGGAGTGATGTAGTATGTATATAAAAATAACAGGTTGTTTTATCAGTAGGGGAAAACTTATTTAGTAGAGAATTCGTGATCATGGATTTCTCTACTACTAGAGGAGGAATCGGAAGTTTGCTTAGTTTAAGATCAATTGATCAAAGTAATTGGGAAGCTTGTATTCAACTGAAGCCAAAGCAAGAACAGGAAGGGTTTATTGCCTCGAATCTGTATTCAATTGCAGAAAGTAAATTTTTACCACACATGAAGATCAAGGCAATCTATTGTGGAGAAATACTTATCGGTTTTGCGATGTACGGGATCGATTCAGATGATGAAAACTATTGGATATATAGGTTTATGATTGATGAGCAATTTCAAGGGCGTGGACATGGCAAGAGCGCAATGAAATTAATAATTGAAGACATCCGGAGTAGGGATGATCGCACTGATGTCATCTTGCTTGGGTATCAGCCAGACAACGAGCAAGCAAGAAAACTATACGGCAGTATAGGTTTTAAAGAGTCTGGAATGGCACCTTGGGGAGAAATGCTCGCAAAATATAGTTTTCATTAGAATGTCTAAATGAATAATAAATGTTGCGTAACTAATGTTTACGTGGGATGTTCTTAAAGTCTATAAAGGGCTTTAAGAGCATCCCTTTTTATAAAATTTTTGCATTTCCACTTTCCCCTCGTGTCGTTTCGTTTCGTTATTAAAAATACAAAAAAATAAATTAGTGCAACTTTTTTTATCAAACGAGAATAGATTGAAAGGTGGGAAGAGATGGACATTGAACAGCTTTATACGCCTATATAAACGAGTCTATCGGTATTTATATTCCTTATGCAAAAACCAAACATTAGAGAGGATTTAATGCAAGAAAATACTTTTATAAAGCACACATTACATTACTTAGCGGTAAATGAGGGATCCTTTCATTCGTTAATTTCTTTACTCGATCAGTTATTCCCTTATGAAAAGCAGGCAATTATGTTGTGTGATGTGCAGTCGAAAAAGATGAGAGTTTTAAGAGAAAAGGAGAGATAATGTTATGGATGATTATGGAAAATGAAAGCCAGCTCTAAAGCAGAAATTGCAAATATAAAAGATCAAAGAATTTCAAAAAGCTATTAAAAGAACAATTATTACGTCAAAATCGAAGTTGTTGCAACTTTAACGTTGATATTATTGATGTCCTTTAGATCATTTTCAATGAAGCTTGCGTTTGAGCAATATAAGCTTATTTCGGGATTTTGTTTTTCTTATCTTGTGTTTTATAGATCCTAATTCAATTTAGCGTGTTTTAATCCGTTTTCGGTTTAAAACACGCTCTTAAACTATACTATTTTCTTTTGTTTGGATACAGGAACTGACCGATTTAAAATACTGTTAGCTATCATTCCAATCATAATAATGATCATACCGATTAAAGATACTCCAACTGGCCAAGAACCGTTTAAAAAAAGGATTTCACCAAGAACAGTAAAAATCATTGTGCCAGCTTGCGTTGCCTCCACTGCCCCTAACAAAGACAGATTATTTTTCGCTAGGTCAGTAGCGAAGAAAAATGTCATTGTGGCGATAACACCCGAACATAATGCTAATAAGAAACCTTGCATGATTTGCCCAGATGTTGGTATACCTGTTGTAGTCCAACCATAAATCGCTAGTATAATACTAATAGGAAGGCTACCTATTGCCATGCCTAACACGCGTTGAAATGTATCTAAGCGACCAGCAACGACTTCCATCATTTTTCTATTACCGAAAGGATATAAGAATGCAGCGATAACTACAGGGAGGAAGCCAGATAAAAATTGAGAAATAGTAATATCCCCAGATTCTGTTAATTGCATACAAATGACACCCGTTAAAATAAATAAGGAAACGAGTAAGCTTCGCATTGGAATTTTACCGCGAACTCGTTTAACTCCAGATGTCGTCTCCAATGTAATAAAAAATAACGGAGATAATAACAAACCAGCTAAAATGGTTATTTGCCATGTACCTGCTACGAGCCATGCAGGACTAAAGACAGCAGCATAGCTTAATAATGAATAAAATCCAACCCCGGCTATTGTGCCATAGCCAAGCCATGCCAAAGGATGTTTACCCATTTCTACCCATAGTGGACGAAGGTTTTTGCGAAATAGGACGATAAAGAATAGAATGGGTAAAGCGAATAAAAATCGGAAGGAAGCAGTCCAAGCCCAGCTTGTTCCTGATACGTTCATAACTCGATTTATAATAAATGTAGCTGAAAAAAACGCAGATGATAAAATACCTAATAAGATAGCACGCATTTCGTTCGCTCCTTTCTAAATATATATTATAATATAATTATTTAGATAAAAAGTAAATTATAATATACCGAAAGTGGGGTTCATATGAAAGAACAAGAGGATATGCAAACAAAAGAAGTAATTTTGCAAGTTGGTCAATTGTTACGACAAATAAGGAATGAACAGAAATTAAGTTTAGAAGAGTTAGCGAAAAAAACAGGTGTTAGTAAATTAACGTTAGGGAAAATTGAGAGAGGAGAAACGAATCCTACATTAGGCGTCATTTGGAAGATTACAAAAGGATTATCTATTCCGTTATCAAGGCTTATGGTGATAGAAGATATAGTAAATGTTGCACGCTGCGGACAAGGATTTATTATAGAAGAAAATCAAATGTGGCGATTAGAGACTATATTTCGTTACAAAAAAGAAACAGGATTGGAAATGCATCGTGCTTGTTTGCAAGCGAATAGCGTATATGAGGCAGAACCTCATCATGAAGGAGCTATCGAATATGTAACAGTAATGAAAGGGGAAATTTCGATTCAAGTTGGACAAGAAATGTATGAATTAAACGAATTTGATTCTATTCAATTTGAAGCAAATAGAAAGCATAGCTATGAAAACAAGGGGAATGAAGTAGCAGTTCTCCATTTAACAATGAAATATTTATCTTGAAATAAGGTATCACGCGTATTTTCATCTTTGGATTTTATGTGCCACGCTATAGTTGAGAGCTGTATTGACAGAACCAGCGGAATTTGTGTTTCAATGAAAAGAGCAGAGTGGGATTTAGGAAAGTAAGTATGTCTTACTGACCGTTTATGAGAGATTTGCCTACAAAGCATTTGCTAACTAACATCTCCTTTTAGTGCAAATAGCCAAAATGGGTGGAGAAAAATATTGTGTTTTTCTCCACAGTCTATTTTTTTCTGATCTATTGTTGAGCATGAAAAGTGGCTAGTACAGTTTTAGTTAAGATGTTTGTGCCGATTTCAAGAGCATCTGTATCAAAGCTCATATAAGGATGATGGAGTCCAGGAGTGAGGTTACAGCCTAGGCCAATCATCGTTGCTTTTAATTGTGGTTTCTTAATTGTGTAAAAATGAAAATCGTCTCCACCAGAGGGTGATTTTTGTTCGCCAATAACTTCGGCAATGCCTGTGCGTGCAAATTATAGGATTAGCACGTGCGCTTATTATGAATCCAGATATTATTATTTGTGATGAGCCTGTATCGGCATTAGATGTATCTATTCAATCGCAAGTGCTGAATTTATTGGAGGATTTACAAAAAGAATTTAACTTTACATTATTGTTTATTTCTCATGATTTAAGTGTTGTACGCCATATTTCCAATCGAATTGGCGTAATATATTTAGGAAAGCTAGTAGATGAAACAACGACAGATGAAATTTTTAGCAACTCAATGCATCCTTATACAAAAGCACTTTTATCAGCAATTCCTGTGCCCAATCCGCGAATAAGACGTGAAAAGATTAAGCTGCAAGGTGAAATCCCTTCTCCATTGAATCCACCAACAGGCTGTGTTTTCCAGACGAGATGCCCTTTTGTAATGGAAAAATGCCGGACGGTGGAGCCAGAGTTGGTCGAACATTCACCTGCCCATAAAACGGCCTGTCATTTATATTACAAGTAGGGGGAGTTTTGAGAAATGAAAATTGAAAAAATTATAGTTCGCAAAATGAAGATGACAATGAAATCACCCTTTGAAACAAGTTTTATGAAGCAGCAAGAACGTATTTTCTTAATTATTGAAGCGTATGGTGAGAAGCATGTTGGTTATGGAGAATGTGTTGTTAGCGCTTATCCTTATTATGGAGAAGAAACGGCTTCAACGGCATTCTCTATTATTGATGAATTTTTAATACCACTTGTTATTAATCAGGAATTCAACCACCCAAATGAAGTAAATGAGAAATTTGCTCGTGTGCGTCGCAATAATATGGCAAAATCTGCGATGGAAGCAGCCATTTGGGATTTATATGCAAAAGAGCAGGGCATACCTTTAGCACAAGCACTTGGAGGAGAAAAAAAAGAAATTACAGTTGGCATTAGCCTAGGCATTGAAGAGGATACGAATGTATTGCTGGAAAGCGTTGAAGGTTATTTAAAACAAGGGTTCAAAAAAATTAAAATTAAAATTAAGCCTGGAAAAGATATCGAAGTACTCCGTGTAATCCGTGATCGTTTTGGTGATATTCCTTTAATGGCAGATGCCAATTCTGCCTACTCGTTAGAAGATCTACCATTATTTAAGGAGATGGATAAATTAAATTTAATGATGATTGAGCAACCACTTGAGCATGATGATATTGTCGATCATCGAAATTTACAAAGAGAACTCAATACACCGATTTGCTTAGATGAAAGTATACATTCATACGATGATGCTAGACGTGCAATTGAACTAGGTAGCTGCAAAGTGATTAATATAAAGGTAGGCCGTGTTGGAGGCTTATCTGAGGCTAAAAAGATTCATGATTTATGTCAGCAGCATCAGATTCCTGTATGGTGTGGAGGCATGCTAGAATCAGGGATTGGTCGTGCTCATAATATTGCCATTACGACACTGTCAAATTTTACAATACCTGGTGATACAGCACCGTCTTCCCGCTATTGGCATGAGGACATTATTGAGCCAGAGATTGTCATGGATGAACAAGGACATATCCAAGTTTCTGAACTACCAGGTATTGGTTATAATGTTGCGCAAGACAAACTTGAAAAATACACACTAGAAAAATATATTTACGAAGCATAATGAAGGCTTCTCTAAATTTAGCCATACAAAAACTGCACCTGCAATTGTTAGATTGTGTCTAACAATTGGGGTGCAGTTCACTATAAAGATGGAGGCTTTAGAGCTCCATCAGTTTTAACTTTACTACAATCCAAAAATTGTGAAGGTTAATTATGTGTAAAAGTTCTTGCTACAATTGCTCATTTTATTGTATGCGGCTTGACGCTCTTTAGCGGGAGAGCGTGAATACCGTGTAGCAGATATCAGCGTCTTTTCATTAAACGCACTTATTACTCTGAAGTAATAGACGAAAATAATACGAAATTTACAATGTGAATTTTTTTAGTTCTACAGACAATGTATTTGTCATTTCTTGAAGTTCTGAAACCTTATCACTAATTTTTTTGAATGATCCTAACTGTTCTTGAGTAGAAGCGGATATTTCTTCTGTTCCTGCAGCGGTTTCTTCCGTAATAGCTGAAATGTTTTCAATGGCATTGTTCATGTGCTGGCTCATTTCGCTTGTTTTCTCCATATCCTTCGTAAGGTGCTTTAACTGATCATTAATGTCTAATACATGAGTTGCAATTACCTCAAAAGACTTTTCTGTATCGGTCATCGATTGTAATTGTTCTTTTGAAAGCTGATGTCCATGCTCTGCCGTAGAAAGAATGAGTGTAATACCATCTTGTATATGTGTAACCATCGAAGAGATGAAAGTAGTTGCCTTTTCTGTTTCATGAGATAGTTTTTTCACTTCCTGCGCTACAATAGCGAATCCTTTTCCGGCTTCGCCAGCACGTGCCGCTTCAATTGCAGCATTTAATGCTAAGAGATTTGTTTGATCAGCAATCGCGTGGACTGCATTAGCCGCACCTTCAATTTTTGTTGTGAATTGAGAGAATTGAGTAACAGCCTCTTTGATATTAATTGAAGTGGATGAAATATCCTTTGCAATAGAGGATTGCTTCTCTAGTGAGCTACGACCATTTTGAACAGCAGTTAGTGCTTTGTTACCGTTTACTGCTGACTGTTCACTTGTTTCCTGAACAGTAGTAAATTGATCCGCCATCGTATTCATCAGGATAGCCGTTGACTGGATATCTTCTGAAATAGTTAGGCTTCCCTTTGCCAATTCGTCCGTTGATGTAGCAATTTGTTTACTGCCTTCGTTAACGGTTTCAATATAGCTTGTGACATCTTTAGTAAATAGGCCAACATTTTTACCTACATGATCAATGGATTGTACGGTGCTTTTTAAGCTAACAATCATTTTGGAAAAGTTCTCAGTCAGTTGATCAACTTCATTGCGGCTACCTTTCTTATAGGGAAGGGAAGAGGTGTCAATTGTCAAATTCCCTGCAGCCACCAATTGTGCACAATCCACGATTCGGTTAATCGGATTTGTAATTTTTTTCGTTGCGGCATACGAAAAAATGATAGTAGCAATAAGTAGAAGGATACTTCCTATTATTGTTGATGTAGTAATAAAAGAAATTTTTTGTGTTGCCAAATCATTCGTTTCTTTATACCATTCATTTGTTTCTTTTTTCAGTAGATACATATCGTTCAAAATACCGGATATTCTGATGGATTGTTTTTTTATCTCAGGACGATTGTGAGCAAGAAATCCTGCTTCTGAAGCTTTTTCTAATTCGTCGTATTTACCCCCGATTTTTTTGATGATGGCCTTATGCTCAGCTATTTTTGCAATAGTTGAGAGTTTTTCTAAATTTACTTTCGTTTCTTGTAAAGTTGAAAGAGCTTCATTTTTATTGGCCTCACTATCTAAAAAAGTGTAGTTATTTAATGATTGGCTCGCTAAAACTAAACTTTGTTCAAGTTCTTCCACTGCCAGCAATAGCTCTGTATCATCTTGTGCAGTTGTTTGTATATCAAATGTTTGAACGATAATAAAACCAATCATAGCCATTGCGAGGACAATGGGAATAAGTATGTTCATGAATAATTTTTTTCGTAGTGTCACTGGCTGTTCCCCTTTTCTGCAGTAACTTTTATTTTACCCGAAACAATATCTTCTTGTGCTTTTTTAATAGCAGCCTGTTGCTCAGGTGTAAGTTTAATAACACGTATATCCGCTAGGCCCACGCCATTATCAGCTAAACCGAATGACAACGATTTTTCGGAAATTTTTCCTTCCTCATCTAATGTTTTAGCCATTTTAAAAACAGCTTGGTCGACGTTTTTTAACATTGATGTTACGACAGTTTTTTCTGCAATGTAAAATTGATCAATATCAACTCCGGCCGCATATATGCCCATATCTTCGGCTTTCTTTATGGCACCAAAGCCAGTGAATCCAGCTGCATGATAAATAAAATCTACACCGTTCTTAATGTAACGTTCTGCGATTGCGGCACCTGCCTCGGTATCATCAAATGTGCCAGCGTACTCACTAACAATTTCGATAGTTGGATTAAAATACCGAGCACCCTCAATAAAGCCGTTTTCAAAATGATGGATAACTGGAACATTTGCACCGCCAATAAATCCTAATTTTCCAGTTTTACTCGTCATTGCGGCAACCATTCCAAGTAAAAAGCTTCCTTCCTGCTCTTTAAAAGTGATTGAAGTGATATTGGCAACATCTGATTGACCATCTATAAGGATAAAATGCTGATCAGGATATTTCTTCGCAGTCTTTTCTAAAGCTTCCTGTACAGAGAAGCCTAAACCAATAATGACGTTATACTTTTCTGCGACAAGTTCCTCTAGTTTCTGCTCGTAATTGCCATCAGGCGCCTCTTTATAATCAAACAAAATACCTAGCTCATCGCGTGCTTTCTCAAGCCCTTTAAAAGCTGAGTCATTAAACGATTCATCACCAAGCCCTGCATCCGAAAGTAAGATACCAACTTTATAGTCATCTTGCGCTTTTTCCTGCTGAGTAATGGAACAGCCTGCTAATAACAAAGCTATTAAGCAAAAGCCCATCATTAATTTTTTCAATATGAATACCTCCAATTGTATGTATTATTTATCTCGGCAATAAGTTATTCTAAGTCAGAGGTCAGACGATGATTTTTTTGTTTTACCATTAAATACTATCAGATTATTTACAATTTACTACAGGAAAATGGGTTTAAATCATTCTCGATATTTTCTAATCACTGAGTATTTAGTTTGTTTTGTAATGGATTTCCTCTATTTGTATAGTGAAAAAGGTAGGGGAATAATGTGAAATATTTATATATTTTGCAAAATCATCCCTTTTCTTTAGCAAATAAAAAGCCTCGCAAACATCTAAAGGGTTTGCGAGACATACTAATGAATTAAACTGCACCAAATAACTTTAATATATTTATTATTATGATCCCTACAATGCCGAAGTCTGAATCACCAAATGTAGTTCCTTCATAGCCGATATCACCCATAAAGATCAGTAGAATCGCAGGGATAAAGCTAATAATTAATCCGTTGGCAAATGCTCCTACCATAGCACCGCGTCTACCACCAGTTGCATTTCCGAATACTCCTGCAGCAGCACCCGTGAAAAAATGTGGTACAAGCCCAGGTACAATTACTTTTAGCACTATGAGAGGGAGTATAAACATGGACACTAAGCCTGCTACAAAACTAAACAAGAAACCGATAATAACTGCATTCGGTGCGAACGGAAAAATTGTAGGGCAGTCTAATGCAGGCTTTGTGTTTGGCACAAGTTTATCAGCAATACCTTTAAAGGCAGGAACAATCTCGGAAATTAGCATTCGCACTCCAGCCAAAATGATATAGACACCAGCGGCAAAAGTAATAGCTTGAATAATGGCAAAGACGATAAAATTCGAACCGCCAGATAATTGTGTCTCAATATAGGATGAACCTGCGAATAGAGCAACGATAATAAAAAATAGACTCATAGTTAAGGACACAGCTACAGATGTATCCCTTAAAAAACCTAGAGATTTTGGGACTTTTATGTCTTCTGTTGATTTGGCTTTGTTTCCAAACAGCTTCCCAATTTTAGCAGAGGCATAATAACCAATACTGCCAAAATGGCCAACAGCAAAATCATCATTGCCAGTTATTTGACGAACAGTTGGTTGTAAAATGGCAGGGAATACGACCATACAAAGACCTAGTATAATAGAGCCGACGATGATAAGAGGTGTACCACTCATACCGCCGACTGACAGTGACGCTGCGATTAAACACGCCATAAACAATGTATGATGACCAGTTAAAAATATATATTTAAAAGGCGTAAATCGCGCAAATAATATGTTCATAATCATACCGAAAACCATAATCATGGCCGTAGATGTTCCGAAACTAGTTTGAGCGGCTGCTACAATCGCTTCATTATTTGGGATAACCCCTTGGACATGAAATCCATGATCAAACATTTTACTAAAATGATTTAAAGAACCAATTAAAACGCTTGCACCTACGCCAAGTATAACAAAACCCATAACCGTTTTTAACGTACCAGAAAGTACTGTTGAAGTTGATTTTTTTTGGATTAATAAACCAACAAAAGCGAATAGGCCGACTAATATAGCTGGTGTTCCTAAAATGTCATTCATAATAACATCTAACATATTAACACCTCATCCTATCCATTTTTTAATTAAGTTCAAATTCGTTCCTTTATAACAGAGATTTAAGCTTTAATTTAATTTCAGAAATACTCATCATATTAACAATACTAACGATGTGACCTCTCTCTTTGCCTAATTGATTAACAATATCTTCTGCGCCAATATAAATATCCGCTTTCTCGGCCTTGGCAGATGCTAAATCTGTATGAGTTACTTCTGCAACTTTTCCAAGTTCAGCTAACGCTTTTTTTACATTCAATTCCATAATAAAGCTACTGCCTAAGCCATTCCCGCATACTACTAATATTTTCATCAAAATTACCCCTTTGCCATAATTTGTTCGATTTCTTTGATAATATCGTCTTTATGCTGGCAGGCAATGATGCTGTCTATTTGATTTGGTTCTTGCAAAATCTTTGTTATGTCAACTAATGCATGCAGATGCGACACATGATCAGTTGCCGCCAAGACAATAATTAAGAAAACAGGCTTTTCTGGTCCAAACAAAACAGGTTTTTGTAAGCTTAATAGGCTCATGGCTAGCTCATTGACGCCTTCTGTGTGCCGTGCATGTGGAATTGCTACCTTTGGTGTAATGACTACATAAGGTCCGTGTTTTTCAATGGAATGAATCATTGACTCAATATAGCGTTCTTCGATTTTATGCTGCTTTAATAGTGGACTTGCCGCTAAATGAATAGCTTCCTGCCAAGTATTTACAAAATTTGCGAGTTGTATAGTATCTTTTGTCAGTAACTCAGTTAGCAAGTACAACCCTCCCTTCATAGGGATAAACAACTCCCATTCCATATTACTATTGCTGACTATGGAATTATGTCATAAGAGGATATATTTTTAACTGTTTGGCTAAATCATAAATTGCAGTTTTTACAAATGCATCCATCTTGCTATCTAGACGAGATTTTGGATAAATAAGTTGAATTTTTCTATTAAGTGTCACATCGTGCAAGTCCTTTTTGATCAAAAGTCCTGATTTTAACTCATCTTCGATTAGGGCAACTGACAAAAATGCAATTGTCTTTCCGAAAGTAAGCATCTTCTTAATAGTGCTGACAGAATCGAGTTCAATCGTATAAATGGATGGATGAAATGGGTCCATCCATTTTTCTATAAAATGATTCGTTGAACTTGAGGATGTATGCAATAATACTTTATTTTTTAGGACATCTGCTTTTGTGATGTCCTTTTTTGATGCGAGCTCATGGCTAGGACTCAATGCTAATACAAGGGAATCTTCGCCGATTGTTTTGTATATAAGAGATGAATTTTCTTGTTTTGTTTCCATAATTAGCCCGAAATCTAATTCTTGAAGAGCTACCTTTTGTTCAATTTCGGGTGCTGTTTTTACTTCTAGCGATATTCGAATGTCTGGGTAAGCTGTTGAAACCAGATGAATAATATCTGGCATAAAAATATGTGCAGGTAGCCCGCTTGCGCCAAGACGAATGTAGCCGATATTACCCGCTAAAAGATTTTCGACAAAGCGATTCATGTCTTTTTGTAACTGTACAATTTGACGAGCATAATGATAGAGCCCTTCTCCCGCTTCTGTTAAACGGTATCCACCTGCATTTGTCCGAAATAAACGGATGCCATATTCCTGTTCAATGGAGCGAATATGAAAGGATACTGTCGGTGCTGTTAGACCAAGCTCTTTGGCAACAGGAGCTAATTTTTTTAATTCTACGAGTAGGCAAAATGCCTGTAATTTCATGTTATTCATTTTATCCTCCTAAAGTAAATTAGAAAAAATCTTAGTTTTGCTTTAGTTTATTAGATTTTTTTTAACGAGTTATTAATAATATATTAATATTTTCTAAATATCTGGAATTTATAGTTGTAATTAACGAGGAGGATATGATGAAAATTTCATTAACGAATATCGAGAAAAAATATGGACAGGCTCAAGTGCTATGGCCCATTAATGTGGAGCTGGATAGCAAGTTTATTACCATTTTAGGGCAATCAGGCTGTGGTAAGACAACGTTATTAAAAATATTGGCAGGTCTTGAACAGCCGACAAATGGAGAAATCTACTTTGATGACAAAATTATTTATTCATCCAAACTCCATAAAAATGTAAAACCAAATAAGCGAAATATAGCAATGGTTTTTCAAGATTTTGCATTATGGCCTCATATGACTATTTTCCAAAACATTGCTTTTGGCCTGAAGGGTATTGTTCCAAAGTCAGACATTCCGGCTCGAGTAGAGCATGTTATGCGATTGGTGAAAATGGAGGGGTTTGAAAAACGAAAACCTGGGGAGTTATCGGGAGGACAGCAGCAACGGGTAGCGCTAGCGAGAGCACTTGCGACAAATCCACAGCTTATTTTGTTTGATGAACCATTATCGGCGCTCGACGCAGTACTAAGAGAAAAAATGCAAGATGAAATCATGCATATTATTCACAAGCTAGATTGTCAGGCTATTTTTGTTACACATGATCAAACAGAGGCAATGGCAATGTCAGATCAAATTATCGTGATGGAGGCAGGAAGAATTGCACAAGTGGGAACACCTGAAGAAATTTATCACGCTCCAGCAACGCCGTATGTGGCAGATTTTGTCGGCAAAGTGAACTGGTTTGATAAAGGTAATTATATTGTGCGACCTGAAGGAGTTTCCAGACTACCAGGCCCAGGTACGATTGCAAAACAAGCGATGATTGTAAAAAGTACCTTTATTGGTGATCGTTATTTAGTGCAGGCACAGGTAGAAGGTAAGCACTGGAGCTTTTACGAAGCAGAACCAATAGAACATGGCAAACAGCTTGAAGTTTTTATTGATGAAAAACAAATATATCAATTGGAGGGTTTACATTGAAAAAACGAGGGTTAAAACTATTTGCTACAGCTGGGGTTCTTTTAACATTAGTATTAGCGGGCTGTGGAAATAAAGAGGTAGATAAGAATGATAAAGCAAGTTCAAACCCAAAAGAAGAACAAACTTTAACGGTATACTCTGCTGGTCCAGATGGTTTAGCTGCGAATATTCAACAAGCATTTGAAGAGAAAACAGGTATAAAAGTAGAGATGTTCCAAGGGACAACAGGCAAAATATTATCGCGTTTAGAAGCGGAAAAAAATAATCCTGTAGCAGACGTTGTTGTACTAGCCTCTGTTGCTTCAATGGATGGCTTAAAGGAAACAGATCAGCTTCAAAGTTATAAAGATGCTGTTAATGCAAAGAAAATCAATAGCGATTGGTCAAATGCAGAAGGGTATTACTATGGTTACAGTGCCTCAGCATTAGGTATTGCTTATAATACTAAAAATACGCAACAGGTTCCGGCAGAATGGACAGATTTAGCAAAAGCTGAATGGCAACATAAAATTAATATACCAGACCCTAGCTTGTCAGGCTCTGCTGTAGACTTCTTATTCGGATATACAGAAGCTGAAACAACAGCTTGGGCTACGATAGAAAGGTGGAAGGAAAATGGTTTACAGGTGAATGGTGCCAATAAGGAAGCGTTAGATGCTGTTATTACTGGTGCCAAAAATGCCACAATTTCAGGGGTAGATTACATGGCCTATAAAGCGAAAGCTGATGGTGAACCAGTAGAAATTATTTATCCAAAAAGCGGGACAGTTGTCAGTCCGCGGGCTGTTGGTATTTTGAAGGATGCAAAAAACGTAGAGAGTGCAAAAGCGTACGTTGATTTTTTACTGTCAGATGAAGGGCAAAAGCTTGTAGCAAATGCTTACTTACTACCAGGCAACAAAGATATACCTGTTAAGGATCGCGCAGCCTTAGATGAAATTCCACAGCTAAACGTGAATTGGAAAGGTGCAGAAGCGAAGCAGCTTGAAATATTAACTAAATTCAATGATATTTTTCGTTAAATAGATAGGAAGTTTTTTAGCCTCCTTTAAGTTTTTTTAGGGAAGGATTGAATTATCAATGATTATGGAAGGCAGACGAACTTTTGGATTTTTACTGACACTTGTCGTCACGTTTGGTATCGCACCGTTAATTGCCATTGCATTTTATACGTTTATGAAAGATGGGCAATTAGATGTTTCGCAGATTAACAGAATGTTTGCCAATGAAAGAATGTGGCAAACGCTTGGAAACTCTGTGTTATTAGGGGTTTTAGTTATTATAGGGACTACAATTGTAGCATTCCCAATGGCGTTAATAAGAACGAAAACAAGCTTATATAAATACGATTGGCTAGATATTATTTTAACGATTCCGTTTATGACACCACCATATATTGGTTCCATGGGATGGATATTGTTCATGCAAAATAATGGCTTTCTCCAACAGCTATTTCCAAGTGCTGCTTGGATGACTGAATCGTTCTTCTCCTTATTTGGAATGGTCATGATTATGAGCCTGCATCTTTTTCCTTTCTTATATTTAATGTTGAAAAATACGCTATTAAGAATCAATGGCTCCTTTCTAGATGCTGCATTAATTTTTGGACGAAGCTCTTGGAGAAATTGGACGAAAATAGTTTTGCCTTTAGTAGTTTCTAGCTATGTTCTAGGGAGCTTGCTAATTTTTATCAAAACACTTGCTGAATTTGGAACACCTGCAACGTTTGGTAGTCGAATTGGCTTTCAAGTATTTACAACGGAGATTCACTCTTACCTTTCAAGATGGCCAGTAGACATTAGTATGGCGACATCGCTGTCATTATTTTTACTATCAGTTTGTCTCGTTATCTGGTATTTTCAAAATCTTATTGGACGAAAATATACATATAGCGTGCTATCTGGAAAAACACCAGCTATTCGCGAGATCAAAGATAAATGGTATGTTAAGTTCGGTTCATGGCTTTTTGTCGGGATCATCATGTTACTATCAATCGGTATTCCTTACTTCTCAATTATTGTGACATCTTTGCAGAAAGTAAGGGGAGATGGTTTGCAGGCAGGGAATTTTTACTTTGCCTCCTACCAGGAAGTGTTTACAAGTGGAAGTGCTGGATTGTCAGCATTTTTAAATAGTGTTGTTTTCTCCGTAATCACAGCTGTCGTTACAGCAATTATTGGTTTGTTCATTGCCTTGTACATTAAAAAAGGAGAAACGAAAAAGCAGCAAGTATTAGATTTCTTTAGTTTAATGTCTAATATTATTCCCGGAATTGTCTTTGTAGTTGGGTTAATCATGTTTTGGAATGCACCGTGGCTACCAGCGACCATCTATAACACAAAGGCAATGGTTGTAGTCACGTATTGTGTACTTTTTTTACCATATTCCGTGCAATATATAAAGTCATCTTTATCACAATTAGATTCTTCGATATTCCAATCAGCCGCTATTTTTGGGCGAAGTAGCTGGGCTGTTTATCGACATATCATCATTCCATTATTAATGCAGGGAATTCTTGCTGGAATGATGATGACATTTATTATCTCAATGCGTGAGCTCGTCGCTGGATTACTCATTTTGCCTCCTTCAGTAGAGACTGGCGCAACATTTATTTACAGTCAATTTGAACAAGGCAATGTTGGTGTAGGAATGGCTGTAGCGGTGATTACAGTCGTCATGACCGTTATTTTCATGTTTCTATTAGATTGGCTGCAAAAACGGGGAGGACATGTAGATGCTTAATGTAGAGATTTTAGGTGGGGTCGGTGAGTATGGGCGTAACTGTTTTTTCATTGAAAATAATGGACATGCTATTTTACTCGATTGCGGAGTGATGAACAATCGACAAAAGACACCTCCAAAATTAACACAAGCTCATGTGGCAAAGCTTGATGCAGTGTTTATTTCCCATTCACATATAGATCATGTAGGTGCTATTCCTTTACTTGAGCGTTGGGGATATAGCGGGCCGATAATTATGAGTAAAATGACTGCGCAGCAATTAAAACAGTCTTGTCAACATACAAGAACCTTTCAACCAGAATCAATCGGAAAGTGGATAGTTGTTAGTAAATGTCTTGCCTTTCAATGGGGCTACAGTGGGCATTTAATAGGAAGCGTTTGGTACAAGATTCGTTTTTTTGAGGAGGTGATATTTTACTCTGGCGATTATGTTGTGGATTCCTATTTGTTAAAAGCAGCACTGCCGATAGAGGACGGGACTGTTTATGATCTAGCCATTATAGATAGCGGTCATGTTGAGAAGCGCATCAATAATTTAGAAGTATTGCAGCAAATGGCGGAATATATCAATGCAAATCCAGGCTGCCCGATCATTTTCCCATCTTCTTTCTCAGGAAAAACAGCAGATATTGCTACTTATCTTTTTCAGCATACGACAAGAGCGATACGTGTAGATCATGATTTGTTGTCGTTATTTGAAAATTATTATGAGGCACCTGAAAATTTATTGCCTATCAAAACAATTTTGCAAGAGTTTAAACTAGAATGTTTGACAAAGAAAACAGAATGTGAAAACTTCATTTATTTTGTACCTGAGCGTAATGAAGCGAAATTAGTGGAACTACTTCACAAAAAGCCAACAGCTATGGTTATCTTTACGGGATATTGGAATAAAGGTAAATATAAAATTCAATTTTCCAAAAATCAACATAAGGATTTTTTTTACAAAACGCATCCGGATTATGATGATATCATCGCACTTTTTAAGAAAATACATGCACATAAAACTATCTATTTTCACAGTTCATTAACGAATAGAGAAACGACTACCTTGCAATTACTAAAACATGAGGAGGAATTAACATGAAGAAATGGGCAGTAAATTTTTATTTAGTTGTTATTGTACTTGTTAGCATCATTGGATTGGATTCTACACAAGCTAAAGCAGCAATCGAACCAGGGAATGAAATTAAATTCAATCTTAAATCTAAGCTTTTCACTGAACCGGATATTTTTACTATTTTCCAAGCTACAAAAAAAGATGAAGTAAAGATTTATTTCTTTGATACGCCGAATAGAGCTTTTCTAAATGAGGATTATATCCACCGTTTACGTGTTTATAAAGGAAGCAATAACATGGATATCACGTATAAAAAGAGATTTTTAAATACACCTTTGGATGAAGCAATTGCTATTACAGAGAGTCATGGCTTCACTGGAACAGAGTCTAACTATAAATTCGAAACGGATATTAAGGGTAGCAATCGTTCGTTCGCAATAAGTCGTAAGGAATCATTAAAGACTACAGCTAAAATTTCCTATGATGCAGTGGATACAAATGCGGCAAAAAAATTAATTTTAGAAAATGTTCCGAAGAAAATTTTAAATTGGGATTCTGAAGCATGGTATCAAAACACATTATCCCAAGCGGTTGTATATGGTCCTGCAAAGGCAACAACATATAAAGGAAGCTTTGCGGGCTATGCGGCGGATATTGAGGTTTGGCAATATCAAGGGGAGATTATGGTAGAGCTATCAACGAAAGAGGATGAAGCATTAAAGGCCGCTATTATAGAAAAAGAATGGCATGATCGACTAGAATTAGCTGGTTATTTAAGTGAAGATCAACGTGGCAAAACGGCATTTGTAATGGATAAGTAATAAAAAATATTCTTTAAAATTCGCGACACTTTTAGGAATAGCGAACGAGCCGCGGTGCTTCAGCATCTACATGGCTTGTTACGCGTTTGGAGAAGTAGAACGAATTTTTTTGTTAAAGAAACTATAGATTTTTAATTGTGGAAAAACAAGGGTATAGTTTTCGTCTAAGCTAAAGCGCTACATCCTCGAGGTCGCTTCGATCCCTCGGGCTCTCCAGCGCTTTAGTGCATTTGTTCTTTTGGTGTAAAGAAGGACAGAAGGTAAATAAAAACAAAGAAAAAATTGTTCTAACTTTTTCATTTTAGCTTACACTTACTATAGGACGAACTTAGTGTTGAGCAAGGGAGGAAATGACATAGCGAAAAAAATGGGAATTGTCGCGCTACTTTTATTCGGTGTTTATGTGCTGTGTATGTATTGGTATATATTCCACAGCGGTGGTGGTACAATACCCCGTGCGATGCAAGGGACAGCTGCAGATCCAGTGATGTTTATGTCCGAAAAAGAACTATACTTAAGCGGTGAATATTCTAAAATACGGAACTTCCTATTCTTTGTTGCTACACCTTTGGAATGGTTAATTTATTTCATGATTTTAACTATGGGCGTATCACGTTACTTTGAAAAGGTGGCGACGTCACAAACAAAATGGAAGCTGTTACAAAATGCAAGCTACTTATTCTTATTATCATTTTTACTATACGTTGTACTATTCCCACTCGATTATTATCGTTACAATTTAAGCAAAACTTACGGAATTAGTACACAAGGTTTTTCTTCATGGATGCGAGACGGCATTATTGATTTTTGGGTTAACTTTGGCATGAGTCTAATTATCGTATCTGTCCTTTACTGGCTCATCAAAAAAAGTGCCAAAAGATGGTGGCTATATGCATGGTTTCTAACGATTCCATTTACAATATTTGTGATGTTCATTCAACCTGTAGTCATCGATCCTTTATATAATGATTTTTATCCGTTAAAAAATAAGGAGCTAGAAGAGAAAATTTTATCTATAGCTGAACAGGCAAATATACCAGCAGAGCACGTATATGAAGTCAATATGGCAGAAAAAACAAATGCTTTAAATGCCTATGTAACGGGTATTGGCAGTAATTCAAGAATTGTGCTATGGGATACAACCTTAAATCGTTTAACAGATAATGAAATATTATTTATCATGGCACATGAAATGGGACACTATGTTGAGAAGCATATTTATTTTGGGATTGCTGGGTATCTTCTGTTGTCATTGCTAGGCTTATGGCTAACAGCAAAATGTTTGAGATGGTTCATTGGACGTTACGGACAGGTATTAAAAATTAAAAAAGTCGGTGATATAAGCTCTTATCCATTGTTCTTACTCCTAACATCTGTTTTATTATTTGCTTCGAGCCCTCTGTCGAATTATATTTCGCGGTATCAGGAAAATAGAGCTGATCAATATGCGATTTCACTAACGGGCGATCGAGAGTCCGCAATTACTGCATTCCAGAAGCTAACGATATCTGGTTTGAGTGAGGTAAATCCACAGTTGCTCGTAAAGTGGTTCCGTTATACACATCCGCCTATGCTTGAACGTATTTATAAGGTAGCGGAGAAGGCTGAAGAGAATAAAGAAGAGCCGTTAAAAGAAGAGCCGTTAAAAGAGGAGCAGAAAAAAGAACATCAGAAGAAATAAAGAAATAAATGTCGTTGTTTTTACTGCAATAGTGCCCTACTCAAGGTTTTTTGAACGAATAAATTGGGTATTCTAAGGGAAAGAAGTACAAAACTCGTTCGTTATGATAGGGGATTTATTATGCGGAATATTGTCATTATTACACTTTCATCGATATTAGTCGCCCTTGCCTACAATCTTCTGTTAATCCCACATGAGATTTTAAGTGGGGGATTAAGTGGGATTGCTATCATGCTTGGTATTATTACACCCTTGAATACAGGGGTTTTAAATTTACTATTGAATTTACCTTTGCTAATTATAGGTGTCTTGAAGCTAGGGAAACGGTTTATTGGCTATACCATTCTTTCTGTAGTTGTCTTGTCGGTAAGCTTGTATATTATTCCGGTTTATAAAGCTACACAAGATCCAATTCTTGCGTCATTATTTGGTGGTGTTATTGTGGGCATAGGGTTGGGCTTGATTTTTCGTGCGGCAGGTTCTTCTGGTGGTTTTGATATTATAGCGATGCTACTAAGTCGTAAACGAGATTTTCCACTTGGTACATTAATCTCTGCGATGAATGGTATCGTTGTAGCTATCTCCGGGTTCGTCTTTAGCTGGGATGCGGCATTACTGACACTCGTATCAATTTATGCTACAGGGAAGGTTGTCGACACCATTCATACGAGCCATATTAAATTGACACTGATGATTATTACGAGTAAGGGCGAGGAAGTAAAACAGCAGCTACTGGAAAAGCTTCATAGAGGTGTAACGATTATGGATGCGAAAGGTGCTTATTCAGGCGAAGGGCGCAAAGTTTTAATTACCGTCATTACACGCTATCAGCTTGCTGATGTTAAAAGTATGATCAAGAATGCAGATGCTAAAGCTTTTGTCAATATATTACAAACTACTGAGGTCATCGGTGTGTTTGATAGAGGCATAAAGTAAAAAGTGTCCTGTAATAACACTTTAAAAATTAAATCGTGTGACCGAAGATCTGCTCGAACAAAAATTATTAGGAACTGAAATTAATTTAAAAAATAAAATAATTATTTCCTCTACACACGTTATTGATTATAATGAAAATAATCGAACGTGTGTTTCTTTATTTTAAAACGAAATGGGGTTAAATAATGAACAAAGAAACAATTCATAAATATTGCCTAAAACTTCGTGGAACAACGCATGATTACAAAGAAGAATGGCAGGCGGATCGTTATCATATTGGGGATAAAATGTATAGCATGATGGGTGGAGATAGTACCGGAAGACCTGTACTTACTTTAAAATGTGAACCTAATCGAGCTGAAGAGTTAAGAGAAGCCTATGAAGGTATTATACCAGGTTATTATATGAATAAAACACATTGGAATTCAATCTATATGGATGTAGATGACGTACCTATTGATTTAGTTGAAAATTTAATCAAACATTCGTATGAGCTAGTTTTCGGAAAGCTAACAAAAAAAGCTCAGCAGGAAATTCAGAAATGAAGTGAGAGAGCAAGGGGGCAGGCCGACGAAGAAATACTCAGATGCCAAGAAAACCACTCCGGTTAAACTGATCGGGTGCAAGAGAAAAGTGCTCGGGTCGGCCGAAGAACTGATCAGATCCAACTGATATTTACTCTACCAGTGAAAAGGAATTCCCCGGAAGGAGTGAATCCCCGTGCGATACAACACAATATATGAAACAAAAAAAGAATCTGCAAGTTTCTCAAGCTTAGTCTCGTAGAAAACAGATTCTTTTTTGTTATTTAATTATATCCACGTTCACCAAATGGCTGAAGTTTGTCGAGCCATTTTTGTTCCAGTTTTTCTAGCTCTTTTTTTGGATCGAAATAGCCTTCTTCTTTTTTCTTCAAATATTCCACAACTTCAATATCAAAAGCATCATGGCCGAATGTGTTGAAATCCGCTTGTAGTGCTTTATTAGTATGTGTCTTCGTTTTTAACATAAATTGAAAGCCGTTTAAGCGTTTTAAATTATTGAAGCTGCCAACAAACACTTTACCATTTTGTTGATTGGTCATTGTGAAAACACCAGCTTCGATTTTTATTTCTTTATACATTTCCTTTAATTCTTTTTTATGGTCCATTGGAAACCCTGCCTTCTTATTTTTTTATCCAGTAAGCACTGCCATCCTCATGTCGATCCATGAAGCCGTATTCGATTAAATAGCGACGTATTTGTACATAGTCCTCATATAATGGTTGAATTATTTCGTTTAATTCTTTTTCTGAATACTGTTTTGTTGCATCGAAAAGCTTTGTGATTGCACGGAGTATGACAATTTTATGTTTTTCACGTTTTGGGAAGCGGACAAGCTCTTTACCAATACCGTTTGGAAAGTACTTTTCAAGTAATTGTTGTTCTTCAGAAATCGTAATATTATAGCGATCGTCGACCATCGTAGCCGTTTTGTGAATAGGTACAAAGCTGTCTTCCTTTTCATTCTGTTCTTTTAATAGTTCCATCATTGCAAGAAAGGTTTTCGCTTGACGTTCCTTTTCTTTAAGGGTAAAGCGATGATGACGTATTGTGGTTGCACTACCAATCTCCAATTCTTCTTTAATGTCTTGATCGGTTTTTCCTTCATAAAATAAGCGTAAAATATGACTTTGATGATCAGTTAGTCCTGTCATTTTTTTATTAAGGCCATTTAAATAATGAAATACGGATTGATGTGCAGCAGTAATATGATGTTGCATAAATTTTTCTGCCTCGTAGAGAACGCCTTCATGTGGATAAATAATACCCTTTTCAATCTTTTCCCCGCAAAGTAAACAAGTGAAGTGTGTTACTTCATCGTTGTAGCCTTTTTTTATGTCATGAATCGAAGCTTGCCAAAATAATTCATTTACATCCATTGGAAATCCTCCTGTAAAACAAACGATTGTTAAATTTGTTTGCTTATATATTATTAAAATAACAAAATGTTTAAATAAAATCAATGGAAAACACATCGTTTTATAAACGATGTGCGAAAGTGTTTATTTATTCTTCTTTTTAAAAATAATGATAGATAAGATAGCTAGCACAATAATTGTGACGATAATAATGATCATGCTTGTTGAGGTACTTAGTATATTTCCGTGAAGGTCATAGACAATACCATATACTTTTTTGTATTCTTCTAGCTGTGAAGCGGGCGCACCTTCGAAAACCTTGGAGATTGAGCTCTCCATAAAGGCATTGCGTAATAGTAAAGTTGTATAGCTGATTGGGAAATATTAGATAGGAAACTGAATGTACTAAGGCGTAGGAAGAGCTGAGTAGACCGCTTGTCATCATACGTATAAATTTTTTCATATTATGAGTCCCTTCCAATACCTAAGTGTTGTTTTAGTTCTTTTAAATATTTGCGGCTAACATGGACGGACACATCATTTTCTAAAATTAGTTCTGTTGTACCGATTGTACCCATTTGAATAGAGGTAATTTTGTTAATGTTGACGAGTGTCGATTTACTGACTCGGACAAAGTCTTTCGCAAATTGTGCTTCCAGCTCATATAATTTACGCTTCGTTTCGAATTCCTGTTCCTCCGTCTGCAAAAATACTTTTGCACCCTCTGCATAAATGGAGTAAATATCTGAAATTTTTAACATATGAATTTCTTGTTGAAAATAGCCATCTAGCATTGTCGTTTGTGAAGTTTGTAGTTGCTTCATCAGACGTTCAATTTGCTTGTTGTATTCCTTTGCATGAATATGAACCTCAGTTTCTTCTAAATCACTGTTAATCGTTAAGTAAATTTTCATTGAAGGCCTCCTTTACATATCTCCACAACGGAGAATCACTGAATCAGGGAATAAATATGTAGCATAGAAAATTTGGGCTTAGTCTTGGATAAGAGGTTTTATAAATAACAGGTTCAATTTTAACGATATAAAACATTGTAAAAAAGTGATGAAGTAGAAAAATAGGCAGGTTCACGGCATAATAGAATGATACAGTCATGAGGGGTTGCTTCTATGTTTATTTTTGACAAGCACATGTTTATTACATTATGTATTGGTTTAACAGGTGCGTTTTTATTTAATGTATTACATATTCCAATGCCATGGTTACTTGGAGCTATTGCGGCGGTGCTAATTGTTCAGTTATCGACGAAAGTACAATTGAAATGGCATAAATATTTTCGGAATTTTGGTTTAATCGTTGCGGGATATTCCATAGGTTTTGCGTTTACACCAGAAGCGGTGCAGGATATTAAACAATTTTTAGGAAGCATGATTGTTTTAAATGTATTATTTATTGTATTGTTTTTTGGTGTTAGTTATTTAGTTGCAAAACGTGCGGATTTAGATTTTGCGACCGCGTTAACATGCTGTGTACCTGGTGGCATGTCACAAGTTGTTGCCTTTGCCGAGGAGCAAGGGGATATGGATATGGTCGTCATTACGTTCTTCCAAATATTACGGGTTCTTTTAATTGTCGGCTTTGTGCCATTAATGGTGTCAGACTCTGGGGGAACTAGCATAGTTGTCAACGGATCATATACATGGAGCCTAATAGCTTTACTTGGTGTGTGTGGCGTAGCGGGCTGGCTAGCACAAAAGGCAAAAATTCCGACAGGCTATATGCTTGGTCCCGTGTTTCTATTGATGGGCATCAATATAGCAGGGATTGATGTACCGAAATTGCCGTTGTCACTACTTCATATCGCGCAGCTGATGCTTGGCATTTACATTGGACTTTTAATGAAAAAAGACGATCTACATTTATCGAGGAAGCATGTATTTTACGCTTTTATATCGGCATGTATCTTTGTTGGCGCAGCTTATGGCTTAACATTTGTCATGCAGAGTTTATACAGCCTTGATTTTCGTACAGGCTTTTTAAGCATCGTACCAGGCGGGCTTGATCAAATGGGGATAATCGCAGCTTCCGTACATGCAAAGGTCACAATCGTCACCGCTTTTCAGCTATTTCGCGTACTGGTCGTGTCCGTTTTCCTCGTACCGTTTGTTAAAATGTTTGTGAAAAAAGTAAAGACATAGAAGCTTGTTGTGATTGGTTTCTAAGTTGACCAAAATGATGCAAGCGTTGCGACATACGATTATGACCCAGCGGGGAACTTACTATCAGCTGAACCAGTCGACAGTCGTATAAAAGAGCAACCTATTCGCTACGCAGGCTATGTCTACGATGCCGAAACAAAGCAATACTATTTACAAGCCCGTTACTACGATCCAGCAACAGCCCGTTTCATCTCTCGTGACCCCGATCTAGGACCTAGTTACAACACATATGGGGATGATAATCCAATAACGAAAACAGACCCAGATGGAAAAAGGGTATGGCTCGTTATCAACGCAGGTTTTGCGGCCTATGATGGATATAAAGTAAGTAGGGAAAAACAAAAAACAAATAGCCTGGGCAGTGGCATTGAATTTTATTCCCATCGGAAAAGTGAAGCGCGTTTATCGTGCAGTAAAGATTGCTAAGGGTTTAGGAAAATCTAATTGGGAAAATCCAAAAGCACTTATTTCATCCATATAATCCAGTATTTATGAAACTAAGAACTTATTTTAACGTCTTTAACTTCAAAGGGTGAAGTACATTGTTTAAATATGTGATGCAACTAATTCTTGGTTTCTTGACTTTATTGATGTCAACAGCTATTTCTTGGTATGAGGGAAGTGGTATTATAGATAATCCGCTGGAATGGAAGTATTCAACCCCAGTTTCTTAGATATTTAATATTGAGATAAACAATGGCCAGGATATTAGCCAGCTTGATTACTTTGTCTATGCGGCTAAATTTCAACCATTTTTCCCGACTATTATGACAGTAAGTGTTCTTTATATTTGTACTGTACTTATATTTTTCATTTTTCAACTAAATCGTCAGTTAGCCATTATTTATCAGGGATTATAAGTTGTGTATTTATTATTATTAGCGGTATATTTTTTAATTCATCAACTGTTGGAGGAAACGTATTCTTTTGGATTACAGCTGTCAGTGCATTAATTTTTATAAGCATGGCGATAAGTTTATGGTTGAGAAAAAAATACATGTTTAAATTACAAGCATAATAGTTGGTAACATAAAAGTGCGAGCGCTAGTACATAAGTATTTGTACAGGAGTTCGCACTTTTTTAATTAACATCTTGGATTGGGGGATGGGTAATGAGTTTTGGAAAATGTTGGCGCCTCAAGGAAGGCACCAGTCGGAACGGAAATCAACCCTATGGTAAGGTGACTTGTAGAAAAAATGTGAAAGAATGTAATTTAGTCTTTTCAAAATTACCTGAATTATGATAATATAAATTTAATTATATTGAACGGAGGTGAAAAGGAATGAATAGAAACGCTACGAAAACATGTGTAAAAGTGGATACAGCTATGTATTTTGCACGTGTTATTACTTTCGATTTTGCGAACAACGGGATAGGTCTGTCCATTTTTAAGCAAAATCAAATATCAAACGTAGCGAATTAACCATTCTTTTTCACAAACTTATGAGGAAAAGACTGCTTGTTAATCGAGCAGTCTTTTTTGTGTATTTAGATGTTTTTCGCACGTTTCATTGGAGGAAAAAACGATGCAAATTAAGGCTGAACAAATACAAAAAATTATTGGTGGAAATGTTTTATTTGAAGAGCTTCAATTAGAAGTAAATACAGGGGAGCATGTCGCTATTGTTGGTGTGAATGGCAGTGGGAAAACGACTCTATTACAGTTACTTGCCGGTTTGGATATGCCAGATAAGGGACGAATTATAAAAACCAAGGAAGCGACGATTGGTTATTTACATCAAATTCCACAATATCCTATGTTCTCAGTGAAGGAAGTGCTGGAGGAAGCATTTGCGGAAATTTATGCATTAAAGGCTAAAATGACAAAGCTTGAGCAGGAAATGCAGTTAGCTGTAACAGATAAGGTACTTCAGCAATATGGTCATGTGCAGGAACAGTTTATGCTGCAGGGTGGCTATGAAATTGATGCGCAATTAGCGATGATTGCAAATGGTCTAGGTATAACACCATTGCTTGAGCAACCTTTTAGTAGCTTAAGTGGTGGGGAGAAAACGAAGGTAATGCTAGGGCAAATCCTTTTAAGTAATCCTTCTATTTTGTTATTAGATGAACCGACCAATCATTTAGATATGCAGGCAATCGAATGGCTAGAAAATTATGTTCGAAATTTTGCAGGAATTGTTATTGCAGTATCACATGATCGCCACTTTATGAATCAAATGGCTCAAAAAATAATTGAAATTGAAGATGGAGAGGCATTTACGTACATTGGTAATTACGATGCATTTGTCGAACAAAAGGAAACTAAGCTTGAACAGCAATTTGCTCAATACGAAGAACAGCAAAAGAAAATAAAAAAAATGCAGGAAACAATAAAGCGCTTAAAGCAATGGGCAAATGAAGCGAATCCGCCAAATGCTGGCTTGCATCGTCGTGCTAAAAGTATGGAGAAAGCACTAGCCCGTATAGAGCGTGTGAAGAAGCCCTCAACGAAAAAGAAAATGAATTTAGCGTTAACGATGGCTGAGCGTAGTGGAAAAGAGGTTGTACAAATGAAGGGTATTAGCCATGCATTTGAGAAACCGTTATTTAAGGAAAGTAATTTAGCGGTTTACTTCGGAGAACGTTTGGCGATTGTTGGTGGCAATGGCAGTGGGAAATCAACGTTATTAAAAATGATGTTAGGTGAGGTTGAACCTAATAAAGGTACTTGTCATGTCGGCAACAGTGTTAAAATTGGCTATCTATCACAGCAATTTGAGCATAAAAATCCGGCCATTCGCTTAATAGATGCCTTTCGTGAGAGTGTCTCTGTGTCAGAGGCGGAGGCACGTCATATTCTTGCTCAGTTTTTATTTTATGGCTATGACGTTTTTAAAAAAGTGAAGGATTTAAGTGGCGGTGAAAAGATGCGCTTACGTCTAGCACAGTTAATGCATGAGGATATTAATTTATTGATGCTGGATGAACCGACTAACCATTTAGACATTGAAGCGAGAGAGGTATTGGAGGATACACTGGAGTCCTTTGAAGGAACCATTATAGGCGTCTCGCATGACCGTTATTTTTTACAAAAGATTTTTACAAAAGTTGCATGGATTGAGCATGAAAACATTCAAGTATTTGAAGGGGATTATGAATGGGCAAGACAAAAACGCTTAGCAATAGTAAAAGAACCAGTTAAAAAAGAAGTGTCTGAAAAATCCTATGCTGTTAAAGAAGAGATAGCAATTGAAGAACAAATTGAAAAGCTTGAAATAAGATTAAAGGAGCCGACACTTGCGAAGGAGCAACGTCAAAAGCTTGAACAGCAGCTAGAGGATTTATTTGGAAAATGGATTGAGGGAGGACCAGAGCATGCATAAAATTGAGCACATCATGCAGCTAGATATTGATTTTTATCAATTATGCCACGGCATAATTGCATCCCGGAATCGGCTTTCGAGCCAGATATGTTTTTAAAGAAAATCAAGGATTTCTATCAGTCAAAATCTCTCATTCCAAGATTGAATTTATACAATCTGGAGGAAAATTAGTCATATATAGAAGCATTAGAGAATCATGGCTTTCAATTCGAAAGTTTTACCGATTAGGTACAATGTTGGAATGTGAATACTCGCGATTATCTCATAATCCAGTCATACAAATTGAACGTGTAACAGGTGCCAATATGGAAGAAGCATTTGCTGTAGAAATGAGCATTTCTACATTTGGAATCAAAAAAGCTTTTGAGGAGACATATCATTCCCTGCATTTTACGTATTATTTATTAAGATTGGATGGCAAAGCTTGCTGTACTGCCAATATTTTGTCTCAGGAAATCAAGGGAGGGTCAAGGGTGTAGCAACACTTGAAAGCTATCGAGGTCGGGAGTTAATTGGATATATTCTGCAGCATATTCAGCAAGAGTCGATAAAGCAAGGGTTAGAATATCTCTGGATGTTATCTATCAATGAACAGGTTGCAAAAGTCTATAACAGGGCGAATTTCAAATCAGTAGGCACAATAAAATCAATTCATGCCTTTACTGAAGTAAATAGCATTAAGCAAATACGACAAGAGTCTTAATTGGATGAAAGATAAAAAATATTGCCTTACTCCTGTGGGACAGAATTTTCCATAGGAGTAGTGCTTTTAGGGGTTTAATTTCGCTTATTTTAGTCGTAGAATATGTTCAAACCGTGTAAGTCAAAGCTTATTAGAGGTTAAATGGTAAAATTCCTCATTTTGAAAACTTTAGTAATCCTGAACAGTAACGACTACTTAGGAATTTTTGAATTAATGTTTCGAAAGAAGGATTTTCAATCTTTAAAAGTTTTTTACTTGAAAAAATGGCGAATTCGATTTACTCTCTTTAGAGATACTTGTTTAATGGACTTGGAGGATATGGAATGCACGGAATTTATATACGCTATAATGTCTTAGAAGAAACCCCAACAGCACAATGGCCCAAAAAAATGGATGCATTTGCGTATGTTCAACGAGGAAAGCCACAACAAGACAATGACAACTTGCTATCGATGGAAGAGCTAAAAAGCCATGCAATTCGCTATATTAAAAGCTTAAAAGACAATGCAGGTGATCATTTAGTAGAACAACGCAATGGTGAAATTGAGCACTTTGATCGACGCTATATGGAATCCTTAAAGCTAAAGGAAAGCATCGATTCACAGCTTATTAATCTAGAAGAAATTCGTTTGCTTTTACAGTTAATGAATGTATTGAATTTATCGCATGGTTTCGGAGAAAATGCTGGAAAGCTGCTTCGTCAAATTACCCCATATGCAAAAGAGGTAGAGCACCCAACATTCCAAACAACTCGTGTTGAGCGACATTTTTATTCAGAACTAATTGAACAAATTGAAGCAGTATATGCACGAATTATGCGTTACCACAACCCGTCAACGACTGAAATGCAGCAGTCAGAAAAGATCTGGACAGCAGTTTGTGAGCAAGCAATAGAAAAGGTAGAATCGCGCATTGAACGCTTGTCTTCTATCAAGTTAAAGCATGAGAAAAATTTACTAGAGTTTAGTCAATTAAAACAGCAAAATATCGAGGCAAAGGAACGCCTAGATGTTGCTGTCAATGATCTTGATGCAATTTTAAATGTACTAGAATCTTAAAGGCTATGTTAATGAATATATTGCGTTTTGTGTGGGGTTTAGCTATTGAGCTTGCCTCATTTTCAATAGCTCAGTTAAAATGTGTCGGTTGAATCAAAAGAACTAACAACACAGTTGAAGGCATATCGCTTAGTCTTAAGTTCTATGTCAAACATTTCAAGGTAGACTTCATAACAAAATCGAAAGACCTACTTCAATTGCCTAGATGGCAATTGAAGTAGGTCTTTTTTTTTGAATAAGGGAAGGTGCCTGTTTTACCTTGAGCCCCTAGGACTCAGAATTCTGAAGTCAGACAGATTGTTCCGGTTTTTATTCCTGTAGGACCGTTAAATCCTGGAATTGTATCGATTACTGTATTTGTTTCTATATCTATAACAGACACAGTATTGTCAAGTTGGTTTGTGACATAAGCAAGTGTTCCATCCGGCAAGATGGTTACTTGGTCAGGAGATAATCCTACAGGGATCGTAGCAATCACCAAATTGGTTAATGTACTTATGACAGATACAGTATTACTACCTTTATTAACAATGTAAACAAATATTCCATCAGGTGTAATCGCTGTTCCAACAGGTCCTGTACCCACAGGAATTGTAGTAAATACTGTATTTGTTGCTACTTCAATTACAGATACTGTGTTACTAGATTCATTTGTAACGTAAGAAAATTGTCCGCTTGGTGTGAAAACAATAGATCTAGGGCGAAGTCCCACAGGAATTGTAGCAACCACTGAATTTGTAGCTGTATTAATAACTGATACTGAATTTGAGTTTTCGTTTGCAACATAAGCAAACGCGCCATTAGGAGTAAAAGCTATGCCTTGAGGTTGGAGCCCTACTGGAATAGTAGCGATTACAGTATTTGTAGCTGTACTTATGACAGATACAGAGTTAGCTCCAAGTCCATGATTTGATACATAAACAAGTGTTCCATCTGGTGAAATAGCTACACCAAGAGGCTCAAGTCCTACTGGGATGGTAGCAACCACTGCATTTGTTGCCGTATTAAAAACCGTTACATTATTTGAGAAAAGGGCTGGAACATAACCGAATTCTCCATTTGGTGTAATCGCTACCTCAAGAGGAGCAGTTCCTACTGGAATGGTCGCGACTATAGTATTTGTAGCTGTATCAATTACTGATACCATATTATCAGGAGTAGCTAGCTGACCAGCGTCTGTAACGTACACTAAAAAATGACATGGTGGAGTTGGTGGTTCAGGTATAAATGGTGGTGTAAATGGTGGCTTACAAGGACAAGGGCAACAAAAACCACAACAATTACAACGACAACTTGGGTTTGATTTAAATTTGAATCTTCTAAATTTATTTTCTTTTTCCACAATGCACACCCTTTCTATCATATATGGATACATTGATACAATATGCAAAAAGAATTTTGTTTTTTGTGCGTTTTACCTACACCAAATAATTTTGAACAGTACCGGGTGGTTGTTTATAGTAGTTTCATATCATTGTTTGATTCCTAAATTATAGTGTTGGCTGGTGATTCTTCGAAATGTACTTGTTCATGTATTTATATGGTAAAATTAAATATGCATAAAGGAGGTATTCTATTGTTTAAAAATGTTTCAAAACACCAATTAGCACTATCTTTTTTTATGGTTCTTATCGGTTTTTTACAAGCATATAACCATTGGGGAGAAAGGACTACTTTATCATTATTCTTTTTAACCTCCAGTATTTTACTTTTACTTCTTTCAATTATTGGCCTGTTTGTTTATAGGAAAAGACAAATATCTAATGCCTAAAGAGCTTTCTTACGCACACATTCCTGTACAACGCTCTCTGTATTTTTATAGCCTTTAAAACCGTTGAAAGCCTTCTGCAATATGTCCTTAGTTGCCATACTACCTTTTATTATGACATGGCTAGTATTACTTTAAGAGTTTTACTATTTAAAAACATATCATTAGAAAATTAAGAAAATGTAAAAGATTACGAAACCTTTTATAGGCTGCATCCGTATAGTAGGTAATACAATGAAAAGGGGTGAACAACTTGACGCTATTTGGCTATTCACTCGAGCAAATCTTTTTAGTGGGATTAATATTCGGGGGCCTTGCAACACTTTTATTTACGTTTTTTAGTGATGCTGTCGAGGGCATTGGAGAGGGGCTACCGATTTTTAATCCAAGTGTCATTCTATCTTTCATTACGTTGATGTCAGCAGCAGGATTTATTTTAGAAAAACTAGCCTTCTTCCCTAGCGTTTGGAATATTGTTGCTGCTTGTATCATCGGAGTTATTTTAAGTGCACTATTTTATTTATTTGTTCTAGTTCCGCTACGATCAGCCGATGTTTCGTTAGCTTATACAGAAGAATCGCTTGGAGGTCAGCTAGGAAAGGTCATTGTTCCAATCCCGACTGACGGTTTTGGAGAGGTAGTTATTGAAACGACTAGCGGAATGATTTCAAAGCGAGCAACAGGATTTGACAATGAGGCTATTGATTACGATACGACGGTACTTGTGGTAGAAGTGAAAGAAGGAACGCTTTTTGTGAGATCTTATGATAAGAAATTTTTATAGAGGAGCGATATTTATATGTCAATGGAGATTTTAATTGTTATAGGGATTGTAGCCTTTGTTTTAATTGCACTAGTTGCACTATATGTGACAAAGTATCGTACAGCAGGTCCTGATGAAGCACTGATTGTGACTGGTAGCTATCTTGGCTCAAAAAATGTACATAAAGATGAGTCGGGAAACCGTATAAAAATTATTCGTGGTGGCGGTACATTCGTATTCCCAATTTTCCAGCAAGCACATCCATTAAGCTTATTGTCTAGTAAGCTTGATGTGACAACACCTGAAGTGTATACGGAACAAGGTGTACCGGTTATGGCCGATGGAACGGCTATCATTAAAATCGGTGGTTCCATTTCAGAAATCGCTACGGCGGCGGAGCAGTTTTTAGGAAAGCAAAAGGATGAGCGTGAAAATGAGGCACGTGAAGTGCTAGAAGGTCATTTACGTTCGATCTTAGGTTCAATGACGGTTGAGGAAATTTATAAAAACCGTGATAAATTTTCTCAGGAAGTACAGCGTGTTGCGTCTCAGGACTTGGCGAAGATGGGTCTGACAATCGTTTCCTTTACGATAAAAGATGTACGTGATAAAAATGGTTACTTAGAATCGCTTGGTAAGCCGCGTATTGCGCAGGTTAAACGTGATGCGGATATAGCTACTGCAGATGCTGATAAGGAAACACGCATTAAGCGTGCTGAAGCATCAAAAGAAGCACAAAAGGCTGAGCTTGAACGTGCGACAGAAATTGCAGAAGCGGAAAAAGAAAATCAATTAAAGGTAGCAGAATTCCGTCGTGAGCAAGATATCGCTAAGGCACGTGCTGACCAAGCTTATGAACTTGAAACGGCTCGTGCAAAGCAAGAGGTTACTGAACAAGAAATGCAGATTCGCATTATTGAACGTCAAAAGCAAATTGAATTAGAAGAAAAAGAGATTTTACGTCGTGAGAAGCAATACGATTCAGAAGTTAAGAAAAAGGCTGATGCTGATCGTTACGCTGTCGAGCAAAATGCAGCGGCAGCCAAAATGCGTGAGCTTGCGCAGGCAGATGCGGAGAAATACCGTATCGAATCATTGGCACAAGCCGAAGCGGAGAAAATTCGTTTGGACGGTCTTGCAAAAGCGGATGCTGAGCGTGCAAAAGGGGAAACAGATGCGGATATTATTCGTCTTCGTGGTCTAGCAGAAGCCGAGGCGAAACGTAAAATTGCGGAAGCCTTCGAATACTACGGTCAGGCAGCTGTCCTGGATATGATTGTACGTATGATGCCTGAATATGCGAAAGAACTTGCGAGCCCACTTGGCAATATTGATAAGATTACTGTCGTTGATACTGGTGGTGGGGAAGGCGGAGGCGGTGCTAATAAAGTAACTGCCTATGCAACGAATTTAATGTCAACATTACAGGAATCGTTGAAGGAAACTTCAGGAATTGACGTGAAGGAATTAATTGAAAGCTATGCAGGTAAGCATACGTTGCGTCCTGAGCTAGAGCAAATAGCAGTAGGCTTAGGAAAGCAAACAACAGCTACAGCTAATGAAACACAAGACGAAATAAAAGAAACGGTTGAACAATAATAGAAATAGCCGCCTGATTTGACCTCAGGTGGCTATTTTTTTCTCTATTTTTCCTTCCACTCACTAGCGAGCATGCCATAAGCAACGTGGTCAACATAATGATCATAAAGCCATTCTGCTGCACGAATCGTTCCTTCTTTTGTAAAACCAAGTCGTTCAGGGATGGCACGGCTTTTTGCGTTGCCCGTAGCAGCACGAATTTCGACCTTATTGAGCAGTAAATCCTCAAAAGCATATTGTAATAATGCTTGTACAGTCTTTGTCATAATACCATGTCCTTGAGAACCTTCACTGAGCCAATAGCCAATAGCAGCGATTTTATTACTATGATTTATCGTATTAAAGCCAGCAATGCCTACGATTTCATTTCGAAAAATGATAACTAGAGAGAGGCTGCTTTTAGCTTCGTGTCCTTTTATACAGCCTTCTATATATGCCGTTGTATCGGCTACTTCTTTTGTAATATCCAGCCACGGCAACCAGTCCTGCAAATATGCACGTGATGCATCTGTTAAGGCAAAAACAGCATTTGCATCTTCTAATTCGACAGTACGTAAAGATAATTCCGGATTAATTGTAATTTGCAATATTCTTCACCTCTTTATTATTTTAAGGCGTTATGCATAAAGCCCTTCATTTCGTGACTAAGAACTGTTAACTCCTCAATAATTTCACTAAAATCTTGAACGAGCTGAGACTGTTCGTTCGTTGCGTCATTGATTTGCCCCATATTTTGCTTAAGGTTTTCTAGGTTCCTATTTATATTTCGTAGGGAGGCTTCGATATTTTCCGTGGCGCTGGATGTTTCGAACGAGAGCTTTCTAACTTCCTGCGCTACGATGTTAAAGCCAGCACCATGCTGGCCTGCACGAGCCGCCTCAATAGATGCATTTAAGCCGAGTAAATTTGTTTGGCGAGAAATGCTTTTTATTAAATCTGTTACTTCATTTGTTTTCTTTGAATCTTCAAGGGCGTGCTGTGCTTGTTTGTTAATTTCCTCACTTGTTGCTGCTAATTCCTCAGAATGTGAGGCAATTGTATGTACTTTGTCCTGTAAGCTGTTTACAATGCTATCCATTGTCCCCATATAATCCTCAAGTTTAAGCTCATTGTCGATTGGTAGTCCAAATGCTAGGGCACCTACGACTTTACCATTTTCACTGATTGGAAATGAAAAAGCATTGATGGCAACCCCGTATACATCCTTTGGTATTACGACATCAGCATTTTTCCCAGTAAAGGCAATGAAAACATTTTGGTCATTAGCATTTACTTTTTGTCCATCTAGGTAGCCTGAATCTACACGTTTGCCGGCTAAATATTTTACAACTATTTCACTTTCCTTCTCGATGACAGCCACAATTGCCTCTTCCTTTAATGCAAGGTGGATATAAGGTACTGAAAGTGCTAAAGCTTCAATAATTTTCATGAAAATTCCTCCAAGTCTGTGCAGTGAAAAATAGTTTAGTCATCGGAGCTTTTTGCCAATGATTGCTAGATGATTACTCTCACTGTAACACAATATTTGCCAATTCAAAATAGATAAAAACTAAATTTATATGAAGAAAATGTGATTTTAGTCACGGAAATATTGTCAAATAAAATCATACGAATAATAAAAAAATAGAGGTGAATTTGTCTGTTTTTTGACAAGTTGTCGTGTATTTTGAAGATCATTGTATTAGAATAATAGTAGAATTGAAAGAACGTAAGGAGAGAGAGAGATGGGTTACATTCAAAAGGGGACAAAGGCGTTTCATAAAGCAAACTGGGCTTTATTTTTAGCAGGCTTTATCACCTTCGCCAATTTATATGTATCACAGCCATTATTACCAACATTTGCGAAGGAGTTTCATGTATCACCTGCAGTTGCGAGTTTAACGCTTTCTGTGACAACTTTTGCGTTATCCATCAGTATGATTATTGTGGGTTCATTATCAGAGGCATGGGGTAGGAAATCTTTGATGACGAGTTCTATTTTTGCGGCATCTATTATTACACTTGCACTCGCCTTTTCGCCTAATTTTGAAACGATATTAGTATTACGTGTTATACAGGGTGTTGTTTTTGCAGGATTGCCGGCAATTGCGATGGCATATTTAGGAGAGGAAATGGATCCAGCTAGTTTAGGTATTGCGATGGGCTTATACATAAGCGGTAATTCGGTCGGCGGGCTTAGTGGCCGAGTTATTATCGGGACATTAACGGATCTTTACAATTGGCAGGTGGGGATGATAGTACTGGGTGTCATCAGTCTGATGATAAGCGTGTTATTTATCTGGATGCTACCTAACTCCAAGCATTTTACAGCACGCCCTTTGCAGATAAAATCATTGACGACATCTCTTTTGCAGCATTTAAAGGACCCATCCATGCTTTGTTTGTTTGGCATTGGCTTTGTGTTGATGGGAAGTTTCGTGACTCTATATAACTACATTGGCTTTAAATTGATGGCACCACCTTATAATTTAAGTGCTACGATTGTTGGCTGGATTTTTGTAATTTACTTAGTAGGTACATTTAGCTCTGCCTGGTTTGGTAGTCTTGCTGATCGATATGGCCGTCAAAAGATGTTGTTATTGTCTATTGCGATCATGTTTGCAGGGGCGATTTTAACATTAAATGGGCTACTTAGTTTGAAAATTTTAGGGATTACAATCTTTACATTTGGCTTCTTTGCAGCGCACTCGATTGCCAGTGGCTGGGTAAGTAAACGAGCCACTCGTGATAAAGCGCAAGCCTCTTCGCTCTATTTATTTTTCTATTATTTTGGTTCAAGTGTTGGAGGAACAATAGGAGGAATATTCTGGATGCATTACGGCTGGGGAGGCGTTATTGTCATGATTGCTGTATTTTTAATCGTTGCATGCTTGCTGTCTTTTTTATTAAAGCTGTTTTCTAAAAGATTGTTGCTACTTAACTAACGAATCAGTTCAGTGGAAGAAGTCATTGGTCTGAGTTAAAATAATGAAGCTTTAAGTATAAAAAGGATCCTTTATTATAGGGATGATTTGTATAGTTATTACGTTGCGTATTTACATACATGATATAAAGAAAGTTGATACTGTTAAGGAAAGTGGATGGAGTTTTTTAATTTTGTTGCAGACCCTTTTACAGGATATATCAAACTCACTTTGAGTATTTTTCTAATGGAAGATTAGCTCTGTTTTTTTATGTCTTAATAACAACAATCTAAACGAAAATGCCTTTATTAAATGGGATTATTACTAAACAGCAACGCATAGCAGCGGGGCACTTGGAATAGTATTTTTTGTTTAGTTTATATACTTTTCTTGTCTTCGCATCTATAAATATAGCCATCTGCATGAATTATTATAAAAATGATTTGTCGTAAACTATCTGATAATATAAAGAGTAGACTGGTGATTAAGAGGAGTTGAAAGAATATGTTCGCGCGTTTTAAAGGAATTTCTGTTGTCTTTGCTTTGCTGATGGTAGCATTTGTTTTGACAGGTTGTGGAGCCGCTAAAGAAAGTGGGCAATCGGAAGGAGATACGGCAAAGAAAACGGAAGAAAATGTGGATTATTCATCAAAAGTGAAGGAAAAACCAATTGTGACGATTACGATGAACAATGATGAAAAAATCGTAATCGAATTAGAACCTTCTACAGCGCCGAATACGGTAGCTAATTTTATTTCGTTAGTTAAAAAAGGTTTTTATGATGGCCTTATTTTCCATCGAGTTGTCCCTGATTTTATGATTCAAGGTGGAGATCCTTTAGGTAATGGTACGGGTGGCCCAGACTACTCGATAGAAGGTGAGTTTTCTTTAAATGGCTTTAAAAATGATTTAAAGCATGAACGCGGTGTCATTTCAATGGCTCGTTCGAAAGATCTAAATTCTGCGGGATCTCAATTTTTCATTATGGTAAATGAAGCATCACATCTTGATGGAGAATATGCTGCCTTTGGAAAAGTGATCGAGGGGATGGAAACAGTAGATGCTATCGCTGCTGCTCAACGAGATGGTGAAAAACCAATAAAAGATCAGCAAATGAAAAAGGTAGAAGTGGATACAAAGGGCTTTGATTATCCAGCCCCTAATGTAATAAAATAACGTTTGTTATATTCTGAAGTACAATACGAAACAAAGAAGCATGAGAGATCATTAAATGATCTTTCATGCTTCTTTGTATTTAACCCATAATATTGTAGCCTGCGTCGATATAAATCGTTTCGCCTGTTACACCGCGTGATAGGTGAGAAAGCATCACGATTGTCATATCTGCTACTTCGTCTTGTTGAACATTACGTTTTAATGGAGCTGTTTCTTCGATTTTGTGTAAAATTGTATTGAATGAAGGAACACCTTTTGCAGCAAGTGTGCGAATTGCTCCAGCAGAGATCGCATTAACGCGAATATTATCTTTACCAATATCTGCTGCAAGATAGCGCATAGATGCTTCTAATGCTGCTTTCGCTACACCCATGACATTGTAGCCATCAAGCACGCGCTCTGCTCCTAAGTAACTCATTGTTACGATAGAGCCACCCTCAGTCATATAAGGATGTGCGGCCTTTGCTGCTGAAATAAGAGAATAAGCGCTAGTATCTTGTGCAAATGCATAGCCATCACGAGTTGTATCTAAGAAGCGATTGTGTAAATCTTCTGCATTGGCAAAAGCTACTGAGTGCACGATACCATGGATAACGCCTACTTTTGTACCGATTTCATTGAAAGCCGCTTGTGTGCTCTCGTCGCTGTTGACATCACATTGTACGATCAGTGAATCAGATTGTCCGATGTTTTCTAATTGCTTTTGTAATTTTTTTAATGAACGTTCTTGGCGATATGTGAAAATAACATTTGCACCTACATCAAATAAACGTTTTGCGATACCCCAAGCAATACTTCGATCGTTTGCCACACCCATTACGACAATATTCTTATCTTTTAATTGTAATAAATTATCTATCATTTATAAGGACCCCTTTATGAAATAATATCTGTTATTAGTACCAACTACTAAAATCTTATCATACATAAAAAATGGTTGCAATAACAAGATGAAAAGAGTGACCAACTTTACTTGAAAAGTACAAAAAAAATTCATCTCCATTATGTTAGAGATGAATCATGGTATAAGAATCTGTTACTAAGTGGTTCGTTTGTAGAAAATGGCTCATCACCATAACGTGTGGTTGATTTCCGTTCCGGCTGGGCGCTTTGTTGCTGTCGCTTCGCTTTCGCTACAGAAAACATTTGTTGCTGTCGCTTCGCTTTCGCACAGATAAAACATTGTCGCTGACGCTTCGCTTTCGCGCAGAGCAGAGCTTCCTGGGGGCGTCCGATGAGCCGCTGCGCTGCAGGGTCTCGGGCCAACACGATGTCGGTCACGAAGGCGTTATCACAGGATGTGATGCTTTTAGCCTTCGTTCCTCTATCGCTGATCCCCTAGGAGTCGCCCAGCCTCCACTCCAATCAACTAATATGCGCGGAATACGTTTTGATAAAATGTCCTCTCTAATTTTCATGATAGACAAAAATTTATTAGAAATCATTTGTATGGCTTATTACCATAACGTGTGGTTGATTTCCGTTCCGGCTGGGCGCTTTGTTGTTGCTGACGCTACGCTTTCGCACAGATAAAACATTTGCTGACGCTTCGCTATGCTACAGGGTCTCGAGCCAACAGATGTTTTTTGCGAGAAAGTGTAGTGACGATATGGCGGCAGCGTCACGATGTTGGTTAGGAAGGCGTTATCACAGGATATGATGAATTTAGCCTTCGTTCCTCTATCGCTGATCCCCTAGGAGTCGCCCAGTCTCCGCTCCAATCAACTAATACATGAGGGGATAAAATAAAGGCACCCAGTTAAGGATGCCTTTAAAGATACGTATGAAGAACTATTCGAATTTTAATGAGTCGCCATCAAAAGTTTCATCTGCTACTTTGATTGAGTCAGTTGGGCATCCTTCGAAAGCATCTTGCATGTCTTCTAGTAGATCTTCTGGAACTTCAGCAGTTCCCATGTTATCATCTAAAATAACGAAGGCAATCCCTTCATCATCATAATCATAAATATCTGGGGCTGCGGCTCCGCAAGCGCCACAAGCGATGCATGTATCTTTATCAACAATTGTGAATTTAGCCATTTTTCTATCTCTCCTTTTACATGTTCCTACAAAGCTTCATACTCATTTTAAAGATGTTTATCTTACATTTCAACATAAATACTATTAAATTGGAGGAATTTGCGTCTATGTTTCATCAAATTTTATTGCAAATCTTTCAAAAACTAAATAACGAAAGAACAATTTCTGCTGCTTATCACGTATTAAGAGGAAAGCGCTCAGGTCAGACTATTCAAGACATTGGCCTATTTCAGTTATATAATTATTTTGGGCTATTACCTAAGTTACCTAGGAAGACATTTGATGAAGCCGTAACTTCGTTTTTACAGTATAGTTGGTTAACAATGCAACAATCTGGTCACTATTCCATGAAAAATCTAGGTTTACAGCGAGCAGAGCAGACACCTGATTTTTTATTTGACGGGTGGCACTATCGGGGAAATGAGCATGTTTTTTTTGCGAGGTTCTCGTTAATTGTACAAAGTTTATCTTATCAAAGTGCTGGGGTTCGTTCTTTTTCTCCCATAAGTAGGGATACGAATATTCAGTCTTGGGTGCGTACATTTTTAATCGAGCATAACTATCAAGATGGGCATTTACAGCAACGATTATTGGAGGAATGTGAACAGGTACTTTCTGTATTACCTTTATCAGATGCCAACAAACAGCTTGTCCTCTATCGGTTGAGTGGTCAAAGTTTACCTGGATGGACGTGGCAGCAGCTTGCGGGTGAACGTCAGGAAACAGTTTTAGATTGTCAGTTAGCGTTTATAGAATTGCTACATACATTATTAAATGAAGTTCGTCAGACAAATGATTATCCGTTGCTTGGTAAGATCGCAGAAGGATTAAGAGTAAAAGCATTACTAACTGATTCAGCGCAGCAAACAGCACATTTATATGAGCAGGGCTATTCAATTGAAAAGATTGTGCAAATAAGGAAACTAAAACAAAGTACAATCGAGGATCATTTGGTGGAACTAGCCATGAACGAACCGAACTTTTCGATTGGTCCATTCGTCTCATATGAAGAAGCGGAAAAAGTTTGGCAGGCATCGAAACACTATCAAACAAAAAAATTGAAAACATTGCATGAAGTAGTTGAAGGTATGAGTTATTTCCAGTTAAGGCTTGTCCTCGCGAAAGGAGAAGTATAAATGGAACTTGAACAAACGTTACTAAAGTATTTTGGCTATACAACATTTCGTCCAGGCCAGAAAGAGGTTATTGAAGCGATCTTAGAAGAAAAAGATGTTATTGCTTTATTACCAACTGGAATGGGAAAGTCACTTTGTTACCAACTATCCGGATATATCCTGCAGAAGCCAGTATTAATTGTTTCTCCGCTGCTTTCTCTAATGCAGGACCAGGTAGAGGAGCTAAAACGCTTTGGTGAAAAGAGGGTAGTTGCCTTAAATTCATTTTTAACCGTAAGTGAAAAACGATATGTATTACATTTTTTAGAGCAGTATCGTTTTATATTTACGTCACCGGAGATGCTTTTACAGCAGCAAGTTCAAGACAAGCTTTCACAAATGCAGCTAGGTCTTATCGTCGTGGACGAGGCACACTGTATTTCTCAGTGGGGCTTTGATTTTCGGCCAGATTATTTACGAATTGGACAATGGTTTTCACAAGTTAATCGTCCACCGATTTTAGCATTATCAGCGACTGCGACGAATAAAGTAATCAATGACATACGAGATACACTGTCGCTAGATACACCATTTGAGTTTTTGTACAATGTGGATCGGCCTAATATTCATCTTGGGCGTGTCGTATTTGAGGATAGGGCAGATAAAACACACTGGATTATGCAACATGTTAAAGAGACGGCAGGACCGGGTATATTATATATGTCCTCGCGTAAGCGTGCTGAACAATATAGCGAAGCGCTTATACAGGCTGGTATACGAGCGGCAGCTTATCATGCAGGCTATGGTGCTGAGGACCGTCAGTTTATTCAGCAACAGTTTATTGACGGGGAGCTCGACTGGATTGTGGCGACGAATGCTTTTGGAATGGGTATCAATAAGTCAAATATTCGTCAGGTTATTCATGAAACGCTTCCTGCTAATGTAGAAAATTACATGCAGGAGATTGGCCGTGCAGGGCGTGATGGTCAATCAGCGCTCGCAATTTTACTTTATAGTGATGGTGATGAGGAACTTGCGAAATTTGTTGTAACAGGCGATTTGCCAACAGCTGGTTATGTTGATCGTTATCAGGAACTACTAAATCAACAAATGCATCCTTCACAAATGTTGAAAAATGGAGAGGTGAGTGAGACCGCTTTTCGTGTGCTTGATTACTGGCTACAACAAGAAACGGTGGAACAAGTTAAAGTACGTTTAAATCATTTAGCACTGGAAAAGTATCGAGCTGTCGATAAAATGCATAAAATTACTCAGACAAAAGACTGTATTCGCACACAGCTAGTCGGGTATTTTGGGCAAAAATTGCTGAAAAAACCAGAAAACTGTTGTGAAAATTGTGGAATCCATTATGATGAAATCAATAAGGTACGCTTAAAAGAAGAGAAGAAAATAGAAATGATTCCATGGAAAAGTCGGCTAAAGCAGCTCTTAATGGGTTGTTAAAGGCTCATCACTAAAAGTTGTGGATGACATTTGTTAAAAACGTATGCCATATATAAGTTGATTTCCGTTCCGACTGGACGCCTCCAGGAAAGCGCCCTGTGGAACGGAAATCAACCCCACGTTATGGCGATGTGTCCTTTTTAGCCTATAACTGACGGTCATTTACTTTTTTCGCAAAATTCGTCATAATAGAATGATAGAAAGCGTAGTAAGGTTGGAGGAACGGCGAATGAGTAAAGAAGATTATCGCGATAAAATCGAAGAACATCGTCAATCTTTTGAGGAAGAACAAAAAGAACAGCAAGATTTATCTAGAGTTTCAAGAATGAAGAAAAATGGAAATGACAATAAAAAACCAAGTAATACAAAACGAAAACCGCCATTAATGACGATTCTTTTTGTAATTTTTATCTTAATTCCATTATCGATATTAGTCTATTTTTTGAAATTCTATGAACCTGGAACAACAATTGAAGAGGCTGAAAAAAATTCTTCGGAAATTGTAGAAATTGACAATTCAGGGGATGAAGATAAGGTGCCTGTATCTACTGACAAAGCAAAAGAAGACGATAAAGCAAACAAAGATAAGGCAGACAAAGCAAAAGAGCCTTCTAAGAAAGACACTGAGAAATTAGCTGATGAGCAGAAGGCAGCTGCGGAAGCGAAAAAGGCCGAAGCAGCCAAGAAGGCAGAAGAAGCTAGAAAAGCCGACGAAGCTAAAAAAGCTGAGCAAGCTAGAATAGCACAAGCAGAAGAGGCTAAAAGATCGGAACAAGCACGTAAAGCCGATGAAGCACGCAAAGCAGAAGAAGCAAAACAATCTGCAAAAGCAAGTACTCATACTGTAAAAGCAAATGAAAATCTATATCGTATTGCTTTAAATCACTACGGCGATGGAAGTGAAGCAACATTATCGAAAATTCGTGCAGCAAATGGTATGTCTTCAAATAATGTAATGATTGGGCAAGTGATTAAGCTACCATAAGAAAAGCGGGTGTCATTCTTTGGCAACGATGTTTTTCTAGTATAAAATAATGGACAAACGTCAACACCAAATATGGTTGAGGCGTACGTCTGATTTAGTGAAAAGGCGATTCTTCATTATTACGAATCGTCTTTTTGCTTTCGTAAGGAGATGTGAGGGAATGATTTATTTTGGACTATTTGTTTTATTAGTCATTGCGTTCCTGCTTTATATGTTGAAGGTGGCACATGAAAATAATGTTTTACAGCATCAATTGTTATTAAAGGGTGAACAGGAAAAGATCCGACTATTTTTTATTTCGGATACACATTTACGCAAAATTAATCGCCAAATGATTGAACAGTTAGATGGTCAATTTGATGCTGTTATTATTGGTGGAGATTTTGCAGATGGACGCACACCTATTCAACGTATTCATGACAACCTAAAATTATTAACTCCTTTAGGACCGACATTTTTTGTATGGGGTAATAATGACAGAGAAGTAGGCGAAGGACGATTAAGAAGTATTTTGCAGGAACATGGTGTTCAGATCATCGCTAATGATGCTGTATTACTACCTAAAAAAAACCGTTTTTGGCTAAATGCAATTGAAGACACATCTACAATGAAATATAGCTTTGATGAAGCATTTGCAAAGGTAGGAGAGAAAGACTTAGTTGTTTTCATCTCACATAACCCTGGTGTTTTTGCAAGAGTCCGTGCAAAATTTAGAGCAGATTTAATGATTGGTGGGCATTTACACGGTGGTCAAATTAGAATTGGTCCATACGGTGTGCATCCTAATGGCTCTTACCGGAAGCGTGAGGGTGTGATGACGTTAGTAAGTAACGGCTATGGTACGACATTATTGCCTTTCCGGCTTGGTGCGAGACCACAGTGTCATATTATTGACATTGAAATTTCGGGTAAATAAACAACCAAAACTCGATTGAAGGCGTATAATGGAAGCGATAAGGATTTATTCGGTAAAAGCCCGATTATTGAAAGTAAAGTATTAGCAAATTGCTGATACAAAGTTGATAGGAGTGTCAAGAAATGCAACAAGTAGATGCAATTATTGTTGGAGGAGGCCCATGTGGTTTAGCAGCAGCAATAGCTTTGCAAAATATTGGATTAAAGCCAATTGTCATTGAAAAAGGCAATATCGTAAATGCGGTTTACAATTACCCTACGCATCAAACTTTTTTTAGTACTAGTGAACGACTAGCTATTGGTGATGTACCCTTTATAATTGAAGGTCGTAAACCAAAGCGAAATCAAGCACTAGTTTATTATCGAGAAGTTGTACGTTTGAAAGGTATTCAAGTAAACCGTTTCGAGAAAGTAAATAGCGTTGTAAAAAATGGAGCGATGTTTACAGTAACGACAAATAAAGAGGTCTATACAACGCCTTATGTTGTGATTGCAACAGGCTACTATGACCATCCGAATTATTTAAACATCCCAGGTGAGAAATTGCCGAAAGTCTTCCATTACTTTAAAGAGGGACATGAATTTTTTGATACGGATGTTCTTGTAATAGGTGGGAAAAACTCTGCAATAGATGCGGCGCTTGAGTTAAATAAGGCTGGAGCTCGCGTCACCGTTGCCTATCGCGGCAGTGAGTATTCACCTAGCATCAAGCCATGGGTTTTACCAGAATTTGAAGGTGTAGTACGAAATGAAGAAGTCCAAATGCATTTCAATACAAATATACTGGAAATCCGAGAGCATGAGGTCGTAATAGAAATTGCTGGTAGCAAGAAAACTTTAAAAAATGATTTTGTTTTTGCTATGACAGGTTATCATCCGGATCATTCATTTATTCGAGCAATGGGTGTCTCTATTGATTATGAAACGGGTCGTCCTTTCTTTAATCCAGAAACTATGGAAACAAATGTAGAAGGCTTATTTATTGCGGGAGTTATTGCAGCTGGAAATAATGCCAATGAAATTTTTATAGAAAATGGCCGTTTCCATGGCGATTGTATTGCAAAGACAATTGACAAAAGAGCAAAATAGCAAGATGAGCTGTATAGGCATATAAGCTTATACAGCTTTTTTAAACCGTCGGATAGAAGAGAGAAAGCAGCGGGAGAAGTTCGAAGCGACGGAAGAAAGGTCCAGAGAGACTAAATGAGAACGAAGCGGCTCCCAGGATACCCCCAGGTAAGTGACCAGTCATAACGGAAATCAACCTTATATTATGGTGATAGTACATAATTTCTTTAATGGAAGTTGATAAAAAAGGTGGAAAGAATGATTGGATTATATTGGATTATAAGTTATGTTATAGGGAACTTCATGACAGCGTATGTCGTTGGAAAAGCATATGGCGTTAATTTACAGGAAGAAAGAAGTAAAAACTTAGGTGCTAGAAATGCTGGTAGTGTGATTGGGAAAGGTGCTTTTCTATGGACTTTTTTAGGGGATTCTTTTAAAGGTGCACTCATTGTTAGTGTAGGGCGTTTATTGCATTGCGAAGAATGGGTAATTGTGTTAGGCGCTAGTTTGGGCATGCTTGGTCATATGTTTCCGTTTTGGCTTAAGTTTAATGGGGGAAAAGGAGTAGCAACTTTTATAGGTATAGGTCTGGCATTATCTCCGAGCTTATTTTTTATGATGGTTGTTGGAACAGCTATTACGCTTAGTGTAACTAGAAGTTTAACACTTAGTATGTTAGGTGGCTTAGTTTTATATGTTGGAGCAATTGTTTATACAGATAAATTACTGTTATACATACCGATACTAGTAGCAATTTGTTTTATGCTTATTAAACATATGTCGAATATTAAAGAGTCTTTAGAGAGAAGGAAGTGATTATATGTATTGGTGTAAAATTGCGCATACAGAAGCGGAGTTTGAGGAAATTGCACGTTTAAATTACGAAACCTTTGTTGAAGAAATTCCACAGCATAAACCAAACTCTGAAAGGAAAAAAGTTGACCGTTTTCATCATGAAAATACGTATATTGTTGTTTATAAAGGAATAGAACTTATAGGTATGCTTGCATTTAGAGATCAGAGGCCGTTCTCAATTGATGAAAAGATAGGAAAAGTTGAGCAATATTTATCAAAAGAGATTAGTGCTAAGCTATGTGAAATTAGATTGCTTGCAGTTAAGAAGGCATACCGTACAGGAAGAGTACTGCTGAAATTGACACAGGCATTGACTGCTTTTGCATACGAAAAAGGATATTCGGCAGCGGTTATTTCAGGTACTACTCGTGAAGAGAAGCTTTATAAGCAAATGGGCTTTAGCCAATTTGCACCTGCTACAGGGACCGAGGATGCTTTATTTTTACCAATGGTATTAACAAGACAGCAGTTTGAAAAGTCTTTACAGCAAAGACTTGAGAAGGAATGTCATACTTTTTATCCAGGTCCAGTGAAACAAAGAGAACCATTTATGTATTCAGAGCTTTCTCATCGTTCGTTAGGCTTTCAATCATTATTTGAGCAAATGAGAAATAAGTTGCTTCAATTATCAGGAGCAGAGCATGTAGCTACAATTGTAGGGACTGGGACATTGGCAAATGAAGTTATGCTAGGGCAATTGAAGGCTCAACAATTAGGGCGTGGACTAATTTTAACAAATGGTGAGTTTGGAGAACGTCTTCGAAAGCAAGCAGAGAGATGGTCATTGGATTTTGATGTAATTGAGCAAGATTGGGGAAGTTCCTTTGATACAAATATTTTGGACGCTTATTTGCAAAAAAGATCGTATCAATGGCTTCTAGCAGTACATGGAGAAACGTCGACTGGTACTTATAATGATATAAAGGAAATTATACAGCTAACAAAGCGGTATAATATAAAGCTTTGCATTGATTGTATTAGTTCTTTCGGAGCAATGCCATTTTCTTTAAAAGATTGTTATTTAGCGACTGCTGTGAGTGGAAAAGCAATAGGTGCGCTCAGTGGTTTGGCTTTTATTTTTTCGCAAAACATTGTGACATCTTCTTCAACATTACCAGCTTATCTCGATTTAGCTAATTACCAGCAAGGTGCGATTCCATTTACATTACCAGCAGTACTTGTTGCAAATGTTACTGCAGCGTTACAAGCATATCCAGAAAGGTATGGACAGTTACAGCAACGTTTTAAAACATTACTGCAACTACCATTTATGCACTACCAAGTTTCAACTAGACAGTATCCGATGCTGATAACTTTACAGCTTCCTAAGACTTTGGCAAATCTACAGAGAGATTTAATGTTAAATGGTTATTATGTTCATGCGGATAGCCAATACTTACGTCAAAGAGACTTCATACAGCTCTCTGTTATTCAGCCGGATTTTGAGATAGCAATCAATCATTTACATAAAATCTTGAATTATTATAAGCAAATTGTAGATGCATAAGCTTAATTGAAAATTGAATACAATAGCCTTATATGAAAAATTCCTTTAAATCAAGAGGAGTTCCTACTTTGTTGAGCCCAATTAATAATTTTAGTCGTGCCTTTTGACCATTAATACCAGTTGCAAATATAGCACCTAAGTCTTCGAGCATTTTGCCACCGCCAACATAGCCATAAACTCCTTCTGCGATACCATTAAAACAACGGGATACCAGTATAACAGGAATACCGCGCTCTAAAAGACTTTCAATACCTTTAACAACTGTTGGAGGGACGTTGCCTTGTCCAAGGCCTTCTAACACAACGCCATCATATTTACATGCGAGTACTTTATCAAGTAAGTCAACCTCCATGCCAGCATACACTTTCAGCATGGCTACTCGTTTTGATAATCCATCAATTTCTACATATTGACGGCGGATAGGGGCATGATGAAATAATATTCTTGATTTTGTAATAAGTCCAATTGGGCCATATTGAGGTGACTGAAAGGTATTTACAGAACTAGTGCTTGTTTTTGTAGTGTTAACAGCAAGGTGGACCTCGTCATTCATGACAACAAGTACACCTTTCTCACGAGCTTCTTCATCAACTGCCACACGAACGGCTTCTACTAAATTATAAATACCGTCTGCACCAAGTTCGTTTGAGGAGCGCATTGCACCTGTTAAGACAATAGGAATTGATAAATCAGTCGTTAACTCTAAAAAATAAGCTGTTTCTTCTAATGTATCAGTACCATGAGTAATAACAACGCCATCAATTTTCTCCTCTGCAACTTTTTCGATAATTAGATTACGTAATTTAAGCATTTCTTTTTGCGTAATATGTGGTGATGGGAGGTTAAAAGCCTCCATTTCAATAATTGTGGCAAGTGCATCAAGTTTACGGCTTTCCTTCATTAGAGGATTTTCCTTGTTTGGCATAACGGCACCTTCATCACTCATCGCCATAGAAATTGTGCCACCTGTATGAATTAATAAAATTGTTTTTTTCATAAAAAATATTTATCTCCTTTTAAAAAGTTTTTTATCATATCATGGTATAATAATAGCAGTTTATCTTCATGTAAAAGATATTTATTGTCGAAAACGGAAGCTTAATGTCTCATAAGTTTTCCACCTGAGATATACGGATATATTTTTTATGCAGGTGTCCAATATTCGGTAGATAAAGATAAACTTGGGATATGGAATTTTAATCCTTTGAAAACACCAAAGTAACCCAACATTATGTGCTGTCGCTTCGCTTACGCGCAAGAATAGATTTGTTGGTTTAATGTATTTGAAGGATGTCACGAATTTTAAAATCTTAACATAAATATGTCAAGGCGAAATTGATTTTTTGAAAGGAGCCGGCATCATGATCATTTTATTATCAGCTGCCATTGCTCCCGGTCTAGCGCTTTTTAGTTACTTTTATTTGCGCAATCAGATGGCAACGGAGCCAAGAAGAACCTTACTTCAAACGTTTTTGTATGGCGCATTTTTAACGTTCCCAATCTTGTTCTTACAATATGTACTAACAGAGGAAGGGGTCTTTCGTTATCTTTATCTACAAGATGTAGTTTTTTCTAGTGTAGTTGAAGAGTTTTTTAAATGGTTTGTGCTGTTGATCGCAATCTACAATCATGTAGAATTCGATGATCCTTATGATGGCATACTGTATGGTGCAAGTATATCTCTTGGTTTTGCCACGATAGAAAATGTGCTTTATTTATTTTCTTTCGGTTTGAATACTGCATTTATGCGTGCATTATTACCTGTATCGAGTCATGCTTTGTTCGGTGTTGTAATGGGCTATTATTATGGACGTGCCAAGTTTTCTAAGCTTGCAAAGACGAAAGAAATGATTGCTATGGCGCTTTGTGCACCGGTAGTATTACACATTTTATATAATACAATATTATCATTCAAAGGGTATTGGGTATATTTAATGATCCCTTTTATGCTATTTTTGTGGTGGTTTGGGCTACGGAAAGTCAAGCTCGCTCACTATCACCTAGTACAACATTTGCATATGCATAAAAAAATATAAAGCGTAGAAATCTAAAAAAGATTTCTGCGCTTTTCTTAATGTTTCTCACAATACCTCGCTTGTTTCGCTTTCACTGCGGGAACTTTGCTTTGCGACGAAAGCGCAGCGACAAGAGCACTCGAGCAGCCTGTCACTCCAATCAGCGATAGTTTTGCATTTCAAAAGCCAACGCTATTGCAATAGAACTGAATAGACTTATAAAGCGAATGCGAATGTTAAATCTGTTGTTACTGCAGTTTTTTTGTATGATAAAAGCATCATTGTTGCCGATTTGATTTTGCACAGATAAAACATTGTTGCAGATAATTCGCTTTTGCACAGCACACTTGTAGTTGCAGTAGCTACTTTTTCACTGCGTTTTCGCAAAGATAAACATTATTGTTGAAGTTTCATTTTAATACACATGCCCAGAAGATGTATGTTATGTGAAGTGGTTGATTGGAGTGGAGACTGGGCGACTCCTTGGGGATTAGCGTCACAGATGAGACCCTGCAGCGAAGCGAAGCGGCTCATCGGACGCCCCTAGGAAAGCGCCCAGTTGGAACGGAAATCAACCTCTCGTTTTGCTGAAGAACCATACTTTATTTAATACGACACCTTAATCTCATTGATACAATAGTTTTTCATTTTCTATTTTTTAAATGTATAAAATGAGTCGTTTGTTTCAAGCTATGAAAAAAGGAGTGATGATCATGCGTTTAGTAAGCATAGTTTTTGCTTTGATGTTGGGGATTAGTATTTTTGCTATTCCGCAAAATGACGCCATTGCATTTACCGAGCAACAGATTTCTCGTGGTGCTTATGGAGATGATGTAATTGAGCTACAGGCAAGGCTACAATACTTAGGATTTTATAAAAGTAAAATTGATGGCAAATTTGGCTATAACACATATTGGGCTTTACGAAATTTCCAAGAGAGATATGGTTTACCAGTAGATGGAATAGCCGGTGCAAAAACTAAAAAAACTTTATCAGGTTATTCGGATTACGATGAAGGATGGGTAAAAGCGCAATTAAATGCAGGCAATCAATTTACTTATTATGGTGGAACGCCACTTGAACAGCAAGTGAAAACAAACACTGGCGGCGGTGGTGGAGGTGGTAAAAGTAGTGGTAGTAGTAATAATAATGGGACTAAAACTCAAGTACCTCCAAAGTATACTGACAGAGATGTACAGTTAATGGCGAATGCGGTTTATGGCGAAGCTAGGGGAGAGCCCTATGAAGGTCAAGTGGCTGTAGCGGCTGTTATTTTAAATCGTTTGGAAAGTCCTGAATTCCCAAATACTATTTCGGGTATTATTTTCCAACCGCTCGCTTTTACTGCAGTGGCAGATGGGCAAATTTGGCTTGAACCAAATGAACGTGCAAAAGAAGCAGTTCTTGATGCTATGAATGGATGGGATCCTTCGGAAAATGCACTTTATTATTTTAATCCGAAAACAGCAACAAGTAAGTGGATTTGGTCACGACCTCAAATTAAACGAATTGGAGAACATATTTTCTGTTCATAAGAAAGGAGGAAAAAAATGAGAACTATGCTCGTTATACTCACTGCTGCAGTTATTGGTTTAGGGGCATATAGCATTAATATGCACGGCAAAAATGCAAGTTTACAACGTACTGTGCTAGCTCAGTACACGGATAATTTAACGGATGCATCCGAGAAATTATCTCATTTACAAAGAGCTGTTTCGCAATCTCTATTGTTTCGAGATGACAATGCCATTCACAATGAGTTAGATTCTGTTTGGCGACTAAGCTCTGACGTTCGATCTTCTATATCGAATATTCCTATCGGGCAGGAAGTGTCGAACGACTGGCTAAGCTACTTAGGGCGCCTAGGAGATGAGGCAAAGAAAACATCTAAAACTGGTGATTATAAAGCATGGCGAGAAAAAATGCCACAAGTCTCTACAAATTTACAGGCACTTTCAGATGAATGGTCATCTGCAACAGTAGATTTTTATAAAAACAACGGTAAGATGGATGTCTGGTTAAGACAAGTAGATACTAAGAACCCGAATACAACATTTGATAATGTACAAAAGACATTAAAGGATTACAGTGAAAAAGACTTCCCACTTACATTAAGCGAATCGGATTGGCAGAAAAAAATGGATCTTAAAGCATTGCAAGATTCAGACATTACTGAAAAAGAAGCGTTGGAAAAAGTAAAACAATTATTCCCTATCATAAAAGACGCAACATTTACTGTAACGAAAAGCAGCGATACGGCACCATATCCGTTTTATCATATCCAATTCCACCAAGATATTCGTTTAGGATATGTCGATTTAACAGAAAAGGGTGGACATTTAATATCCTATTTAGTGGAACGTCCAGTAGATGAAGCAAGGCTATCACAAGATGAAATTATGAAAAAAGCTGAAGAATATGTAAAACGACTTGGAATGAATGATGTTGCATTTGTGGAATCTCGTGAAAACCATCAAGCATGGCATGTGACATTTGCGCGTGTTCACCCTGGCGATAACGCATTGATTTATGCAGATGGGGTGCAATTGAAACTGGCTAAGGATACAGGCGAGTTACTTGGTGCAAATGCGATGGAATATATTCAGGCAGAGACGATTAAACCACAAACTGCAAAACCAATTGATTGGAAAACTTTCTTCGATGATGATGTGAAAGTACAAGAAGTAAAAAATATTTATACAGATAACGGCTCATTTGAACAACGTCTTTGTTATGAGGTAATTGCGGTCCGTGATAAAAACGCGCAAGAAACATTCCGAATTGTTATTGACGCTGAAAATCACAATGTTTTAAAAGTGGAATATTTAACATAATATGAGAAAAAACTACCAGTTTATATAGCCAAAATGGGCATCTCATGCGATAATAAATGTATATTTGTGTTCGGGGAGATGCTCATGGAAATAAAAATTGGTACACAATTAGAACTAGAACCAACTTATACAGAGCGTGTTGAAAAATTCCGCTGTAAAGTTGTAGAACAAAAAGATAATATTATTTATATCGATTATCCAATAAATATTGCCACAAAGAAAACAGCTTTTTTAATAGATGGCTCTGAATTTAGAGCAACTTTTCACACGGAAGATAAACAATCATTTGCTTTTAATACTGAAGTAATTGGACGTAAGGCTGGTAATATACCTATGATTATGTTGCATTGTCCAAAGGCAGATGACTTTATCAAAATTCAACGTCGTGAATATGTACGTGTGGAAACGCCTGTGGATGTAGCGATACAGTTTAAGGATTACAAATATCAGCTAGTAACATCAGACATTAGCGCAGGTGGTTTGGCAGTAACCTTGAAAGGGGCAATTGCTTTCCAAGATGGTGATGAGGTTCAATTAACAATCGTTTTACCATATGCCAATGGGGATATAAAATACGTGGTCACAGATGCGACGGTTGTTCGTATATACGAAAAAGATGAGATGAAAATTGCAACTATTCAACTAACAGAAACGGATGATGTGGACCAACAGCATATTGTTCGTTTCTGCTTTGATCGCCAATTAGTGAATCGCCGTAAAGAAATAAATCCTTTTGATGCCTGATTTTTACAAAGCCGATTCTGGACGCAATTATGCCGTGGCATAATTGATTGGTTTTCCCAACTTCCATTGGTGAGTGGAAAATTCCATGAAATTTTGCAGGGAGTTTACACATCTTCAACTCGAGTAGTATTTTGATTTAAGAAAGCCCTCTGCTTAAAGAGGGCTTTTTTATGATACAATATGGTGTGTTAGAAAGTAGGGGGAAATATGAAGAAAAACATTCAAATTGCGATTGATGGACCGGCTGGTGCTGGGAAAAGCACAATTGCGAAAATTGTTGCAGAGGCACTTGGATTTACTTATATAGACACAGGTGCTATGTATCGTGCTGTGACGTATAAAGCAATGCAACAAAACATACATTTAAATGATGAAACAAAATTAGCAGAAATGCTAGCATCCAGCACAATTGACTTAAAGCCTTCTGCTGAAGGACAACTTGTCTTTTTAGACGGGAAGAACGTGTCGGCAGAAATTAGATCTAATGAGGTAACTTCATCTGTTTCACAAGTAGCGGCACACGCTAAAGTACGTGAACTATTAGTAGCGCAGCAACAAAAGCTTGCGGCTCAAGGTGGTGTTGTTATGGATGGTCGCGATATTGCTACGCATGTATTAAAAACTGCAGAACTAAAAATCTTTATGTCTGCAACTGTAGAAGAGAGAGCAAGACGTCGTTTTATGGACAATCAAAAACGAGGAATCGAATCTTCTATTGAAAAACTTCAAGAAGAAATTGCCCTGCGCGATAAAATGGATAGCGAGCGTGAAGCATCGCCACTAATTCAGGCAGAAGATGCCAAATTTTTAGATACGACAGCATTGTCAATTGATGAAGCAGCACAGGCCATTTTAAAATTAGCGCAAGAAAAAATGGTATAAATCCTAAAATTTCAGACATTTTTTGAATTTAAAGGATTTATTTTTGTCTTTATCTTCAATTTCGAATAAAATAGTAAGGGAAGATGCGAAGGAGGGTTACATATGTCTGAAGAAATGAACTATGCAGAACAAACGTTTAACGAAGGTGATATCGTCAAAGGTATTGCAGAGCAAGTTGATGAAAAAGCGGTAACTGTTTCAATTCCAGGTGCACCATTTGACGGTATTATACCAATAAGTGAATTATCAAGCTTACACATTGAAAAAGCGTCTGATGTAATTTCCGTTGGAGATGCGTTAGAGCTGATGATTACAAAAGTCGAAGAAGAAAACTATGTATTATCAAAACGTAAAGTAGATGCTATAAAAGCATGGGATACACTTGAGCAACAATTCAACGCTGGGGAAATTTTCGAAGCGGAAGTCAAAGATATTGTTAAAGGCGGTCTTGTCGTTGATTTAGGAGTACGTGGCTTCGTTCCAGCATCCCTAGTAGAAGACCACTTTGTTGATGATTTTGAAGACTATAAAGGCAAATCTCTTAGCTTTAAAATTGTTGAGCTAGATAAAGAAAAAAATCGCTTGATTTTATCACATCGTGCTGTAGTTGAAGCTGAAAAAGCTTCTCAAAAGAAAGATGTTATTAACCACATTAAAATTGGCGATGTTTTAGATGGTAAAGTACAGCGTATCGCATCATTTGGTGCATTTATTGACCTTGGTGGTATTGATGGACTTGTGCATATTTCACAAGTGTCTCATGAGCATGTGAGTGATGTAAGCGAAGTTTTATCGGAAGGACAAGAGGTGAAGGTAAAAGTCCTTTCTGTAGACCCAGAAAATGAGCGTATTTCGCTATCCATTAAGGAAACGATTCCTGGTCCTTGGTCGAACATCGAAGAGCGTGCAGCTAAAGGTACAATACTTGATGGAAAAGTAAAACGTCTTACTTCATTTGGAGCATTTGTTGAAGTTTTCCCAGGTGTAGAAGGTTTAGTGCATATTTCACAAATCGCGCATAAGCATATTAATACGCCACACGAAGCTCTAAAAGAAGGACAAGATGTACAAGTAAAAGTGCTTGACGTTAATGCTGAAGAAGGTCGCTTAGCATTAAGCATTAAGGATTTACTTGAAAATCCTGAGGCAGAGGAAGTAGTTGACTATGAATTACCAGAAGAAAACACAGGTTTCTCTTTCGGTGATGTCATTGGCGATAAACTGAAAAATTTTAAATAAACTAGACATGTGAGGATGCAATTTGTGTCCTCGCTTTTTTATGGAGAAAATAGATAGAAGTGTCAAAGAGATGGATCGAATAAGACAAAGTGAGGATAAACCACATCGAACCAGCAGATTTAAGAGGAAACGATGAAAAAAATACCAAAGAGATAAATAGAACGGTACATAGCGCGCTCGTTTATGGATATGATATGATATAATGGCATTTTTCGTGTATAATAGCGAAAGACAAGAAGTTGGAAGGATGAAGTACAGATGACGAAACCAGTAGTAGCCATCGTAGGTCGTCCGAACGTAGGTAAGTCGACGATTTTTAATCGTATCGTTGGAGAACGTGTATCGATTGTGGAAGACATTCCAGGAGTTACACGCGACCGTATTTATAGTTCGGCAGAGTGGTTAGCACATGATTTTAATATTATTGATACAGGTGGTATTGAGATTGGGGACGAACCGTTTTTAGAGCAAATTCGTCAACAAGCAGAGATTGCCATTGATGAGGCGGACGTTATCGTCTTTATGACAAATGGTCGTGAAGGTGTAACAGCTGCTGATGAGCAAGTAGCAAAAATTTTATACAAAACAAAAAAACCGGTCGTTTTAGCAGTGAATAAAATTGATAACCCGGACATGCGTGAGATGATTTATGATTTCTATGCGCTTGGCTTTGGTGAACCTTGGCCAATTTCTGGTTCTCACGGCTTAGGCTTAGGGGATTTATTGGATGAATGTGCAAAACATTTCCCTAAAGAAGATGAAGATCAATATGGGGACGAGGTCATTAAATTCTCGTTAATTGGTCGTCCAAATGTTGGGAAATCCTCGTTGGTAAATGCATTTTTAGGTCAAGACCGCGTTATTGTTAGTAATATCGCAGGAACTACTCGAGATGCTATTGACACGCCTTATGAGTATGATGGACAGGAATATGTCATTATTGATACTGCAGGTATGCGTAAAAAAGGGAAAGTATACGAAACGACAGAGAAATACTCTGTATTACGTGCGTTACGTGCAATTGAACGCTCTGATGTTGTTTTAGTTGTTCTAAATGCAGAAGAAGGCATTCAAGAACAAGATAAAAAAATTGCAGGCTATGCGCATGAAGCTGGAAAAGCTATTGTCATCGTTGTTAATAAATGGGATGCTATTGAAAAAGACGAAAAAACAATGAACGTCTTTACACAGCAAATTCGTGAGCATTTCTTATTCTTAGACTATGCTCCAATTATTTTTGTATCAGCCAATACAAAGCAACGTGTACATCAAATTTTACCGATTATACAACGTGTAAGTGAAAACCATGCAATGCGTATTCAATCATCTATCCTTAATGAAGTGATTGAGGATGCAGTAGCACGCAACCCAGCACCAACTGATAAAGGCCGCCGTCTGCGCATCTACTATGCTACTCAAGTTGCGATACAGCCACCGACGTTTGTGGTGTTTGTCAATGAACCAGAGCTAATGCATTTCTCTTATGAGCGATTTTTAGAAAATCGTATTCGAGAAACATTTGATTTCGAAGGAACGCCAATTCGTTTAATTACCCGTGCTCGTGCTTAGGAAAAATATACACATACAATACGCCAACCCGACAATTATTGTTGGGTGGCGTCTTTTTACAAGAGAGGAAAGAACAATTTTTCTAATGTCTACTATAAGATTGCTTTGAAAGCTTTACTGTTGTAAGCCTTTCTCTAGCATTTTTCGTAACGAATAAGAATGAATTGTCTTTTCTAAACAAGGGAGGATTTTGAATGGAAAAAGTTTGTGTGTTAGGGGCAGGCTCGTGGGGTACAGCACTTGCGATGGTACTTGCAGAGAATGGGCATGATACACTTCTATGGACTCATCGAACTGATCAAGCTGAAGAAATTAACAGCTTGCATACAAATAGGAAGTATTTACCTGAAACGGAGCTGCCAGCAAATTTGTATGCAACAAGTGATATTGCTCAAGCAGTTGCTCATTCGGAGACTATTGTCGTAGCTGTACCTACTAAGGCTATTCGAGAAGTATGTGAAAAAATGATAGCAGAGCTCGATAAAAAAGTACTGTTTGTTCATGTTTCGAAGGGGATTGAGCCTGATACATTAAAACGAATTTCAGAAATTTTAGCAGAAAGTCTACCAGCTGAATGTGTAGAAGAGATTGTTGTACTTTCAGGTCCAAGCCATGCAGAGGAAGTTGTCTTACACCACCCGACAACTGTTACAGCCGCTTGTGCAAGCATTGAAGCCGCGGAAAAAGTACAGGATTTATTTATGAATCAATTTTTCCGTGTCTACACAAACAAAGATGTGATTGGTGTAGAAATAGGTGGCGCCTTAAAAAACGTAATCGCATTAGCTGCGGGTATTTCAGACGGCTTAAATTATGGTGATAATGCCAAAGCGGCACTAATTACTCGAGGATTGGCTGAGATTTCACGTCTTGGTGTTAAAATGGGTGGGAATCCATTTACATTCTCAGGACTTACAGGCATGGGAGACTTAATTGTAACATGTACAAGTGTGCACTCTCGTAATTGGCGTGCAGGTAATTTACTGGGGCAAGGAATGAAACTGCCAGAGGTACTAGACCAAATGGGTATGGTTGTTGAAGGGGTACGCACAACAAAAGCTGCCTATCAACTAGCGGAGAAATATGACGTTGCTATGCCAATAACTACGGCGCTTTATAGTGTTCTATTTAGTGATATAGAACCGAAAGTAGCGGTTGATGCATTAATGATGCGTATGAAAAAGCGAGAAATCGATGACATGATATACTAATAAAAAATATACAAAGGTAAGTGTTATCATTAACCGCTATATAGATTTTTGGATAGTGGATAAAAATGACTAATCAACATGCCTGATCTATGTGATTAGTTTTGTCATAAAATGGACATAAATAAGGTGTCTCAGTGAATAACTGAGACACCTTATTGTATGCTTTTAGTTGAAAAATCTATAACGCTACAAAGGTTGTACATTTAACTTCTTTTGCAAATGTCTCCCACCTCTATAGGTGTTGGTATGATGCGAATTTAAGCTACTTTTCAGCGGATGTCCAAACACCCGCTGAAAGAAGTTAAAGCCTCCGGTGGATGTCACGGAATCGGAAAGGAGTTCTTTGCGTAAGCTCGATTCCGGGCGTAATTATGCCGTGGCATAATTGATTGATAGTTATTGGACAACTATTTCTTTTTGGCGAGAGCACATAGTATAATATAATTTGATTGTTTCGTGACGTTGAAGAAAGGTGGTTGTCTTAAATGGGTCCGTTAGCACATTTGCCAGCGCTTGATGTAATGTGGGTATCATTTTATTGTATCAGCTTTATGATTATCTCTGTTGGTTTAATTTATTTAGCTCGGAATAAGGTTTCAAACGGTTTTTTACGTACAATCGTAAATTTAATTGCATACATACTATTTGGGCTAGGCACATTTTTAATGGTACTAATTGTAGCAACATGGCCATGATAAAAAATGATGAGGTGGAAGTGACATGAAAAAACTAAGTGCTTTTCTTTTGGTAATAGTAACCGCAGTTCTTCTAGTAGGTTGTGCATATCCAGAAGACGAAAAAAGGGCAAAATTAGTGCCTGATGCTGACCAGTTAGCCGCTGTTCAGCGTGCGGTTGATGAATACCGTGAAGCAACTGGAGGCCTAGTTCCAATTAAAAATAGTGAGCTAGATACAGATATATATATAAAATATTTAATTGATTTTGAAAAACTAATGCCTAAATATCTTGCTCAAATTCCAGGAAATGCCTATGAAAAGGGTGGGATTTTCCAGTATATTATTTGGGATCCTGAGAATGAAGCTAAAGTAAAATTGGTAGATTTAAATGCTGCAGAGCGAATTCGTGAAATTAATATTCAAAAACTTTCTACCCAATATTTACCGATAAAGGGTGCGTCTTCTAATAATGTATATCAAATTAACTTTGAAGAATTGGGCTATAAAAAAGATGTAACTGTGAAAAGCCCCTATTCTGGTACCGAATTACCAATATTTATGACAGGTGATGGTGAAATGCATGTGGACTATTCCATCGATTTAGGTCAACTACTAAAGGAAGACAAACCTAATGTGAAGCCTGGAGATGATATACGTCAGCTACTTGTCGATAAATATCCAGTAGTACCAGCTTATTCTATACCATATACAGTAGATGAAAAAGGTGAGCCAATTTATTTTATGGACGCCTATAATAGTGACGCAAAAAAAGCTAGAGAAAAAGCTAGAGAAAAAGCAATTCAAGAATCTAAATCCAAAACTAAAAAAGATTAGTCACTAAGCTCCTTACATTTGTGAGGAGCTTTTCATATTTATCTATCTGCTCGCATATAGTGAAAAAGCGTAGATAAAGGAGGCAGAAACCTTGAGTGAAGCAGTATTTAGAGAAATTGCAGAGCGCACAAATGGCGATGTTTATATTGGTGTTGTCGGTCCAGTACGTGTAGGTAAATCAACATTTGTAAAAAAGGTTATGGAAGCAGTCGTGTTACCAAATATTGTGGATGATACAGAAAGAATGCGTGCACAAGACGAGTTGCCACAAAGCTCGCCGGGGCCAGTCATTATGACTGCTGAGCCGAAGTTTGTGCCTGCCCAAGCAACACGTATTGCGGTCGGTGATGATGAAATGACGTTCCAAATTCGTTTAGCAGATTGCGTTGGTTATGTCATTGAAGGTACAAAGGGCTATGAAGATGAAAATGGGCCGAAATATGTGCATACACCTTGGCATACAGAGCCTATCCCTTTCCAAGAAGCGGCGAAAATAGGCACAGATAAAGTTATTCGTGACCATGCCAATATTGGAATTGTTGTAACAACAGATGGCACGGTAAATGGAATTAGTCGTCGTGCGGCAGAGAAGGCTGAAGAGGAAATTGTAGAGCAATTAATGGACATTGGAAAACCTTTTGTTATTGTATTAAATTGCCAAATGCCAGCGCGAGAGGAAACGGTACAGCTTCGAAATGAGTTATTTGAGCGCTATAATGTTCCAGTAATTGCTACTTCAATTGATCAAATGCGTGCATCTGATATTCAGTTTATTTTGCAAGAAGCATTATTTGAATTTCCAATTCGAACAATTGAGGTGGAAAAACCAGATTGGTTAGATGTTTTAGATGCTACACACCCGTTGAATGTTGCGTTAATTGATTCGATGGAAGAAGTGTTGTCATCTATTATGAAAATAAGAGATGTACAGCAGGCGTCAGATGCCTTTAAAGCCATTGATTTTATTGACCAGAGTGAAGTGGTGCATGTGGATGCTGGTGTTGGGACCGCAGTCATTCGAGTGTCATTACAAGGTGAGCTATATAAGTCGGTTTGCAATGAATGGCTAGATGAGCCGATTGAGACGAAGCGAGATTGGCTACTATTTATTAAAGAGTCAGCAGAAGCAAAGGAGGCGCAAAAACGCTTTAAAACTGCTATTAGTGAAGCAGATTCGAAAGGTTATGGCGTAACATTGCCGATGATGCAGGAGTTTGAGCCAACAGCACCAGAGCTCATTAAACAAAATAATTTTTATGGTGTGCGTATGAAGGCAAAAGCGCCATCATACCATATCATTCGTGTAGATATGGAATCAGAATTCGCGCCGCTAATTGGCTCAGAATTCCATAGCCAACAATTACTTAAGGATTTAAATCATGCTTATTTACATGATCGTGATGCTTTATGGAACACACAACTTTTTGGAACTCCGCTACATGAAGTGTTAAAAGAAGGAATACGCTATAAAATGGATGCCGTTCCATCAACAGCTAAAAAACGGATGCGCCAAACAATTGAACGTATGGTGAATGAAGGTGATAGAGGATTAGTTACATTTATTTTGTAGTGAAAAAATGAAAAATAAAGCGCAAAAAATTATCACAGGGCTCTTCGTTTTTATGCGAAAAGTCCTGTTATTTTTGTTTTTTGGGTGAAAAACGCATTTTTTGGTTATAATCATGTATGAATACAGTTGCGTAGCGGTTTTCTATGTGTTAATCTTTTTACAGAATTGGTTCATGACCCTTTGAGAGGAGGTGAATGGTGTGAATAAAACAGAATTAGTAAACTCTGTTGCTGAAGCTGCAGGTCTTTCTAAAAAAGACGCTTCTAAAGCAGTTGAAGCTGTATTTGATACAATTCAAGATGCTCTTGCAAAGGGTGACAAAGTACAATTAATTGGTTTTGGTAACTTTGAAGTACGTGAACGTGCGGCTCGTAAAGGTCGTAACCCACAAACTGGTAAAGAAATCGAAATCGCTGCTAGCAAGGTACCTGCTTTCAAACCAGGTAAAGCGCTTAAAGATGCTGTAAAATAATACACGTCTAGTAGTTACATAGAGCAGTCTTCATGTAAATAACATGGAGGCTGCTCTTTTTAACTTTTTTCAGCGGGTATCCAAAAATTCGCTTAAATAGAGTCTAAGAACACCCCGACCTTTGGCAATTTAACTGTGCGAAGGCGAAGCTATAGAAACGGAATGACCCACATAATGGTTTTTCCACTAAGAAAAGATGTGAAAGATAGCTAAAAAAGTTAATGTACATAGAAAGATGCAATAAACGAAAGTGTAAGCGTTAGAGATATTATTTGCACAATTTAGGTCCATCACTAAAAATAGAGCTATCTTTGCTAATACCAGAATATTAGTTGATTGGAGTGGAGGCTAGGCGACTCCTTGGGGATCAGCGATAGAGGAACGAAGGCTAAAAGCATCACATCCTGTGATAACGCCTTCGTGACCAACATCGTGTTGGCCCGAGACCCTGGAGCGAGCATTGCGAGTGAAGCGGCTCATCGGACGCCCCCAGGAAGCTTTGCTCTGTGCGAAAGCGTAGTGCTAACGTAGCGGCAGCAACAAAGCGCCCAGCCGGAACGGAAATCAACCTGACGTTATGGTGATGAGCCAAAATTTACAAAACATACTGCTAATTAGAAAGCAATAAGTGGCTATTTTGCTCATATAGCGTTGAATTTCTTTTGAATCAAGTAAGACGTTTTGCGCTTACCTTTTGGATATGCTACGATGCATAAGGAAATGTGTAATGTACTGATACGCAGGAGGGTTTTTACGGATGTCGAATGTTGATTTATTGAAAATAGAAGAAGCAGTAAAAATGATTTTAGAGGCGGTAGGAGAAGATGTAAATCGTGAAGGTTTACTCGATACACCGAAACGGGTAGCAAAAATGTATGCGGAAATGTTTAGCGGCTTACATGAAGATGCAAAAGATTATTTTAGAACCGTGTTTCATGAAGACCATGAGGAATTAGTACTTGTAAAGGACATTCCGTTTTATTCAATGTGTGAGCATCATTTAGTTCCTTTTTATGGAAAAGCTCATGTTGCATACATACCAAACGATGGCATTGTTGCTGGACTAAGTAAATTAGGACGTGCTGTAGAAACTATTGCTCGTCGACCGCAATTACAGGAACGAATTACTTCCACTGTTGCAGAGACGATTATGGAAATGCTCTCTCCGAAAGGTGTTTATGTAGTGATAGAGGCGGAGCATATGTGTATGACTATGCGAGGACTTAAGAAGCCAGGATCTAAAACTGTGACATCGGTTGCACGTGGTATTTATGAAGAAGATGAAGTAAAACGTAGAGAAGTTTTATCATTTATTCAAATGTCTTAAATTGAGTGTCTAATTATGTTATGATGGACTAAGAATTTGTCGGATTTAAGGAGTGTACAGACAATGGCACAAGATTATATTGTTATTCAAGCAGAGGAAGATGGCGTACATGTAATCGGTTTAACACGAGGTACAGATACAAAGTTCCATCATTCTGAAAAACTAGATGCAGGCGAAGTTATGATTGCTCAATTTACCGAACATACATCTGCCATGAAAATTCGTGGGAAAGCACAGATTCATACAGCACACGGTGTTATAAATAGCGAAGCTAAAAAGTAATAGAGAGAAATACCATTCAGAAATGCATCGTGTCTATGTAAATTAGTGAGGGCACATATAAATCGACTAGATGTGTAAAACTTAGTAATGGAGTTTTCGATTCGATTCTTTCAGCAGGTGTTAAACATTGCTGAAATAGACTAAGAATGCCACGTTCTGTGGCAATTTATCTGTGCGAAAGCGCTTTGTGCAAACACAAAGCCGATTCCGGACGCGATTATGCCGAGGCATAATTGATAGGCAGTTGGATTTCTTCCGTTTTTAAACGGGGAAGCTCTTCTGCCTATCATGTTGAATAAAGCAAAAACTTTTTATTCCGAATCGTCGCGTATGCTATAATGACTCAGTAAGCAAGCGTTAGGTCATGAAAGGACTAACGAATTTGAAAGTGAAATGGAGTAAGGTCTATGAATGCAACATACATTCAAAATTCAATTGCACAATTAAAAACAGAGATTTTCATGGATGTTCGTCATAGAACTTTGCAAAAATACACAGGATTGCCTGTGCTCGATGAAAATCAATTATTTTACTTGTTAGTGCCCTTTTTTAATGGGGAAGAGTGGCAACAAGATGAACGAGAAGCTGCAATCACTGTTGGAATTGTGTACGCAGCCTTAGCAGCGCACGATCATATTAAAGAACTAGATGCCACATCAAAAGAACAGCAGCTAACCGTTTTAGCTGGAGACTTTTATAGTGGCCGTTATTATGAGATTTTAGCGATGTCGGGAAATGTCGCAATGATTTTAAATTTGTCACAAGGAATTGTGGCACGTTGTGAGCACCAAATTAAAGTATATGAGGCAGAAAAACGATCAATTGAACAATGGTTTGCCTCAATCACTAACATTGAATCAGGATTAATCTCAAAATTTTTTGAGCTCTATTCATTTAGAGATTATATTCCAATTGTGGAGAAGAGCTTATTAATCTTGCGTTTAGAAAGAGAATGGGCGACATATCAACGTGGGCAAGTATCTTTAATGAGTAAAGTTCTTGAAGAAAGCGCGAGATATGCTGGAGCGACCTATGGCAACATCATAAAGGACAAAATTATGCAATTAACAACAGAGCTGTTACAGGTGATAGAAGATGCATCGTTTTTACAAGGTGATGTGAAACAAGCTCTACAAGCACGTGTAGAGGCATCCATTGCTTCTACTAATGGATAAGAGGGGTTTTTCAAAATGGCTAAAACGAAAGAAGAGCACGTGCACGAAGTATTTGAAAGTATTTCGGAAAACTATGACAAAATGAATGGCGTTATTAGTTTCCAAATGCATGTTGGCTGGCGCAATGATACAATGAAGCACATGGCAGTAAAACCTGGAGCGAAGGCTCTAGATGTTTGCTGTGGTACGGCAGATTGGACAATTGCATTAGCCGAGGCAGTTGGTGAAGGCGGAGAAGTAAAAGGGGTAGACTTCAGTAAAAACATGCTGAAGGTTGGTGAAGACAAGGTAAAGCCATACCCACAAATTGAACTAATACATGGAAATGCTATGGAGTTACCTTTCCCAGACAATACTTTTGATTATGTAACAATTGGTTTTGGGCTTCGCAATGTACCAGATTATTTACAAGTTTTAAAGGAAATGAATCGTGTTGTAAAACCAGGGGGAATGGTTGTTTGTTTAGAAACATCTCAATCTGAAATTCCAGGCTATCGACAACTATTCCGTTTTTATTTTAAATATATAATGCCGATATTTGGTAAAATATTTGCGAAAAGCTATAAAGAATATTCTTGGCTACAGGAATCAGCAAATGATTTCCCAGGTATGAAGAAGTTAGCGGCATTGTTTGGGCAGGCAGGTTTAGAAAAAGTAACGTACAAAGCATACAGTGGCGGTGCTGCGGCAATGCATATGGGCTTAAAAAAAGTACGTTAATGGGGGAAGGTTTTCACACGTGGAAAAGATGAAGTTAAAACTACTCTATTCCGATTTGAAATCAGATATCGAAATCATTGAACAAGAATTAGAAAAAGCAGTGAACTCTTCTTCAGGTTTGATCAATGATGCTTCTCTCCATTTATTGCAAGCTGGTGGCAAACGGATACGACCAATTTTTGTGTTGCTTGGCGCGAAATTTGGCGTATATGATATCGAAAAGATGAAGGATGTAGCCGTACCAGTAGAGCTTATTCATATGGCATCACTTGTGCATGATGATGTAATTGATGATTCCAATATGCGAAGAGGACGCCCGACGGTCAAATCACAATGGAATAATAGAGTTGCAATGTACACGGGCGATTTTATTTTTGCGCGTGCACTTGAATATATTACAAAGCTTGAAGACCCATTAGTTCATCAAATTTTAGCGCGTACAATGGTTGAAATTTGTAACGGTGAAGTCATTCAAATCGAAGATAAATTCAGATTAGATCAAGGCTTAAAGGACTATTTTAGACGAATCAAACGAAAAACGGCATTATTGATTTCTTCTAGTTGCGAACTTGGTGCAGTGGCAGCAGGTGTCGATCCTAAAACGGTAAGACATTTGAAACGATTTGGCTATTTTGTGGGCATGAGCTTCCAAATTATCGATGATGTTTTAGATATTATGGCAACAGATAAAGAATTAGGAAAGCCAGCAGGTAGTGATTTACTACAAGGTAATATTACATTACCGATTCTAATGTTAAAAGATGATCCTGTAATGCAACCTTATTTGGCAAAAGTATTTGCAGGCACATTGACGGAAACAGAACGTCAAAATATGCTGCAGTATGTGCGTAAATCCGACGCGATTGAGCAAGCTAATAAAATGAGTGATAAATATTTGAAAAAGGCATTACAAGAAATAGATGCATTACCAAAACATCCCGTCAAGAAAAAACTACGTGATGTCGCGTTATTTATGGGGAAGCGTAAATTCTAGCTTTTTGTTGTACAAAGGCTCATTTTTTGTTAATATTTATCGGTAGGTGTAAAACCTGTTATCCGAATTTAAGGAGTGTTTTAAACAATGGCAATCGAAAAAACTTTTTTAATGGTTAAGCCTGATGGCGTAGAACGTCAAGTAGTAGGAGACATCGTAGATCGTTTTGAACGTCGCGGTTTTGTATTGAAAGGTGCTAAATTAATGGTAATTCCTACAGAATTAGCAGAAAAGCACTATGCAGAGCATGCAGAACGTCCATTCTTTGGTGAATTAGTTGATTTCATCACTTCTGGTCCTGTATTCGCTATGGTATGGGAAGGCGAAAACGTAATTAAACTTGCTCGTACAATGATGGGAGCAACTAAACCTGAAGAATCTAACCCAGGTACAATCCGTGGTGACTATGCAACAACTGTTTCTCACAACATTATCCACGGTTCTGATTCACTTGCTTCTGCAGAGCGCGAAATCGGCTTATTCTTCGGTGAAGATTTAGTTTAATTTCTAATCTAAGAAGCGTAGCGAAAATAACTACGAATAGAACTCAATAAAAAAATCATCTATTTTCCGATGTAACTTTTACCTTCTAACAAAAAATGTTAGGGGGTTTTTTATTTGTCGAAATCATTTAATAAAGTTAACAAAAACATTGATTTAAGCTTATTGACTATCAAAACTGAAAAAGAACCAAAGAAAGAAATGGTGACAAAAATCAATAACAAAATGGATACGTTTGATGAATTGGACAACAGAAATATAACTATTAAACACGCCATACAAATTTTAAATCAACAATGGCGACTGAATGGGTTAAGACCAAGGACAATTGATAGTTACAACTATAATTTTAAGCGATTTGTTGAAGTTACTAAAGTTGAATATCTCCACGAAATCAACAATGAAAAAATTTATCAATATTTATCAAGTTTCCAAAATGCAAAGGACACATCGCTACATGGTCGTTTAAAGCAAATTAAAGCCGTTTTAAGCAAGTGTCACGATAATGGTTGGTATAACTCGAAGTTTTGGACAAACATCAAAATAAAAGTAAATACAAGCGTTAAGGAAGCTACTACGGAAAGTGAACTGGCACTCTTGTTATCACTTTTGGATAAATCAACGTATTCGGGATTACGTGATAGCATAGCGATTTTACTTTTATACAAAACAGGTATTCGAATTAAAACATTAGGTGCATTGAGAGAACAGAATATTGATTTTGAAAATATGCTTTTGAAGTTACAGGGAGAGATAATGAAATCGCATAGACCATTGATTCTCCCTTTAGATGATGAAATGTGTACTTTATTAAGCGAGCTAATTTCAATAAATGATGATGTTAGGAAAGAACATAGAGAAAAGAATGATTATATTTTTCTTTCAAACATAGGCGTACCAGTTTCAAATACAGTTTCACCGTCCAATTTAATTGCAAAAAATTTATGGGTATACAGTAAAAAATGGAATTTAAAGAACATTAATCCTCATTCTATTAGAAGGTTGTATGCTCAGAATTTGGTGAAACGTGGGGCGGATATAAACTTAGTATCTCATGCTTTAGCGCATTCTGACTTATCGACAACTACGAGATATTTGGGGTTAGATGTTGATACAGTAGCAAAAAATTTACGTGATTTTTTATAGATATTTACACATGACAACCATATTTAACACAGAAATAGATGGATTTCATGAGATAACAGCCTCTTATAATGAAGAAGCTGAAACAGTTACATTTGAAACATTCATCAATTTATCCATTGGTAAGTCGATTAAGATAGGCGGGGTTACATTAACAAAACAAGAGATATTCATGATGTTAAAGTATTTTTATGATGCGGAGGATAGATGTGCTTTATAGAAAGATTGTATAGTTAGATTTTAAATATTTATGAATTAAATTAATGGTGAGGTGTTGGTTATGAAATCAGCACCTTTTTATTTTGTAGTTGGAATTTTTGATTGTTTAATTTATAATATAATTAAATAATGATATGTAATAAGGAGATGGTTTTGTGAATTGGAAAGATAATAAGAATGATAAAAGTAGATATTATGGTGCTGGGAATAAATATATGTTCTTAAAAATTGGAAAACAAGTATATAACGATACAGGTAGAGAGTTTACAAAGCTAACTACATCCAAAATCCTAAAAGAATATTTAGATGAACAACAATTAGGCTTTTTTAAATTTGGTGTTGATAAAAAAGGCAATAAAACAAAGTTATTTATCTTATTTAGTAATGAAGAAGATACTTTTTACGGGTTGAGAAATACGGAGGGTGGTCATAAAACAACGGTTAGTATCAATCAAATTGTGGATGATTTAAAAGTGGATGGCATTGACTTACCACTTGAACGCCTGAAAATAGAGGTTGTTCCCGAAGCCGATAAAGAGAAATTAGGCGTAGATAAAGAAGCACATTTATTTGAGGTAATTCTTCCTACAAAGGAAAAGGCATAATCTAGCTTTTAAGGCTGTTTTAGCATAAGTAATAAGCCAAAATATCATAGGTCATAGATGCAGCCATGCGAGTATAAACGCATGGTTTTTTTGTTTATGGATTCCATTTGTTGCGGTTACATCGGTTACACAAGTTACAGCTTATTTGACTAAAAGGTTTATTAGGATTTTTTCTTTACTACATAAAAAAAATAGATGTATATCTTAACTATAAAAATAGTGTAACCAGTGTAACCGTAATAGATAAATTAATCATATTAAAAATAAAGTATTAATTATAAACCTTGATATATCAGGGTTTATGGAGGTTTTATGTTCTATTTTAAATGAAAAATTAGCGGTTTTTATGTGTAACCAGCATAGCTATTTTTGTAACCGAGAGGGGTAAAAATGTAACCCATGATAGTAAATTTGTAACCGCTACATAATAAAAAATTGAAACTGCGTAAAAATTGGTTGATGGAATTGATAGTTATGTAATAATATATGTTTGTAAGATTGGAAGAAAGGATGATGGTATGGTTAATTTAAATGATTTGATAAATATAAAAAATAAGAAAGGTGGATTATTAAAGGATGATATATATGATTTAATCATAGAAAATATTGAATGCCAATCAGATAAAGTAGATAAAAATCAAAATAGATATGAAATGTGGAAATTCAAATTGCGTTTAGTAGATAGAGATTATAGATTAACAAAAAATGTATTAGTCTATGATGAAGCAAATGTGAATGACATAGGAAAAAATCAATTAATGCATTTAATAGGATTGCTGGATATTGACTTTGATAATTTAGCAGTAAAAGAGTCAGAATTAAAAGATTTTTTAATAGAAAAGTTAAAGGAATTGAAAGTTGTTAGCGTTATCTACACAAAGAATGGGAGGAATGAAGTTGGGTGGCTGTATGGCATAGAAGAGAAGGAAAAAGCATTAGAAAATTTTCATCGAAAAAATCAAGAATTTAAGAAACTTGATGAACCTGTTGAAAAAATTGAGAAAGTTGATGGGGTAGTAAGCGACATTGAGAAAGTTGATGAGGTTTCACCAGATGAAGCACATCAAGTTTTGGAAAATGAAGTAAAAGGAAATGAGGAGAAAAGCACTCAAGCCAATGTAAATGGAACAGATGATATTAATTATACTGATTTTATCAAGTTTGATTAAATATGTTGATGCGAGTGGGGGTGTAAGTGCTTCACTCGCTTTATTTTTCTAAAAATTAAGGAGGGCGAATAATGGGTAAATATTATAAAGAAAAAAGTATCAATGAAATGGTCGAAGAAAATGAATTTGTAAGTGTCAGTGGAAAAATGGTAAGTGGTTTAACGGTCAAGACATGGAAAAGTGGCGAAGGTGAGAATCTCATTTTTGTTTTGAATGATGGAACAAGCAATCTAAAGTGTATTATCTTTGTGAGGTACGAAAACCATGACAAAGCCAGCATAGAAACAATTAAAAACTTCTTTGTTAAAGGGCATTTTTACGAATTGAAAGGTAGTACAAGCGTAGATAAAAAATACACAAATTTTAGTGTGACATCTGCTCATATAGGTAATACCAATGTGCCTACTATGCAATTGCAAGTAGATATAGAGGACTGTAAGGATATTACGAATGATATTGGGCATAGAGTAGACACAGATGAAATAGGTCGAGTTGAATTTAAAGCGATTAGTCAATATTCCACGATGCAAAGCATTGTAAAAGAGGCAGCCGCTATAGAGTTGACCAATAGATTTAATTATCAAGGATTAGGCTTTGTAGAAAAAGGAACGGTAAGAGGCTTTCCTTTGATAGAGCAACAATTTAATCAATACAAAAAGGTGATGGTAGATAAATACAAGAATAATCCAAGCAAAGAGAATCAAAAACGCTTAGAGAATATTGAAAAATTAAAGATGTTTTATGGTGTTGATTTTTTAGTTCATCAAAATCGGTATCTGCATTACCTAGTAAATAGTGAGAAATTGCATGAGAAAAACAGTGAGAACACTAGTGAGAAATTTTTGAGAAATGTTAAATATCTAGTATTTGATATAGAAACGACAGGTATTTACCCACTTTTTCATGAAATGATTGAAATAGGAGCAGTAGTTATAGAGAACGGTGAGGTTATTAAAGAGTTTAATGAGCTGATTAAACCTAAAAATAAAATCACTCAAAAAATTAGCAGCATCACAAATATCACAAATAAGATGGTAGAGTATTGTGTGAATGAAGAAACAGCATTAAGGCGTTTTTATGAATTTATTGGTGATGAAGAATATGTATTAGTCGGGCATAATGCTAGGGATTTTGATTTAAATTTTATCAATGTAAGAAGCAGAATGTATAAGCTCGATGAGAAATTAAATGATTTTGCCTTAATTGATACCCTGTATTTAAGTAAACTTGTAGAGGAAGAGGTATTAGCGAAGCAGAGAAAGCGTAAGAATTATAGCTTAGAAGGCATGTTAAAAAAGTATGGAATCAAGATTGAAAATCATCATAGAGCTGTTTCTGATAGCTCGTATACGTTTAAATTATTCCAAAAGTTGTTAGAGGATATGGAAGCTCATAATAAAGATTTAGTAGCGTGTAATGAGCCTTTAAAAAGTCAGCTAGATATGCGTTTTCCCCAAATGGTCACGCTGTATGCCTTAAATCGAGAAGGCTTAACTTTTATTAATCAATTAAGTAGCAAGGTCAACACTGATACAACAAACAGGGTTTTAAGCTGGGATGATATAAATGTTGAAGGGCTTCGAGAAAATATTTTGGTTGTAAGCAATGGCTTTTATTGCAAAGACATTTTTGAATGCTTACTAAACGGCAAATTTGATGAGCGTGTTTTAGAGAATTATGATGTGATTGGTTTAAATAGCCCATATAGTAATCATCATTATGAGGATGTACCAGTAGCAACATTAAAGCAATTAATCAAAATTGTTGATGGTATCTGTCAAAAGCAAAATAAAATGGTTATCAGCTTGGGTGAGGTGTTGTGTCTTCATAAATACGAAGAGAGATATTTAGATATGCTGTGGTTCGATAACAGGAGTAAGATATTTTTTGATAAAAATGTCACCATCATTCAGCAATATTTTGATAATAAAATTCAAAAAGGACTAGCTTTTACTGATACTGAACAAGAGATATATAACAAATTTATTCAAGGTGAATTAACAGGTGGTGATTTATTAAATGCTGATATTAAAGACTTAAAACTAAAGGTTGTGAGTGGAAGATTTCATCCATATATTCAAAATAAGGAATTAGCAAGAACCAATGTTTATTATAAATCGACAGAGGAACTATTAAATGATTTTGCTTTCCTTGGTGAGGAAAGAAGCCGAGAAATTGTGTCCACCAATACCATCAAATTATTAGATAAATTTTCTCCCTATGAGGTAGTACCAACGCATCCACTAGTAAAGCCATCTATGTTAGAAGGCAATGAGAAGGAGAAAATGCTTGAAGTCGTAGAAAGAAGGCTTAAAGAGTTATATGGTGAGCATGTTGATAAGGTTATTCAAGAAAGGTTAAATAAAGAGCTAGAAATGGTCTTTAAAGGTGGCTATGAGGTTGTCTTTTATGGCAGTTATTTATTAGTAGAGGAAAGCAAACGCAAAGGCTATTTAGTAGGTAGTCGTGGGAGCGTTGGCAGTATGTTACTTGCTTATGTAATGGGTATCAGTGAAGTCAATCCATTATCGCCACATTATCAATGTGATACATGCCAAAAAGTAGAATTTTACGAAGAGGAAAATGTAGTATGTGGCTTTGATTTGCCTGTTAAGAAATGTGCTTGTGGTGGTTCTTTAAAGGGAAATGGTTTTGGCATTCATTGGAGTAGCTTTATGGGCTATAACGGTGAGAAAACGCCTGATGTGGATTTAAATTTTAGCAGCGAGATTCAAAAGCATATGATTGATTTTATCACCAGCTTATTCGGTGAGCGCAATATAGTACGAGCTGGCACAACCAGCACACTTGCCGAGGGGAAAAGTAAGAAAATCATATGGGAGTATCATAAAGCTAAAGGAAATATAAAAGTAGAAACGCTAAAAGAACGATACGATAATGATGTTAGTGATTTTTATGAATTAGATGATGAGGGAAATTTACATCCAATTGATTACATTCATTTTGATATAAATAATCACAACATGATTTATATAGAAAAATTAAAACAAGAGGATAATCGTGAGCCATTAGTAGAGATATTAACATTTGATTTCGATAGCTTGGTGTTAGAAGAAACACTCGATTTTTTAAATGGTGTAGCATTTAGTAGTGGTCAACATGCTGGTGGTATGTTAGTGATTCCAGAGGAGTTAGATGTACATTATTACAGTGGTATTACCTACAGTAAGGATGGTAATGACGCTAGTAATATAGCCTTGCAATCAGAATATAAGCCGTATGAGGATGCAATTTTAAAGTTTGACATTTTGAGCCAAGATGATAGTACAAGGCTGTACTATTTAGAAAAAGAAACAGGCTTTAGTATTGTTGATATTGATATGTATGATACTGATGTGATACAACAATTTGCGTTAGGGCGCACTGAAATGATAAGCGAATTTAATACAAATTATTCTACCAATGTCACCAAGCAAGTATGCCCTCAAAAATTTAGCGACTTGGTAGCAATTAGCGGTTTAACGCATGGAGAAGGTTTATGGGATGGTAATGCGGATGTATTGCTACAGAACGGCAAGGCAATTAGCGAACTGATTACAAGCAGAGAGAACTTTAAAAGATTGTTAATGCAATACGGTGTGGAAGAAGTTTTAAGTAATAAAATCGTTGAATTTATTCGCAAAGGGAAATTGCATAGTGAGAAAAATAAAGCCGCTAATCAAATTGAATGGAAAAAATATGAGGAAGTTTTAAGACAGCATCATGTAGATGAGTGGTTTATTGCAAGTATGAAAAAAGTTAAATATTTGTATCCGGTAGCCCATGCTGCTGCTTATGTCATTAATGCTTATAGATTAGCGTGGTTCAAAAAATATTATCCACTTGCCTTTGCAAAGGTTATGATAAATCAGTCTTTATCAGATAAAGATGTGGATAAGCGTATCTTTTTAATGGATAGGGAGCAAATTGATGCATTGATTAAAAAATATGAAAATCCAAAAACGTTTTACACGCTGTCTAAAAAAATAAGAAAAAGTTCGGCTCAAATTTATTTTATGCGTTGGTTGTTCACTAATCGTATTGAGCTATTAGGGATAGATGAAGATAAATCAGATGCAAAAAGAGCTATAATTGAAAGAGAAAAAATACGTTTACCGTATATGTTGAAACGATTCAGCTTAACAGAAAATGAATAGCTAGTATGTATAAAAATCCATTCAGACCATCTAGGTAAGAATGGATTTTTATGTGTGAAGATATAAATAGGAAAAGTGGTGTTATTATCGTTCAAAATGTTTTTTATAGGTCTTGATAACATCGAGAATATATAGTTGTTCTTCTTCTGATAGTTCGTTTGCAAGGGCATAAATGTCCGCAAGCACTTTAGCACTTTGAGCAACATCCTCTTTTTCATGCATTTCCCCTTCACCATTTAGAAGCCATTCTTTATTGATTTTTAAACATTGGCTAATGGCGTTCATCACAATCATCTGTGGCTCAGTTTTATTTTTTTCAAGATTAAAAATCACACCCCTTGATACACCAATTGTTTCAGCAAGTGCCTCTTGTGTGAATCCCTTACTTTTTCTAGCATGAGTTAATCTTTCTCCTAAAGAATCCATTAAACTATCACCTCGTATTTTATTATAACCAAATTAAAAATCATTATCAAAGCATTTTTGCCTTGATGGTGAAAATAATTTTAATCGTTTTGCATTTACAATGAAAAATGGATATGTTACTATTCATTTATAAAGCAAAAATAAGGTGGTGGATGAATTGACAAAGCAAAACGGAGCTGTTTCATCCGTTCGGGTACTGAACGAAATCATTGATACGGCAAATGAGCTACCCATTGAATGTCAGGAAAGAATTCTTGATATTTTACGTGGTATGGCATTTACAAAAAAATGTTTAGCAAAAGAATCCGAACAATTAGATGAATCTAAAGAGTAGGTTAACAGTCAATACCATCAATGGATAACAAATTTATTTAAAGTGTTTTAAAGGCTATTTTTAATACACTTTATCAATAGCCTTATTTTTTATAATTTTTAGGAGGCGAAAGTATGAGGAACAAAATGAAATTAGGCATGTGTAGCGCATTATTAGTAAGTAGTTTAGTAGGCGGAACTCTCGGTACAAGTGACATGGTAGCACATGCATCAAGTCATGTAGCGCAACAGGTAAGCAATCCATTTAAAGATGTGAGTAAAAAGGATGCTGCTTATGAAGCTATTCTATGGGCTAGTAAAGAAGGGATTGTTAGCGGTTATAAGGATGGTACATTTAAGCCAAATGATAAAGTCACAGAGGCTCAATTTGCAAAAATGTTAGTGAATTACTTTAAGCTGGATGTTGCAAAAGGCACTTTGATGAGAAATAGTGGGGAACGCCATTGGTCTGATGATTTTTATGACCAATTAGCAAGTTATAGTGTGCCATTAAATGGTTATGTCAACGAGGTACAACGTTTTGAGCCTGTGAAGCGTGGCGTTGTAGCAGAAGCACTCGCTTATCTTGCAAAGGATGAGATGACGTTAAAAGATAGCATTCAATTTTTATATGATAATAAAGTATCAAGTGGTCAAAACCCAACAGAAAAATTAATTGAGCAACATTTTGGCTATGCCAATCATGTCACTCGTTCACAAGTGGTTGTTTTCTTTTACAAATTGCATTTAGCAAATATCAAATCGGTGCAAGGCAAACAAGCACTTAGTCAATATGCTTCCAATGAAGACATCGAGAAATTAGCAAAGCAAGGTACTGGTTATCTGTTTTATCTATTGACGAAAGGTAGTATACATGTGGATTTAGAAAGAGGAAGAATCAATCAAGAAGAAACGGAGGACTACAATAAACGATACAGAGCATTATTTGATTCGGCTACGTTTAAGTTTGCAGAACGTGTAAAAAATAAAAGTGCTGGTCATGAGTTATTTGATTTTAAAGCATTGGATAAATTGGAAAAAGAATTAACATCTGAAACGATTCAATACTTAAATCAACACTATGTAGTAGACGGAGCAACAAGCGGTGATGACCATTATTTAATATTTTTTGTGGATAAAAACGACAAGTATCTAACCATTACTTATGGCTCAAATGATTTTGCTACATCTTTATATGGGAAACGTAAGTACCATGTAAGAGCTACAGGCAATACACCTACTGCTAATCAAGCATTGGCGATGATAGTGAGCGATATTTCAGGCACAAAGCGAACGCTTACTGAAATCAATTCATATAAAACATGGATTGATAAAAAGCAAAACTTATCGTATGAATACGGCTACGCTGGAAATCTTGTCGTTCGTTTTGGCATTAAAACGTATTTAACAGGTTTCCCATATGAAGATGGCGAGTTTAGTTTTACTTATTTCCCCGATAAAACAAGAAATGGAGATTATGAGTAAAAATAATTATTTAGCAAGCTGATACATCAATATCCATATGGAGAGGCGTAGATAGTCGATGAAAAAATTATTTTTATTCCCTTTACTGGCTCTATTTTTAGTAGCGTGCGGAAATACAGAGAATGAAGCTGTATCTAAATCTGATAAAAAACAATCATCTGAGGAACTAGAACCAAAAATCGTAACAGAAGAAGAGAAGTCTGCTAAACGAGAAGAAATTGTAGAAAGATTACGAGAAACCGCACGTTATAATGACGAAAACACAGAACCAGCTAATGTAACGCCTGTTGTTGGGTATGCTGATATGATTTCTGATGCGGTTATTAAAGGGGAACACGCAGTTTTGCATTACAGACGATTCCCTAATGCTCAACATTATGGTGATAGTAGTAATATACTCGTCCCTGGTTCTATCATGCAATTTTCAAAGTATTTAACCCTTTATATAGATAATATTTATATTGGCTACGGTGATTTATCAACACAGTATCGTCAAAGCATTGTATCTGATAAAGTTACAGAAGAAGGAAAGCGAAAAAAGTTCGAGAATAATGTTGTATTGATATATGAGGGCACAATTGTCAATGATTATCCTACAAGTGGCAGTGTAGGGTATGTCCGACCAGCTTTAAAAATACATGCTGAACCAGATACATTGAGATATGATTTGTACCGTGATGACCAAAATTTTAATCTAAGTATAGATGAAGTATTTTTCTTTAACAATGAGGAACGAGAGCATACGGAAAAGTATGTTCAAGGCGATTCAAATAAGTTTTACATCGTGAATTATATTCCTAAAAAATATATAGAAGAAGGTTTTTCTTTGTATGTTTTGCCACAGGCTGATGTTAGGGGTACAGCTTATATTCGTGGAGGGTGGCATGGAAGGGAAGGCTTTCAAATCAAATTTCCTGATGAATCGTGGGCATATGGAAACCTAGATTTGGTTACTGAATCTGATTTAACAAAAATGCATGAAGCAATTTATTTACCAACAGATGAAGAAATTGACCAAATGGTAAATGATGAGTTGGGTATTGAATAAAGAAATCTTGTGAAAATTGTAAAAATCTCTGTGAAATGTTGCAGAGATTTTTTGTTTCACACTGTTTTTGGTATCTAATAAAGAAGGAAAATTTCACCTTTTGTAGAATATGGTCGTTGAGAGGGGATGAAAAATTTGATATTCAAAACCGATAATTTGACAAGAAAGCGATTTAAACATGCTTTAGAAATTGCAAACAATATAATTGAGGATAACGAAAGTATTTCATTAGATTCAATTAACCATCCAATTTATAAAGTAATCCATATATTTGCACGAGGTATACAATCACATTTTTTACAAAATATAATTACTACATATGAACATGACATACCTCATCAAAGAGATATAAATTTATTTCATCCAGAGTACAATTTGATAAAAAAGCATAATATACCTACTGAAATTTTTAGTGAAATGTATACTGAAAAAGAAGTCATGATAGATTTTAGCATAGATATTGTTCTTAGTTTCCCGTGGTCTTTAAGTAGGTTTTATAGTGTAATGGTAAATATAAAAAGAGGAGAATGGGAATATAAGCCGAGTAATCATATAGCTCACTACATAGAACCATTCAAAATAGGAATAATTACCAATGGGTATCATTCAAGCACAATAGGTATCCTTACCTCACAAGGAACGATGCCAGCTAAAGTGATTGATATGAGTATATTCTATAAATGGATATATTCAGATGGCATATATTATTATAACCGTAGTACAAACAAAAAAATTGACAAAGTAACTTCATTTGAAGAATCTGTAATTTATGAAATAGGGAGATTAATTTATAAAAAACAAATTAAAAATATCTAGTAATAAGTATTTATTTATCAAGAAAAAGGATATGTAAAACTAACTCGTTCTGGTGGTACTACTGGTAACAATTTAAAACAAATTGATGAAGAGTTAAGAAAAGATATCTTATGTTTTTGATAAAGTTCCAAGATGGAGAAGGGGTTAGAAGAAGAAAAAGGGAGCAATAAAAGGCTATTAGGAAAGTTGTTTGAAATGATGAGCAAAATGGAAATGAACGGTGTAAAATAAATCAATTTGGTAATATGCATACTAAAGTAGTTTATGAAAAATATTTTAGTATGCATATATCTCTATATCTTCTCGATTAGTTCTGAAATATTATTTATTAGAGATTCTTCATCAGCAGTTATATGTAAATCCACATACACTGATTGATGCGAATGTAGATGACTTTCCCAACCATCTAACATAGAAATATAGACAGAACGGATAAAATCATCACTTATATTTTTATTTCCTACATATCCATTATTAGCTACGAAAGTTTCATGGCGCACTGCATAAAATGTGTCTTTGACTATATTAAATTCCATTAATAATAATTTACCGTTTTCATCTATAACCAGTGAATTATTATGTGAATCATCGCCATATAGTAACAATTCCTTTACATCGTTAAAACTAAATAGCTTTTCAGTTGGTTTTTCAATTCTATGAGAAACGATTTTTAAGCTAACAATTCCTGAACCTGCTGAATTTGCACTTAACTCACCTTCTACAATATTACCTAAAAAGTTTGTGTATTTAATTGTTTTAAGAGATTCAGCGTAATTTTCAGCGTATTTTTGAGCATCAAGATAATTTGAGAAAATCATATCATCTTCATAAAAAGTAGTAGAACGGTCATCAATCTTTTTAAATTCATTATTATTTTTCAACCTATGTTTATCTGATATAAATCCAAAATCAATTGTGAAACGCATATTTAATTGAACACCTCACTAAATATTGTATAATACTAAAGTAACATATTTTAACATTTTTAGAAAGGCTGGTGTTTTATGAAACCAAAACAGAAAACTTCATTGTATAAGGTCTGGGAAAACTTCGGATTGAAAAATAATATTTATCAACCAGATGAAATTTTTTCGTTTTTAGAAAAGGCTATTGAAGCTACAAATGGGCGTTTAAATGTTGATTTTTATGGAGGAGGCTATGCAGACGAATTATGTGCAATTAAGCGTATAGACGATTTCTTTTATTTATATTGGAAAGATTTCGAGGATTATTTTTCGAGAGTTGATGAATTAACTGAATTTGAAATAATGAATTACCAATCTTTTGGTGGTAATACTTACATTTATCAAGTGATGAATATAAATAATTTAGAAATCCTTGAGCATAAGGGAGAGATTTATATTGTAGTAAGGTGCAATTACACTACGAAAAAAGAATTATATTCAAGTCTTGTTAATACTTTCAAGGTTTCTAAAGAAAATATAATTGAAATTGAAAGTGGTCATTATATTGAATTTTTATTTAAAGATTCAAATGGATATAATCACAGTTGTCAACTTATACCGTTTCCTATTAATTCGGTAATGATTCAAGAAAAAAATAATCCTTTACATATAAGTGTATCTAAAGTGATAATGGATATGGTTTTAATTAACGAATTCAAAGAACTATATAATACTTGGTTACGAGAATTGTGTTCTTTAGAGGATTATCTCAATAGTCGCCAACTAAAAAATTTAGGCAGTGAAATTAGATTAGAATCTGAAAGGTTACTGAAATATTATATCCTATATAAACATTACGAGATGGATTATAAAGAATTCGAGAAGATTTCAAGCGAAATATTATCAAAATATAGTCACTTAACATTAGGTGATTTAAAAAAGAAAATATCAACAATAGATATTCCAAATAATTTCATAGTAATTCTAAACACATTAGCACATGATAGTGGTAAACCACCAATGAAAAAAGACCTCAATTTTGTCCTTGAAAATTTCAGAAATATTTTAGATGAAAATTTTAAAATCTAACGGATATGAAAAACTCTTCTCTAAAACCTCATAATAGTTCTATTGTGTATAGTAATTGTTATTTGTTAAAAACAATGGAATTTTATCAAAGGGAAACATCTCCTTTTGTCGAAATGAGTAGATGGAAGGAAGGTGATAAATTTGAATCAAGTAGAATTAATAACGAATGAGGATAAAAAAGAATTTCAACAAGAAGTAAACGAATTTTTAGGAAAACTTTCTAGTGACCAACTTATTGGTATCCAATATGCAACGACACCAACTGCGATTGCAACGCATTCTGAATACGGTGTTTACCCAAGTGTTGAATATTCAGCGTTAATTCATTATAAAAAGTAAGTCCCATTATGCGTAGTAACTGCTAGTCTAGTCGATTAGCAGTTTTTTATTGTCTAATAAAGAAGGGGAACATTTCCTTTTTGTCGAATAATGCTAAAAAAGGAAGGGAGTTTGAATATGTTTTTCAATTTATTTAGAAGAAAAAATAAAGAAGAAGATACGGTGAATACGCAAGAGGATGTGAAGCAAAACCATGAAAATACTAAAACGAAAGTTATTTCTGAAATACCATTTGAGGAAAAGATAATTTATTTATTAGAAGGAAAAGAAGCAGCATTTCCTAGAGGTTTTGAGAAAGAAAAATATTTCACAGTAGCTAAAGAAGTTTATGAATCAAGTAACGCAAAAGATGTTATTGAAAAAATAAAGATAACAAGATTAACTGAAAACGTAGCTGGATACTGCATTCCCAAAGTATGCAATAATAAATTACTAATTACGATAGTAATCGAAGAATTTAAATTGGGAATTAATAGTCCAAGCAAAGTTGTACTTAAAGATGATAAATGTATTGAATTCAGAAATATATTAGCACATGAAATAATACATGCAGAAGATGAAAAGCGAATAATAGATGAATATGGTGAAAAAGAATATCAAGCTATTATTGACAATGAAATTGCAAAATTAGGGAAGACTATATTAACAGAGTATACTGCTTGTAGGAAGGCTGCTGAAAATTATGCATATTTTGATTCAACAGAGGATATAAAGAAAAAGGTGAATGGTATTGATGCATATTTAGGCTATAAAGAAATAAACGCAATACAATTCGAAAACCCAGGGGAAAAGGAACTTGAATATGCCAGGGACTTGAATTATGCAATTGCAACATGGTGTGCATTTGCAGATGTTTCAAATGAATATGAGAAAAAATTACATGTACCTACATATATAAAGAAACATAAAGAATATACAAAATATATTTTATCAGTAAGGAGCCTACTAAGAGCTAATTATGAAAAACAACCATTAAATGAAGAAAAATATCAAAAGTTAGGACAACAAATTATGAGCGAGTTAGCTACAATTTACTCTATGAATAATTAAGAAGAATAGTTCAATATTGCTCAATAAACGTTACTTACATCAAGTAGCGTTTTTTTATTGCATATAGACATAACGAGTTACAATTTTGAGGGGGCTGGTTACATTTTTGGCTATGTCGGTTACACTTTTAGCCTTGCTGGTTACATCCATTTTTGCACGAAATATTAATGATGAAATACATACTTAATTTATAAAAGGGTTTATAAACGTTGATATATCAAAGTTTATGGCACTATTAATTTTATAAAATACTACATACTATTTCTTACAATAGATAATAAAGAGATATGGGTTACACCAGTTACACTATTTTGATAGTTATGTATAGATAATTTTATCTTTTCTTTTAAAAATAAATTTTGTAATAAAACTTTTATGTTAAAAGGGTGTAACTATTGTAACTGATGTAACTAGTTAGAAAAGCTAAGTAATGCGCGTATAAGTCGATGTTATTTTATGTCGTTTTTAGCAGGAAATCTCTACCTTTTGTCGAAGATTATTACTATAGGTAAATAACAACGAGGTGAGATTGTGGGATTAAAAATGCCGGAAGCATATTCTGAAAAACTAAAAAGGGATGTAACAATTGAAGAAGCTACAAAAAATAATATTAAAGATGAGCTTTATTGTAGTAATGAGAAATGTCGAATTCCGTTAACTTTTGTTGGTAATTCTACAAGGAAGAACCGTCCAGTTAGTGCTTATTTTAGAAGGAGAGGGAAAGTAGAGCATATTGAAAAGTGTGGTTATAACACGTTAGGTCAATTAAATATTGCAGCTCGAGATTCAGACGATGCGTTGGTTAGTTTAAACGATAAAAAGTATAGCTTAAGGCTTAATTTAATTTCAAAAGCAATAAAAAATAGTGATTCATCAAAAAAGAAAGAAAGCACAGATGTGGATGTTGATAATACAAAACAGCCTACTAAAAATTATATTTCTTCAGGGAAGATTTCAGCATATTTATCAACCATGAAAAAAATAATGCAAATTAAATCCAAAGTTGAAGATGAATCTGAACTGAAAAAATTAATAGAAATTCAATTTAATAGTGAGAATATTAGGTGGTCGGATTTTTATTTTGAATTTGATGACTATGAAAAATGTTTCAGTAAACTTATGAAGAACAAAATTAATTATCCGCTTTGTATAGAGGGAGAGATTAAAAATTTTGAAAAAGCTAATGAGAATTTTTCATATCACTCCATCAAGCTTAAACTTAAATTTCTTGGAGAAAATGAAGATGGTAAAAATAAATATGCCTCTGTTTCGATATTGTTAAGTGACGAAAACATTTATGAAAACCTTAAAAAAGAGTTTGAAAGTGGGAAGAAACATGTAGCATTTTGTTCAAATATGAGAGCTAAAAGAGTGATAACCTCAAGTGAGTTTTTAAACATAACAGGAGTTGTATATAATACGAAGCAGATTTATATGTATTAAACAAAGGCGCTTCAAAGTATTGTAAGGTAATTTAGTTATAAGTAATGGGAATTTACCAATCCAATCATATAAAAAAACAAGTCTAAATTTTAAATAAACATTCTCATTTAGAGAGTGTTTTTTATTTTGTGTTAGGATGGTTAATTAAAGTGAAATTGTAAGATAGGTATATTAAAAATATTTTTATAAGTGCGTAAAACTTTATAGACGATACCTAAATATTTATTTTATGATTCGATTATAAAATATTTAGGAGGTTTTATAGAGTGATAGATAGTATTGATGATTTTTTAGAATATTTATATCCTGGTGATGTTAAATATAAAGGTAGGTTTCTATTGTTTAATATAGATACAAAGTTTAGTGTGTTTATTGATGCGCATGATAAAGATAGTGTAGTGGATTACATTCAAGCAGAGGCGGCTAAAGGGTATACGATTCAAATCAATTTAGCCTTGCAATTAGAAAAGGATGCAAAACTAAAAAAGGTAGGAGAGGATAACACCAAGCATGAAATAGTAGCAGCACTCTATAAAAAGTACATCAATCAAGGGTATGGCTATAAAGCCGCACAAGCGGAACGAGCGTTGCGTAGCATTGAACAAAAGGAAAGAGAGCTAGGTATCAACTTAAATAAAAAGAAAGCTGAATTACAAAATGGTTTAGTTAGCTTTGATGCCATGTGGAAAAAGTTAAATGAGTACAGTAATCACGATTTTCATGGTTATTTTAGGGCTGATATTGAGGCACTTACTCAAAATATTTTAAAGTATGTAAAAGGTACTTTAGAAACCATTAGCGAGGTATTTGGGTTATGGCTAGATGTTGATGTCCAAGTAGACGGACATCATAGCGAGCAGCATCATCAATATTTTGATAGCTTCCAGCAAGCAACTGACTTTATGATGTCTTTACCTATTAAGCCAACGATAATTGTAAACAGTGGAGGCGGTCTACATGTGTACTACAAATTTGATGAGGGACTATGCTTTGAAACGTTTGAGGAACGTAAAGAAATCAATTTGATTTATAGGCTATTTAGTGAGTACGTCAATCAGGAGGCTAACAAGATAGGGAAGAAAATTGATAAGTCCAATGTGTTAAAAATGATGCGTGTGCCATTCACTTACAACCTTAAAAATAAGAAAAATCCGAAGTTGGTTACGATTGAGTATTTTGAGGATGTCAATAAATTAAAATATGATGATGTAAAAGGATTTTTAAAAGAAGCGATTGAGAGGGAACAACGCAAGATAGCTCATGCCAAGCAACAAAGCTGCTATCCATCTGATAAGAAGGCTGATGGTAATTTAATTTATGAACACTGTAATTGGGTACGGGACAAGGTAGATAACCAGCACGAATGTAGTTATGAGGAATGGAATCTATTGCTGATGTTGTGCGCCAATATAAAGGATGGCTTTAATAAGGCGCATGAGTGGAGTAGGGATGATGCTAGGTATAAGGCAACTGAAGTCACTAAGAAATATGAAGAGTTTGCTGAAAAAGGATTTAAGCCATTTTTATGTGACAAAGTAAATAGCAGTAGTTTATGTAAAGGTTGTAGTTTATTTAATCAAGGTAAATCACCTATTCATTTAGGTTAATATGATGAGTGTAAAAGATGATATGTTTGTATAATTGATATGATTTTTAAAATAAAATTTAAAATGTACAAAAATTGGTTGATGAGAAGAGTGTTTGTATTATAAGATGAAATAGCAGTAAAAATAATATAAATTGGAGGAATGATATTTTGAATTTAAAAGAAAAAATGAAAGTGATGGAGATATTTATAGAAAGGATGGTGAATAAAGGGATTAATAATTTGAGTGATGATGAAATGAAAGAATTGCTTGCAATGGAAAATGAATTAGCTTTATTGCAACAACAAGTAAATGGTGAATTGGCTAATGAAGAAGTAGACAATAGCTATAGAAAAGACTTTTTCATCAATTTACAACATGTTGATGATGGAGTAGAGAATGTTTTGGAAATAGGCGATATTTGTTTAAAAATTGATAAGGAAATAGCTGCTTTAAAACAATTAAAGTCTGCTATGAGCCTTGAGGAAGATGAGCTATTAAATTATTATTTGCTCAGTTTGTTATATGTGGTGGAGCGAGAGAGTGGCTGCGCTCATTATTTTATAAGATATAAAAATAAAATGTTGAGAGAGTTGGATGTGAAAGCGAAGGATTTTGATATCGTCTATCAATCTATCAGCAAATTATTAACAGATTATTATAAAAATTTGAAGGATAGCAATATGGAAACAATCAACGCTGAAAAAAATCGTATGAAAAAATATTTGATAGATAATCGGTTAAATTATTGGCTTGTAGCGGAGGAACTGCTAAAAGAAGAGCATTTTATGCGAGAGGGCAATGCGAATTATATCTATGATAAAGGAGTTTACGTGGATTATAACAAGATAATGAATAAGAAAATCAAAGATAAATTAGGCGTGCTATATAGCGATATTAAGAATAGTAGAGAAGTGCTAAATCAACTGGACATTGAATTAACACAATACAATGATAGCGAAAAACACACAAATTATCAATATAAAAATCAGCTTGCTACGACAATTAATTTTATGAATGGATTATATGATTTTAAAACGAATGAGCTAAAGCCTCATACACCTGCTTTTTTATCAAAAAATCAAATTCCATATAATTATAATGAACAGTATGATGAGCAATCTATGGAGATTTTGATGAATATTCTAAATACGATTGTAGAAGAGGAGTCCATTCCTGTTTTATTAGAGTATATTGGTATGTGTATGACAGTGGGGATATTATATCAACAATTTGTGATTTTATACGGTGAAGGCGGTAATGGTAAAAGCACATTATTAAGTCTTATCACAAATCTATTGGGTGCTACTAATGTCAGCAATGTGAGCTTAGAGGATTTATCCAATGATAAAAGTTTTACACTTGGCTTATTAGAAGGAAAGTTAGCTAATATTGGCGGTGAGCTAGGTAAGAACGGTGTCGTGGATATGAAAAATCTAAAGCTATTAACAGGTGAAGATAAGGTGAGAATGGAAAAGAAATTTAAGGATAGTGAATTTAAAAGTAGTTATGCAAAGTTGATTTTCTCTTGTAACTTTATTCCACCATTTAATGAAAGCGGTGAAGCAATTAAAAGGCGATTAAGAATTGTGAATTGCCCGTATAAAGTCGCTGAAAAAGCTGTTTATAATAGTGAAGAAATAGCAATGCACGTAGCAGATGAAAAGGTTATTCAATGTTTGATACATTTGAGTGTGAAGGCTTACAGCGATGTTATCAACAATACGAAGCAATTAACAGTTACGCCAACAATGGAAAGGCTCATTGGGGAATATCTTGATTCTTTAAAAGTTGTGAAAAAATTTATGATGGAAAATGTCACGCTGCTAGATTATGAAATGCGTCATGGTAAGCACGAATTGATGACGGAATTGACTTATAAAAATCAGCAGAATGAAATAGAGGTATTGAAACTATTAGAAAGCGATTATATGACGCTGGATGAGCTGTATGAATTATATTTTGAATGGTGTAAAAATAATAATTATAGAGCCAAAAATAAAGGGAATTTTGCAATAGATTTGTTTGCGGATATAGATGGATTTGAAGGGCGAGTTGTGAAGAAACCAATTAAGAAGAATGGTAAATCGAAGCGTGTGCAACAATGCTTTGGTGTAATTAATGGCGAGTTGGAAGATTTTATAGAAAATAAAGTAGAGCAAGGTCATACGAATGGCAATGTGGTGAATTTAAAGGATTTAATGGGATAAACATGATTAAATATGGAGGAGCTATTTTATGAAAAATGATAAAAATAAAGTGATTCAAGTGGATTTTGCTAAGAAAGGTCAAGAACAGGATGAGGGTATTTTTATTGAGGAATTGAATGAATGGCTCGGTGTTAGTGGCAATGAGATTGATTTAGAAGGCTTTTCATGTGACTATGAGGGGTTTATAGAGCGTGATTTTAAGGTGTCTTTAGAAGCGTATTATCAAAATGTAGCGGAAGAAAAAACTGCATTAGAAAAAATTATTGAAAGAGAAGCAGGCGTAGTATGGCATTATATTAATAATGCCAATGGCTTGTTGAAAGTAACTGATTTTTACAGCATTAAAGAGAAAATCAATGATACGTTTTTATTTGCGGGCATAGCACTTGATAGAGCTTTGGAGATAGAGGGTTTTATTGTTTTAGTATTTAAAGAATGTGAAATAGATGTGGATGATTTTTCTGACGAGATTGAAGGTATTTGTACAGTGGAAGAAATGAAGGGATATTTTAACAAAGAAATTTTTAATAATTTGAGCGAAGAGCGACAAAAATATTTAAGAAACATCTTTGAAGATACGAAGGAATAAGAAGAGTGAATGGAATGAATAAAGTTCCATTCGCTTTTTGTTATATTTGTGTAGATATTATTTTTTTATTTGTTATGGAGATAGTTTATTCAGTATTGAAAGAAATTTATGTTGCTAATTAAAGTTGATTTATTTGAAAATTTAATGGAGTTGATTAGTGTGAATAAAATTAAAGTATGTTGCAGAAAATGTAAAATTGAAACAAATCATGAGGTGTTATTTAATACTGTTGTAAGTTGGGAGGAAGATGAGGCTAGATACTATGAAAATGAATACTACAGAGTTTGTAGGTGTTTAGGGTGTGAAACTGTATGTTTTGTTTATGAATTTGAAAACTCTCAAATGTGGACTTTTGATGAAAATGGAAATACAGTGCACTTTGAGCATATAGAAATATTCCCAGAACCTAAAAAAAAGATTGAATATGAGCGAAAAAAATTTTCATATGTTCCAGACATGTTAGAAAATTTATATGTGCAGGTTGTAGATAATTATGAAATGGGACATTACATATTAGCTTCAGTAGGAATAAGAATGATTATTGAGGGATTATGTAGACAATTAGGCGTGATGGAAGGATTTGTAGTAGATTCCACTACAAATGAAATAGTGAGATATGCTAAAGGAGAAAAACAAGGTCAAGTTGTATTGAGACAAAACTTAGAAGGTAAAATAAACGGACTATTTACTGGAGGAATATTAACTAAAAATCAAACAGATATTTTGCATTCTATTAGGGATATTGGAAATGAAAGTGCTCATGAGTTAGTTGCCCCTTCAAAAAGTACATTGGAAAAAGTTTTAGAAGTAATTGAATTTACGTTTACAACTATCTATGAATTAAAAAAATATGAAAAACTTTAATGGATAGATAGTATGTCATATAAACTATCTATGATATGGTAATTGAATATGATATAATGACATTGAATAGTTGCCTATAATTCCTTGCAATTTAATTTGTTGGTGTATACCAACGGGAAATATAAACCCCTCCACGACAATGTTGTGGCATATCGCCATCGCATATCATGTATATGTCAATCGTATAACATCGTACATCCTATATACGTAATTCGATGACTAATGCAAGGGGGATGGCTACATTTAGCCAGTTATGAAGAGTAGAAATCTTTATTAGACGGTTTCAACCTTTAAAAATCCTAGTAAGTATACGCAAGGGGGAGGCGAAAGCCTTAATACTTATGGGAGGTAAAGTTAAATGAATCACATTAAACGCAAAGCTATTCAGTTGAAATCTTGGGTATCGGAAAGTATGCGAGGAGAAGATGGAAAAATTAGTCGTGTCAAGACTTTCTATTTCTTGTCAGGCTGGTATGGAGCACCTACTTTTCTTGCTTTTTTGCTGGACAAAGTTGTGTGGATTCTTAAAATTCTTCACTACATTATTCCTTACGTTATCCACTTCATTGAAGGTCTAATTTCTACTCTTTCTTATTCATTAAATAAGAAGGGGTTTTTTTATGGAGTATAACAGTAGTAAGCTATATAGGCTATCCAACAAGAAATTATTAGCAGATATTTTAAATGTAGATAGAAAGAGCTTGAAAAATGTATCAATTGAGTTTGTACCATTTAAACTCCCACCAGAATATTCAACTATCAATGGGAAGCAACGTGATTTATATAACCCTAATGATAAACATAAAAAAGCTTTAAGAAAATTAGTGAAATTATTGATGCAGGTCAATTTACCTTCCTATGTATTTGGAGGCATTCAAGAGAAAAGTCATATACAAAATGCTTTTGTTCATAAAGAAAATAAATATATAATGCTTATAGATATTAAGAATTTTTTTCCTTCTACTTCAGATTCATATGTTTATGATTTATTTAAAAGGAAATTTCAAATGGGGGATGATTTAGCAAAAATATTAACGGATTTCGTTACAATTCAATGCGAAAGAAAAGCGGGAAGATATCTTCCTCAAGGCTTTCCTACCAGTCCCATTTTAAGTTACTTAGCATATGTAGATATGTATAATGAATTAGAGGATTTGGCAGTAAAAAATGGTCTAAGCTTTAGTTGCTATTATGATGATTTAACTTTTTCTTCTAATAAATTTATTGATAAATCTGTGAAGCGTAAGTGTGCTCAAACAATAGAAAAATATCAATTTAAAATTCACCCTACAAAATCAAAATTAATAGTGAAGAAGGGTGTAGAAGTAACTGGGGTATTTTTAGATGAGTTAGGAAATTTAAAAGCTCCTAAAAAATTATTAAATAAACTACAAATATCTTACGAAAAGGTTAACGAGATGGATGAAAATCCTAGTGAATTTACCAAAATTCAATTTGTAGATGAATTAAATCGACTACAGGGTTTAATAGCAGCAGTTAAGAGTGTAGAAAGAAATAGAAAAGTCGATTTATTTTTAAATGAGTTAAAGTACATAAGGAGAAAGTATAATGTGCCTTATAGAAAAAGGGATATGAAAAAATGCTTTAAGACGGAATATGCCTTGTTGATAAGATAAGTTTATTAATCCTAAAATTAAGCTTTAAAAATGGTATCAACTTTACAATAATTAATAAAAATCTCTGTAAATGTTGCAGAGATTTTTATTTATATCTAATTAAGATTTCAAAGAAGTGACATTATGAAGACCATTGTTGTTTCAAAATTAGAAAAAATCAGTTTGAAAAAATGTAAAAAAAGAGAGGGTAATATATTTAAATAATATTATAACTGATATAATAAATTAGTTGAAAAACTTCCAAATAGTACCGTATACTTGTCTTCAATAAGATAATAGTCTTATTGATTCAATTCTGTAAAATGACCTATTTTAAATAGGGTACTAAAAACATTTTTTATATTTTTATCCAATTATTGAGGTGAATTTTCTTGGAGGGAAATATGGATATCAAGTTTGGTAAGGAACTATTAAAACAAGTTGATGTTGTAGTGAAGAAAGTTCTTGATAAAAAATTTACTAATCCGAAATATCCAAAAGATTTTGATGTAGAAGATTACGTAATCTTAGGATTATTTGATGGCATTGTATCAAGATTTGATTCTATTTTATATTTAGCAGAAGCAGACAAACTTTTTGGAATAGAGGCAATTGCAAGAGGAATTTTAGAAGCACATGCGTATTTAATCTATATTTTAGAAAAAGATATTGTTAAAAGGTCTAAAGCTTATTTTTATTCTGTTAAGAAAAAAGAATTAGATATATATCAAGGAATAATTGCAGAAGATGCAAAAGGTATAGAACTAAGACGGTTTTTAAATATTTCTAAAGAAAAATTTATAGAAGAATTTGAGGACAAAGTAAATGAAATGCACGAAAAGTTTATCAAATATGTAGGCAAAAAAAAGAAAAACTGGTATCAAAGTGAGAAGGGGAATAATAATTTCAGAGAGTTGTGTGAATCATTAGGATTAGGTGAAGAACATTATCTTCTGTTTAAGTTGTTTTCTACAGAAACACATGCTAAAGATGGGGGTAAACAATTTGCTTTTGAAGAAGATGAAGAACGGATTTCATCTATTTATATAACAGAAAAAAATATAGAACATGTGATTACTTATTGCTCTTTAACCTTAATTGAATTGACTAGAAAATTATACAAATACTATGGGTTGGATAGGGAGAGAAAACTATTCAATCAAAATATAGAGTTTAAATACAAATTTAAAGGTGGGATTAAACTTAAAGGGAATTAGTAACGTAAAATCGTAAGATTGAGAAATCGAAATATTAGTTGTTTAGTCCGAATTGATTTTGATGACGATTTAAAAGTTACTTATCATAGGAGGGGATAGATTAATGGCAATGGGAGAATTATTATATGAGTTGATTGATGCAGAAAATCCTTTAGAGGTTATGGCAGCTTGGAAGATTTATGAAGACTTAACAAAAGACTTTAGATTAATCATAACAATGGAGAATTATGAAAAAGATATTTATCCTGAAGGGCTTACTAATATCTTGAACCAAGAAAATACTGATTTTGTTCCCTATTTTCAATCAGAAAAAATATTGTTTTTAGATAAAGATATTATAAATGATATGTTAGAGTTTCCAGAAACACAGATTAAATATGATTATTCAATAATGTTAGATACAAATTATACAAGCTATATTGATGACTTTTTAAATCAACAAAACAATCCTAATTTCACGCAAGAAAGTGTTTATAAAACTATAGATATCATGCTTAAAAATAATTTCAATTATGATTATACATTCTACTTAATCGAGAATTATCATAATTTATTTTTAGCCGGTGAGAGAGAATTTTCGGTTACCAATGAAAGTCATTTAGCTTTATATAGAAATTTATACCATTTAGAACTATTTAAAAGTATTAACTCACAAGTATATTTAAATGAAAGAAAAATTGAGTTTCAAATTACTCCTATTGAGGCTCAATTAAATACAGATTATCTAATTGAGAGTATTTATAAGGAAAAAGATGGTTTAAGAATATTTATAGAAACTCATAAAAATATAAAATTACTTTTAATTGGGATATGGCAAATTCAATTTGAAAGTAAAGCAAGCCCAAAAAACAAAATGAAAAAACTCATTGATTACATGATAGAGAAAGTAGGTATCTACTACGAAAGAGAAATGATTGTCGCTTACGAATATTTCAAAAACCCAAAATCGGTAGCGATGCTTAATAAAATTAATAAAGGGGGGAAACAGAAGGATTTACTATGGAAAATTGAAAATATAGTATGGGATTTTTTGGTTCCAAGGGTTATGGAATTTAATATTACCGCTAATAAAAAGAATTCTTATTTTATACCCTTGTTTTTATCACATGACAAAAAGCTAAAAGAACTCATAACGTTGTTTAAGATTAGGGGTTTTATATTACATAAAGAAACTTTTGAGTTTTATCCAATCCCCGAAATAAATACTACTGAATTTTTTGAGGAAGAGGGATTAATAAAAGAAATAGAGAGCATTCAGAATCAAGATATTGAGCTTAGAAGAAAAGCAGTAAGAGAGTATAATATAAATACCAATTTTGAGATAATAAATGTAGAGTTTAATAAGTTAGAGAAGATTCTTAATTCATAATAACTTCTTTTTTTATTTTTGAGTGATTGGTGTATAACATAGATAAAAATTTTCAAAATATCTAATATTCCTATTGAAAAAATATTTCTTATTAAAATGTGGGAAAATCTTCAAAACCTTTTAGTTCTAAGTTGGAATATATTACTAAAGTGCTGTAAATATCCCCATGGAAGTAACCATTATAAGGAGAAAGTGATGAAGTTATCTTTTCTTAAAAGTAATTTTTTTAAATCAGTTATGTTGGCGTTAGTAGCTATTTCAAATCCATTGTACTCAATTAGTGAACCATCGTTTTTCTTATTAAGTAGTTTGGTCATATTAGTATCTTTGATATATTGTGATATCTTTAATTTTAAAGTTGAATTTAATAACATAAGCGATTGGGGAGCATATAAGCTCACTATCCCTTGGTTACAAATAGTATTTTTCTTCTTTGTGATTTTAATTATTACATATTTGATGGCTGGTACAAAGTATAATCAGTCAGTTGCTTTAATAATATTCATTTGTTGGCTAACAGCCTTAATAATGCTTTACGGTATATGCAGGAATATATTGTCTTTAGTTTTAAAAATTAAACAACTTGCAACAGAAGCGAATGCTTTAAATTTAAAGGCTGTTGCGTTTATTTGTTTTGGTATTATTTTTATTTCCATTGCACCTGATTTAGTTTTTGCATTTATATATAGTTTGTTTTTTGTTCCTATTGAAAATGTTGATGATTTGAGTATCTTAGAGAGTTTTTATTTAAGTATAATTATCTCAAACACTTTGCCGATTGGTGCAGAATATACAAAATATATCTCGGTTATTGGTGAGCATACATATATATATTTATTTCAAATACTACAGGTTATTATAAATAAAATAATTAACTTGTTTGTAATTGGTATAATTTTGAACTACCTATTTTTAGTCATTAACAGTAAACGAGCTTGTAATGAGATATAGAAAATCTAGAGTGCTATTTTTCTAAAAGAAGTAACTAATTAAAAAAAATATTACAAATCTCTGTGAATGTCATAGAGATTTTTGTTTGTTTAAATTATTTTTTACGATAGTAGGAACTGTTAACTAATGTATGCTTTTTGTAATTAGCATACATATGAAATGTTGATATAAAGCCATTTTATTATTGATGCTCTATTGAATGTATGGTAATGTAAAAATAATTAAAATAGCATACATGAAAGAGGTGGTAAAATAATGGCTAATTTGAATGAAAAGAAAGGCATGTTAATTGATGTTCAACCATTAAAATCGAAGCTGGAAATTAATGGATTTATAGAAGCGTTAGGAATGTCACAAAATGGATTGCGTGACCAGCTATTATTTAAATTGGGTGTTTCAACAGGATTACGATGTGGGGATTTAGTTGCGCTCAAAATTGAACAAGTAAAAGGAAAGTCCAATTTTAAAATTCGTGAAGGCAAAACGAAGAAGGAAAGAACGGTTTATTTGAACAATCTTATGGCTGATATTGCAGATTATATCGAAACACTACCAAAAGAAACAGTTTATTTGTTCCCTAGTCGTAAAGGTGATAGTCACATCACAACAACGCAGGCATACCGTATCATTGCCAAAGCTGGTGATATGATAGGCAATCATTCAATAGGAACACATACGATGCGTAAAACGTTTGGCTATACCTACTACCAAGAAACAAAAGATGTTGCTACGCTGATGGAAATTTTTAATCATTCATCACAAAAGACAACATTACGCTACATTGGAATTACAGAGGAATCAATAGAAAATAGTATAAAAAGTATTTCATTTTTCTAAGAGAGGAAACATAATTAGTATGTAATGTAAATTTAAATAAGGTTGTGATAGCGGTGTTTCCTAGAAAAGATTGGGCATTGTTAAATGACGAGGAAAGAGAATATTATTCAAATTTAACAAAAGAACAACTCATTGAACGTTGGGGAATCGATGAAGGCAAAGAAATAATTGCGAAAATTATTGCTGTAAATTTTAAAAGGGTTAATTATGATTATATAGACTTTATTGGTACTGTAAAAACGAGTATAAATGGCACGGCTAAGTATGATTTGAGAGGCATTAACCTTGAAGGAATAAGTAATCTTTTAGACAATACTATTTATCCCTTTGATTTCTCAAACTGTGATTTAAAGTATGCAAAAATAAATAATGCTAACTTATTGTCATAAGACTTTAAAGATTCGTATCTTTTATATGGTGAATTTATGAATAGCACATTTTTAGGGTGTAATTTCAAAAATTCTAATTTAACACTTGCAAAATTCAATAATTCTAATTTAGAAGGTGCAAATTTAAAAGGTGCTAGAATATCGGATGTTAGGTTTAATAATGCTAAATTAGGATATGTAAAATATGATAATAAAACAGATTTTCATAATATTGATAAAGAATCGTTTAATGGTTCGTCCAATCCGTTGTTTATTGATTTTATAAACAAAAAGCATTTCTTGAAACATTTTAAAAGCAAAAGTAAATCTAATAAAGTAGTCTATTATATTTGGTATTTAATTAGTGATTGCGGTCAAAGTTTTTCAAGATGGTTTTTAGTTTCAGGAATAATTTCAATTATATATTCATTACTATTTACTTTTTTTAATAGTTCATTTCTGATTTCAAGTGGTAGAGAATTAACCCCATTTTCATATTTTTACTTTAGTATAGTAACCTTTACTACGCTAGGTTATGGAGATATAACTCCTAAAGATAGGAGAAATATTAATTTCAACAGAAGTAATATTAGGTTACATAATGTTAGGTGGACTATTGAGTATCTTTTCAGAAAAGTTTATACCAAAAAGATAAGTTGAATTTAAAATAAAATCATTCTTTTATTCTGATTATAGAAAAGTTAATAGATAAGGTAGTAGAGGGATATTATGAAAGAAGGAATGTAAATATGGCTAAACTAGACAATAGGCGAATTAATTTTGTATTAAATTTACCGATAGAGGTTAAGGCGAAGGTACTTTATGAGTATCTAGTTAAAGGTACTAGTAATAGAGAATGTGAAAAGAAAATTAAAGGATTAAATGAAGAAGACGGTTGGCAAGCATGGTCAGTAATACATTTTTATGGATTTGATAAAGAGCATAAAAAGAAATATAAATATACACAAAAATTTATTACTGAAAAGTTAAATGAACTTAATGAAACTGATATTGCAGATTTATACTTGAACAAAGAAGCTTCAATAATAGATGAAGACGATTCGGAAGAAGTTATGAATGAAACTGATGGAAATGATGTTTTTAGAACTGTAAAAAAGAGAGTAGGCCAAAATAAACTAAGGAAAATTCTTTTGAAAAATTATAATGGATGTGCATTGTGTAATATTAAGGATAAAAATCTTTTGATTACTAGTCATATTATAGGGTGGAATGATGAGAATACAACTAAAGAAGATAGAGTGAATCCACAAAATGCTATACTACTATGTAAATTACACGATGCAATGTTTGAAAATGGCATTATTAGTTTAAAGGATGACTTTACCGTACTTTATAAGGATGGCTATGAATTTGATGACCAAAGCATAGATAAAAATTTGAACTTTAGTAAACCTTCAAAAGATTCACCTGCCCCAAAATTTCTTAAAGAACATCGGAAAAGATATAGATTTTAAAGGACTATTCAGCATATATCAGTTAGGTGAAGTCTATTCTCTAACTTGAATGAGATTACCTATCTAATTTGTATATTGTAAGAGGGGGCGGTGTTTTTCCGATATTTTAGTAAGTGGTATAAAAGGAATTGTTTCACCTTCACATTCCACTCACCCTGAGAACCAATTCCAACCGATATGGTAAGTAATTTGAGAAGGAGGTTTATGTGCAATGAATGAAAAGGGCGAAGAACTTTTAGCAGAATTAGTTGAAATTCACAAAAAAATGAATACGTTAATAGACACACAAGTAAGTTCTGAAAGTGGTTTTCATCAAACTATATTGAACATAAAGAATACCTTTTTTAGAGGTATAGCCCCATCTGCTACGAATAAAAGTATTAATTTTTTTAATGTGGTAAACGATGATATAGAGAAGTTTAGAGAAAAGGCGAATGAGAACAAGTTAGGACTTTATGTTTTTTCACTTAGATTGAAGGAAGAGGAAAGTATTGAAGGTTTTAAATCAGATTGGCAAAGTTTTAAGCAGGAGAATCCTAGATTAAGTATGCCTGCTGTAAGAGGAAATGATAGCGGCTCACATCATTATAAGAAGATAAATAGAAAAGATGAAATTAGACATATCTTGTATATAGGGAAATCAGAAAATCTGTCAGAAAGATTAAAGAGTCATATAGAATATGGGAGTGATTCTACATATTGTTTAAGGTTAAAAAAATTTAATGAGTATGTTCAAAAGAAAAAGAAGAGGAATAAATATGAAATAGACGTTTGTTATATTTATTCTAATGAAAAGAATGTATCTTATATTCTTTATCCCTTAGAACGACTTTTGCGGAAGCAGTTCGTGCCGTTATTAGGTAGTGCAAGATAAATAAAAAAGTCAATAGAAATCTTTTTTATGCACTATTAATTTTTTTTTGAAACGATACCATTTAACAATAAATTGATATACAATGGCTTTAGTAAGGTCTTTGAACCAAGTTCGTAAATATGTATTACTCCCTAGTGGAGAAAAACGTAAAATAACCGCATGATGTTACATGAAAGGAGGGCTATATTAGCTCTCTTTTTTTGTTGCACTAAGAATGTAAAATCATTCATTTACATAGTCTAGTAAGAATACGCTCAAGTCATTTTTATCATAGGTTGCTTCATGTAGGCGTGACCATGCTGTGGGCAAATTAGTGTAGTGTGTATCTCAAAGAAGGCGTACATAGATAATATGAAAAATTTTTGAGGTGGGTGAATTAGTGTTCAAACAGCGTAAATGGATTAGTAATGAAATACTTAATTGGGAAAGCTATAGTGAAAGTAGTACAGTCCTTGAAAAAGAGAAGGGTGAAAGAGCGTTTCGAATTTGGGAGCATGCAAAGAACCTTATCGAGAACAATGAAACGGAATTTCACTTGGCTGATGGGATAACCAATTTGAAAAGAGCTTTGAATCATCGATTAAAGTTAATTGAAGAAATTTATGGTTTTAAGTTTGTAGAAATAAATAATAAACCTAAGGGCTATATGGAGATACTAGAAATTTTTGGCGTTGTTAGACCGTTTTTAATGAAGCGTTTGTTAACAATTAGAAATGGTATAGAACATAATGACGAAAAACCACCTTCATATGAGCGATGTATAGAATTATTAGATGTTGTATGGTACTTTTTAAAATCAACTGATTTAATGGTGTAATTTGCTGTAAATGATTTAGCATTTGAGCTTGAGGTGAAAGATGATAAATCGTATTATTTTGTATTAAAATATGTAAAGCATGAACGGGATATATTTATAATTAACGGTAATATACCTGAAAAATTAATATATGATGAACTTACACCTGATACTATTGAAGTAGTATTGGGCGAAATCGAAGGAATTAAGGATACAAGGCTTTCAATGGCATATGAAGAAAAAGTAATTGAACTTCCACGTAGTTCGATTCATGGAGAAATAATACTCAGTGATTTTGACAAGATAGGAATTATAAATAAATTTGTATTTTCGTATTGAATAAAATCATTATTTTAAGTGAACGAATGTAAGTAGGGCTGAGGGCTATCTTCTAATTTAAAACTTGCTAACTTAGCTATAAGTAATGTATATTTACTATTTATAGAAGGTAAAAATTTGGTTATATTTTAGTTATTTTCGTTTATTTTGGAGAACCCTTGATATTAGTGATTTCGTAGACAATAATTAAAATCTATTTTCTTGGTAGCTACCCAGGTACAATCCGTGGTGACTATGCAACAACTGTTTCTCACAACATCATTCACGGTTCGGATTCACTTGCTTCTGCTGAGCGTGAAATCGCTTTATTCTTCGGTGAAGATTTAGTTTAATTCGCAAACTTAAAAAGCAATCTCAATTTCATTTGAGATTGCTTTTTTTTTTTTTGTTCTAAAAGGCGTGCCGGTTAGTTAGTTTCATTAAAGTAACAGATAGAATCCATGAATTAAAACAGTGGATATAATTTTCTAGATTCATAAATTCATAGATACATATATAGAATTGTTAAATACTTCTTAGTCATGTAAAATAAAAGATATAATATTCTGATAATTAATGCGGATGTCTTGGAATCGGAAAAGAGAAATAAAGATCTGTTACCTAAAATCATCGCATTCATGCGATAACGGCTAACTGACCTGCATTGGTAAAAACGCCACGTCCTGTGGCATTACCAAAATGACCGACATCGTGTAGGCTCTTATGTTTCTGCCGCTGCACTTTCGCACAAAAAACATCTGCAGGCTAAAGCACAAAGCCGATTCCGGACGCATTGTTTATCTGCACGACAGCGGTAAATATTTGCTGTAGCGAAAGCAAAGCGTCAGCTACAATTATGCCTCGGCATAATTGATTAACTTAATAATCAAGAATATATTTCATAACATCTAAATACATTGGATGATAGGAAATGAGAGATGACAGTACAAAGGGGATATTTTTTATGAGAGAAGTTGTGATTGTATCAGCTGTTCGTACAGCGTTTGGCAGGAGTAAAGGGGCATTAAGCGATGTTCGAGCAGATGACTTAGCTGCAGATGTTCTGCAGGAAGTAGTGCAACGAGCAGGTATCAATAAGGATCAGGTGGAGGATGTAATCTTTGGCTGTGTAACGCAAACTGCTGAACAGGGAGCAAATATAGCGCGTACTGCATTGTTAATGGCAGGCTTTCCGGATAGTGTCCCTGGTGTGACAATCGATCGTCAATGTGGCTCAAGTCAGCAGGCTGTACATTTTGCAGCACAGGCTATTTTAGCAGGGGATATGGACATTGTTATTGCTGGTGGGGTTGAAAGCATGACGAGGGTGTCAATGGGTTCTAACATGAAGGGTGCCCATACAGGTAAACGATTACAAGACAACTACACAATTATACATCAAGGGTTATCAGCCGAGAAAATAGCGGAAAAATGGAACTTATCAAAAGAACAGCTAAATAACTATGCTTACAATAGTCATAGACGAGCATTAGCTGCAATTGAGGCGGGCCATTTTAAAAAGGAAATATTGCCTGTCCATATTACGCAAGAAGACGGCGCAGTTACAACGTTTTCTGTTGATGAGGGTCCTCGGGCAGAAACGACAGTTGATAAATTGAATGGGCTTAAAACAGTATTCCAGGAAGATGGCGTGATTACAGCCGGTAATGCTAGTCAAATGAGTGATGGTGCCTCAGCGGTAGTTATAATGTCTTTAGAAAAGGCACAAGAGCTTGGCATCCAACCGCTTGCTAAAATTGTTTCAAGAGTTGTTGTTGGCTCAGATCCGACGTTAATGCTAACTGGTCCAATTGAAGCAACTAGACAAGCGCTAAAACGTTCAGGTCTTACGATAGAGGAAATTGATACGTATGAAGTGAATGAGGCTTTTGCGCCAGTACCACTTGTTTGGTTACATGAAATTGGAGCAGATCCAAATAAATTAAATCCATATGGAGGAGCAATTGCCTTAGGGCATCCATTAGGAGCGTCAGGTACAAAACTGTTAACAACGATGCTATACAGAATGGAACGAGAAAATTTACGTTATGGCTTACTAGCAATTTGTGAAGGTATGGGAATGGCGAATGCCACTATTATTGAAAAAATGTAAAAGGGGTTGTGTTTGATGAATGAAGTAATAGCAGTTGTAACAGGGGGAGCATCTGGTTTAGGAGAGGCGACGGTTCGTAAAATTGTTGCGGAGGGTGGCAAAGCAGTAATTTTTGATCTTAATGACGAACGAGGACATGCACTAGTAGAGGAGTTAGGGGAGAATGTCCAATATGCACGTGTAAATGTCACAAAAGAAGCTGATGTAGCAGCAGGTCTTGAGCAAGCAGTTGCAAGGTTTGGGGCCATTAATGTCACAGTGAATTGTGCTGGAATTGCTGATGCAAGTAAAGTACTTTCAAAGCGTGGTGTACATGCCCTTGATTTATTTGAAAAAGTGATTTCTGTAAATTTAATTGGTACTTTCAATGTTATTCGCCTAGCAGCTGAGAAGATGCAACATAATGAACCAAACGAGGATGGTCAGCGTGGCGTTATTATTAATACTGCATCTGTGGCAGCATTTGATGGACAAATAGGACAAGCAGCATATAGCGCGTCAAAGGGTGGTGTGGCAGCGATGACCTTGCCGATTGCTAGGGAGCTTGCTGAAATTGGGGTACGTGTTATGACTATTGCTCCAGGGTTAGTAGAGACACCAATGTTTGCATCGTTACCAGAGCCAGCAAGAACAGCACTTGCCCAAATGACACCGTTCCCTAAACGACTTGGGAAGCCATCAGAATACGCGCTATTAGTCGAAAGTATTATCAAAAATGGTTTATTAAATGGTGAAGTAATCCGCTTGGACGGCGCGATTCGTATGCAGCCAAAATAGGGGAAACTTCAAGGTGCTCGCCTCAAACTAAATAAGCTAGGCTGTTCACAGAGCAAAGAGAGAAAGGCTCCTGTGATTACGCATTTGTGAAGCACGGAAGTTAAAAGGTATTTGTCTGCGGCAGCGAGCGAAAAAATGACTTGTTTTATATGGTTCACACCAAGAGTTGTGGATGACTTTTGTTAAGGAGGGGGGCTGGGCGACTCCTTGGGGATTAGCGGTTCATCGGACGCCCCCAGGTAGCTTTGCTCTGCGCGAAAGCGAAACATCAGCAAAAAAGCGCCCAGCCGGAACGGAAATCAACCACACGTTTTGGTGATGATCCTTTTATATGTAATTATTGGTAGTAGCAGTTAGCCTTGGACGATTCAAAAATTTATATAAACAAAGGGGAGAGTTTCTATGCATATGATGGATACACCTTTATTATTAACAAGTTTTTTGGATCGAGCAGAACGATTTTTTCATGCGAAAAAAATATATTCGCGGACAAGCTCTACATCAATTCACGAGTTTACATATAAAGAATATGTAAAACGAACTCGTAAGCTAGCAGATGCCCTTACAAAGCTAGGAATGGAGCGAGGTATGAAGGTAGGTACCTTTGCTTGGAATCACCACCGTCATTTAGAAGCATATTTTGCAGTCCCATGCGCGGGAGCTGTCTTGCATATGATAAATATTCGATTAGCACCTGAGCACATTGCTTATGTTATTAACCATGCAGAAGATGAAATATTACTAATTGATGATAACTTAGTTCCACTTCTTGCACCGATAGTCTCACAGCTTAAATCGGTAAAGTGTTTTATCGTAATGGGAGATGCTGTTGTGTTAGAAAACATCCCATTACCGAATGCTCTATCTTATGAGGCATTACTCGAAGAAGCGAATGAGAATTTTAGATTCCCAGATGATTTAGATGAAAATACACCTGCTGGCATGTGCTACACAAGTGCCACTACAGGAATGCCAAAGGGTGTAGTGTATACGCATCGTAGTATTGTTCTCCATACTATGGCAGCAGGACTCTCCGATAGTATTGCAATAGGCGAGGCTGATGTTTTACTACCTGTCGTACCGATGTTTCATGCGAATGCGTGGGGATTTCCGTTTGCTGGTGTATTATTTGGTGCTACCCAGGTACTACCAGGGCCAATGTTTACACCACAGCTATTACTTGATTTAATCGAAACATATAAGGTAACACTGACTGCAGGAGTACCGACAATTTGGCTTGGGGTATTGCAGGAGCAACGCAAAAATCCTCGTGATTTGTCTTCGATACGGTTGATTGTATGTGGAGGCTCAGCATCGCCGCTCGGTCTAACTCGTGGCTTTGAGGAGGAACTTAAAATTCCTTACATGACGGGCTACGGTATGACCGAGACATCGCCACTTGTTAGTATATCGACGTATTTAAGACATATGCAAGATTATACGATGGATGAAAAAATGGATGTTCGTATTACGCAAGGAATAACAGTACCGCTTATTGAAACACGCGTAGTCAATGAAAACGGTGAAGTCCCTTGGGATGGCAAAACAATGGGTGAATTGACAATTAGGGGCCCGTGGATTGCAGCCGAGTATTATAACGATGAACGAACAAAGGAAGCCTTTAAAGATGGCTGGCTTTACACTGGTGATATTGCTGTAGTGACAGTAGATGGTTATATTAAAATTACAGATCGTACAAAAGATTTAATTAAAAGCGGTGGAGAATGGATTTCTTCAGTAGAGCTTGAAAATGCTTTGATGTCACATCCTAAAGTGTTTGAGGCTGCTGTAATAGCCATTCCCCACGAAAAATGGATTGAACGACCTTTAGCATGTGTTGTACCAAAGCCTGAATATAAGGATTCCATTACGAAATCCGAGCTACTAGAAGTTTTACGATCGCAATTCCATAAAACATGGATTCCTGATGATGTAGTATTTTTAAATGAAATACCGAAAACTTCTGTAGGAAAATTCATGAAGGTGAAATTGCGAGAAGATTTAAGGGAATATCGTGTAGAGGTTTAGGAAACTATAAAAAATGAAGGTGGTGACTAACTACCTTCATTTTTCACGTAAAAATATAAGGGATATAGGCTTATACCCATAACGTGGGGTTCCGGCTTTGTACTAGCACAAAGTCTATACGCTATTATGCCGAGACATAATTGATCTAGCTACGTTTAACAAATGGTAAAGAGAATATTTTAGCTGAATTAATGAAAAGAAAAATGAAACTATTTTTTCCATTTTGCCGTATAATCATTATTAATGAAAGGATGTGGACGTATTGATAGCGGAGATGGGGATTATTGCAGGAGTAGTTATTTGTTTAGCAGGTATTTTTACAGATACACATACAAAAAAACAAAATATTAAATTGAAGGCAATTGAAAAGGAAGTAGAGCTAGAGAAGCTAAGATTAGAAACGTATACGATGGAGACAGAAAAATTACGTCTAGAATTAGAGCATTCCAAAGTGTTATTGTTAGAGGAAAAACAAAACTCAACTAAGTAACTTGGATTACATGTGAAAGACTATTTCAGAAATGGCACTTTTCCGCTATAATGGAAATACGAAGCTAGAGGGGAAGAAGACCGCATGTCTGATTATGAACAATTTATAGAAGGTATAAAGCGCAAAACAGGAATAGATTTAGCGCTATATAAAGAAGCGCAAATGAAAAGACGATTAACATCTCTGTATGAGAAAAAGGGATATCGTAATTTTATGGACTTTCTAAAGGCACTTGAACAAGATCGTGATTTAATGAATGAGTTTTTAGATCGCATGACGATCAATGTTTCCGAATTTTATCGCAATGGGAAGCGCTGGGAAGTGTTGCAGAAAAAAATATTTCCGAAATTACTGCAATCTAATAAGCGTCTGAAAATTTGGAGTGCTGCTTGTTCAACGGGTGAAGAACCCTATTCTTTAGTCATGGTATTATCTCAATTAGTGCCATTATCTCAAATTCAAATCATTGCTACTGATTTAGATGAAAATGTAATTCAAAAGGCGAAATTAGGTGTCTATCCAGAGCGCTCATTAGCAGAAGTGCCGAGTGATATTAAAGCCAAATATTTTGAGCAAGAAGGTTCCTTTTATAGAGTCAAAGATGAGATTAAACGTTGTGTGACTTTTAAGAAGCATAATTTGCTTAATGATCATTACGATTCTAATTTTGATTTAATTGTTTGCCGCAACGTGATGATTTATTTTACTGAAGAAGCGAAAGATCAGATTTATACGAATTTTAGTAAAGCATTGCGTAAAGATGGAATTTTATTTGTTGGATCAACAGAGCAAATCTTTAATCCATCTCGTTATGAGTTTGAAGTCGAAGATACATTCTTTTATAAACGAAAATAATTAATAATATGAGAAAAGCATTCGTACAGAGACAATATGAATGTCATGTACATATTTCCGAAGTTTTAGACATAGATGAATCGTGCGCTTTTCGCTTGATATAAGCAAAAAGCGTATTTTTTAGTTATCTCGCATCTCGGGCAGTAAGACTCCAACCACAAAATTTAACGAAAGCCAGGTAGGGGATTAACCGATTGGTGAAGACTAACAATTAGTGGATATGATGAAATTTTTTTCGAACAAATCGTTCAGAATATTCAAATTTAACATTACAATCTAAACTAACTTCGAAAACGATAGGAGTTGCCTTCAATGATTCGGAATTTGCGAATCATTAAAATGAGTGTTAAAAGACAATTGCAAAAGGACTGTTTTTTTAGAGAATATATGTTATAGTGAAAAATACATACTTTAGCGAGTTGAAGGGAGAAAGCGTTTATGCGTTACTTAACAGCGGGAGAGTCACACGGACCCCAATTAACAACAATTATTGAGGGCCTACCGTCGCTCTTACCAATTTCAGCAGAAAAAATTAACCACGATTTAAAACGTCGTCAAGGAGGACATGGACGCGGCCGCCGTATGCAAATCGAAACAGATACAGTAGAAGTGGTCGCTGGTGTTCGTCATGGACAAACACTTGGTTCTCCCGTAGCACTCGTAGTCACAAATGATGACTGGAAGCACTGGACAAAAATTATGGGAGCAGAACCGTTAGCGGAAGATGTGAATCCTGAAGATATTAAACGTCAAATTTCACGTCCTCGACCAGGGCATGCAGATTTAGTAGGAGGCATGAAATACGGACACCGTGATTTACGTAATGTACTAGAGCGTTCTTCGGCGCGTGAGACAACTGTTCGTGTAGCAGTAGGTTCTGTTGCTAAAGCGCTATTAAATGAATTAGGCATTTCCATTGTGGCACATGTAACAGAAATCGTTGGTATTAAGGCAGATACTTCCGTAGTGGAAGGAAAATCTGCAGATGAAATTCGTGCCATTGTTGAAGCAGATCCTTGCTATTGCGTTGATCCAGAGGCTTCGGCAAAAATGGTGGAGGCAATTGATGAAGCGAAAAAAGCGGGTGACTCAATTGGTGGTGTTGTTGAAGTCATCGTTGAAGGAATGCCAGCTGGAGTCGGTTCATACGTTCATTATGACCGTAAGTTAGATGCAAAATTAGCAGCTGCCATGTTATCTATCAATGCATTTAAAGGTGTTGAATTTGGAATTGGCTTTGAAATGGCGCGCCGTAAAGGCTCTGAAGTTCATGATGAAATCATTTGGTCAGAGGAAGAAGGCTATACACGTGCAACCAACCGACTTGGTGGTTTAGAAGGGGGAATGTCTACTGGAATGCCAATTGTCGTACGTGGTGTCATGAAACCAATTCCTACTTTATATAAACCGTTGCAAAGTGTAGATATTGAAACGAAAGAGCCATTTAAAGCAAGTGTAGAGCGTTCGGATAGCTGTGCAGTACCAGCAGCATCAGTTGTTGCAGAGCATGTTATTGCCTGGGAAATAGCGAATGCAATATTAGAACAATTCCATAGCGATCAATTACCTCAACTAAAAGCTCAAATCGACGAACACCGTCGTTATACAAAGGGGTTCTAATATGCGGGTACCAGTAGCGACGAAATCGCATCAATATGAGGTTGTCCTTGGTCATAAATTTTTAGTAGAAGCAGTAAAATCATTTGATGATAAGCTTCAAAAAGCGGATAAGCTCATTGTTTTTACGGATGCTAATGTGTGGGCAGCACAAGGAGATTATTTCAAGGCTAATTTCCCTTATCATTTTGAGGTCTTTGTCTTACCAGGTGGTGAGGCATGTAAAACCTTTGAACAATATAATGCAGCGCAAACATTTTTACTTGAACAAAAATGCTCGCGTAAATCATTTGTTTTTGCATTTGGTGGGGGAGCTGTAGGTGATTTAACAGGCTTTGTTGCAGCTACTTATATGCGAGGGGTGCCGTTTATTCAAATCCCAACGACGATTTTGGCACATGACTCAGCAGTAGGTGGTAAAACAGCTATTAACCATCCGCTAGGTAAGAATATGATTGGTGCGTTTTATCAACCTGAGGGAGTTATTTACGATACTGTCTTTATCGAAAGCTTACCTGAACGCGAGGTACGTTCAGGAACAGCAGAAGTGATCAAGCATGCGATGATTTCTAATGCAGCGTGGTTAGAGGAATTAATGGCTGCTGAGACAGTTATTCATTTCACGACCGAAGAATTAGCGAAACAGCTTAGAAAAGGTATTGAAGTGAAGGCGCAAATAGTAGCAGAAGACGAGACTGAGCAATCCGTGCGAAAATTTTTAAATCTAGGCCATACTTATGGGCATGCCATTGAAGCGGCCGCTGGTTATGGAAAAGTAGCACATGGCGAGGCTGTCATGATTGGTCTAGTATATTGTTTATTATTAAGTGAACGATACGGTGAATTAGATCGTAACTTCACTACAGCATTTTTGCAGTTTGCAGTGAAGAATGGCTATCCATTTGAAGCTGTAAAAGAATATTCATTTGAACAGTTAACAGAGTATTTAATGAAAGATAAAAAAGCGGAGTATGGTATTTTACAATTTGTGTTGTTGGAGAAAATTGGTAAACCGTTCGTGCAACCAATTGATTTAGCGGAGTGTAGAGAAGTAGATGCCGAATTCCGACAACTATTAGCGGAGGTGCTTGTATGATTCGTGGACTTAGAGGAGCAATTACAATTGAATCTGACAAGCCAGAGCTTGTATGGAATGAGACAGCAAGATTAGTGAGTGAAGTAGTAGCAGCCAATAATGTAGAAATAGATGATATTGCTTCTATATTAATATCTACAACACCTGATATTACGTCAGCATTTCCGGCACGTGCTGTACGGTTAATGGACGGATGGCAATATGTGCCTGTCATGTGTACGCATGAAATGGACGTGCCAAACGCATTACCACTTTGTATTCGTGTATTAATCCATGCAAATGTGGAAGTAGCACAAAAGGATGTAAAACACTTGTATCTCAATGATGCAGTGAAATTAAGACCAGATTTAGCCCAAGCTAAATAATAGAGGAGATGTTTGAGATGAAATGGAAACAACAATTGGACGGTATGCAAGCATATAAGCCTGGCAAACCAATTGAAGAAGTACAACGTGAATATGGCTTACAAGAAGTCGTAAAATTAGCATCTAATGAAAACCCATTTGGGTGCTCACCTAAGGTAACTGCTTATTTACAAAATAATTCAGTAAATCATGCGATCTATCCAGACGGCTATGCGCAAAATTTACGTACAGCTGTTGCAAATCATCTAGGTGTCAAAGAAACACAGCTTCTTTTTGGTAACGGCTCTGACGATATTATTGCAATTATTACTCGTGCATTGTTGTATCCAGGTGTAAACACAGTGATGGCAGACCCATCCTTCTCCCAATACCGGCACAATGCTGAAATAGAAGGCGCAGAGGTACGCAAAGTTCCGTGTATCGAAGGTGCACATGATCTAGATGCAATGGCAGAAGCAATTGATGGTAATACATCGATCGTTTGGATTTGTAGTCCAAATAATCCAACAGGTGTGGTGATACCTGATGTTGAGTTGCGAGCATTTTTAGCTAAGGTTCCAAATGATGTGCTAGTAGTTTTAGATGAGGCATATATCGAATACGTAACGCATCCTGGTCACAAAGATACTCTACCTTTAATAGACGAGTTTCCAAATGTACTATTAATGCGTACATTCTCAAAAGCATATGGTCTTGCTTCTTTCCGAGTTGGTTATGCAATTGGGCAACCAGAAGTAATTGCAAAGCTTGATCCAGTAAGAGCGCCATTTAATAATACAATTTTAAGCCAAGCAGTTGCGGCAATCGCTTTAAGTGATCAAGAATATATAAATGCTTGCCGTGAAGCAAATGAAAAAGGTAAAAAACAATATATTGAATTCTGTAAGAAACATAATTTAAAATACTTCCCTTCTGATACGAACTTTATTTTCTTTAATACGAATACTGATAGTGATGTTGTTTTCAATGAGCTAATGAAACGAGGTTTTATAGTCCGCAGTGGAAATGCTTTAGGATTACCTGGGTTTATCCGCGTGACAATCGGAACAGAGGATCAAAATGCAGCGTTGTTACGCCACCTTGAAAACGTCCTAAAAGAGCAAGGAGTTTTCGCATGATACGCAACGTGCTTGTTATTGGGCTAGGCCTAATTGGAGGCTCGATTGCATTGGCATTGCAAAAGGCACCAGAAACAAAAATTATTGGCTATGATATGGATCCGAAAACTCGTGAACATGCGAAAACATTAAATATTGTTCATGATATTGTGACAGATCCAAAAGAAGTGGTGGCCGACGTGGATGTAATCATTTTTGGAACTCCTGTCAACGCAACGCTTGAATGGATGGAACAATTAAAAACATGGCCGTTAAAAAATAAAGTCATCGTAACAGATACAGGGAGTACAAAAAAGAAGATTATGCAAAAGGCTGGGGAACTACGTGAGTTAGGTATTACCTTTATTGGAGGACATCCAATGGCAGGCTCACATAAAAGCGGTGTTTTAGCTGCAAAGGCTCACCTTTTTGAAAATGCGTATTATATGCTAACACCGCTCGCCGGTGAAGAAATTGTCAATATGGCACAGCTTGAAAGTCTCTTAAAATTTACACATGCAAAGGTTGTTAGTGTATCTGCTCGTGAGCATGATCATATGACAGCTGTAGTAAGTCATTTTCCGCATGTCGTTGCTGCTTCTCTTGTGCATCAATTGGGCGGAGAAAACGGGGAATATCCGATGACACGCTCACTTGCTGCAGGTGGCTTCCGTGATGTAACGCGTATTGCCTCGTCCAATCCAGTTTTATGGCGAGATATTACATTACAAAATCGAGAAGAGTTAATTGCACAGCTAGAAGGCTGGGAAAAGGAAATGAGTCGTGTGAAGGAGCTGCTTTTCAATGGTAGCTCAGATGACATAGAAACATACTTTGCTGTTGCTAAAGAGCTAAGAGATGAATTACCGATTAGTGCTGGAGCAATGTTCACATCATTTGACTTATATGTGGATGTTCCTGACTATCCGGGGGTTATTTCTGAGGTGACAGGCTTACTTGCAGACGAAGCGATTAGTATTACAAATTTACGTATCGTCGAGTCACGAGAAGACGTTTTCGGGATTCTTGTTATTAGCTTACAAAGTGAAAGTGATCGTGAACGTGCGGCAGCGTGTATACAAAAGCGTGCTAATTATGAAACATATATTTCATAGGCATCCTAGGAAATGCCTATTTAAAAGAAAGCGTCGGCATTACGGCGCTTTCTATCTTCATAATATTGGAGGGAAGAAAACGATGAGTGAAAAAGTATTACAATATGATAAACCTTCCTTACAAGGGACTTTAACGATTCCAGGTGATAAATCTATCTCACACCGTTCCGTTATGTTTGGAGCCATTGCAACGGGTAAAACAACAGTTGACGGCTTTTTATTAGGTGAGGATTGTTTAAGTACAATTGATTGCTTCCGCAAGCTCGGTGTGAAAATTGACGTAGAAGGAACCAATGTATCCATCGACAGCCCGGGTATAGGGGGGTGGCAAGAACCTACAGACGTACTATATACAGGAAATTCTGGTACAACGACACGCTTAATGCTAGGGATTCTAGCCGGATCTACTGTACATTCAGTAATGACAGGGGATGCGTCCATAGGAAAACGACCAATGCGCCGTGTTATTGATCCGTTACGTCAAATGGGTGCACACATTACTGGAAGGGCAAATGGACAATATACGCCATTAGCCATTCAAGGTACAGCCTTACAAGCTATTGATTACCACATGCCTGTTGCAAGTGCGCAGGTGAAGTCAGCTGTTTTACTTGCTGGTTTACGCGCTGAAGGTACTACAATTGTACGAGAAATGGAAGTATCTCGAGACCATACGGAGAGAATGCTACGTCAGTTTGGTGCACAGGTTGATGAAGTGGATGGTGTTATTTCATTAAAAGGAGGACAAACTTTAACAGGGACACATGTGTCTGTGCCAGGTGATATTTCATCTGCGGCCTTTTTCTTAGTAGCAGGGGCCATCTGTGAGGATAGTAAAATAACGCTAGAAAATGTCGGAATTAATCCAACACGGGATGGTATCATCGAAGTGCTTCATAATATGGGCGCATCTATAACACTTATGCCAAATGAAGATAGCCAATCAGAGCCGACGGCAACAATTACAATTGAAACGTCGACATTAAGAGGCACTACAATTGAGGGAGATATTATTCCTCGTCTTATCGATGAAATCCCGATCCTGGCTTTATTAGCAACGCAGGCAAACGGTAAAACTATTATTAAGGATGCCGAGGAGTTAAAAGTGAAGGAAACAGACCGGATAACGGCTGTTGTGGATGAATTGAAAAAACTAGGTGCTAATATTGAAGCTACTGAGGATGGAATGATTATTGAAGGACCAACTCCATTATGTGGTGCTAGCCTTAAAACCTATGGTGATCATCGTATAGGAATGATGGGTGCTGTTGCAGCACTAATAACAGATGGGGCTGTAACTTTAGATGACGTAGAATGTATTGCTGTTTCTTATCCATCGTTTTTCGAGCATATAGAGGAAGTAAAGTAATGTCATATCTTCATTCAGTAGAAGAATCCACCTCTAAAGGTAGTATGATGAATGCTGCTGCAAGCACCTACTGAAATAGAGGAACTCAGTCTAAAAACGCCATGTCCTGTAGCAATTTATCTGTGCGAAAGCGAAGCGACAGCAACACGGTTTTATCTGTGCGAAAGCGAAGCGACAGCAACAACAACAAGAACAACATACGACTGGGTGACCAACATCGCGCTGCTGGTCTACGGGCACTACGCATTCGCGCAAAAAACATCTGTTGGCCTAAAGCCACCGGCCGATGTCACGGATTTTCAAATAATGAATAAAGTCAGTTAGCCTAAAACCTTCGTATCCTGCGAAAAAGGCTAACTGACCTGCATCGGTAAAAAGCCAAGTCCTGTGGCATTACCGAAATGACTGACATCGTGTCGGCCCTCGTGCATGCCTGGGCATAATTCAAAATCCGGAAGCATTGTTTATCTGTAGTGAAAGCAAAGCGTCAGCTACAATTACGCCAAGGCGAAATTGATATTTGACTCTCCAAGTCTTTTGGGGAGTTTTTTCTTGTTTCGAGAGAAAATGTTTTGTAGCATAAAGGTATTAATGAAAGAATAGGTGAATGACTGTGAACAATGCGATGACTGAAATGATGCAAGCACTTGAACAAGGGGACTTAGCATTAATTGAACAGCTACTTGAAACATTTTTAACGAAAGAGCTACCTGAGGACATTTATGCGCTAGCTGAAATTTTTATGCAGTATGGATATATGAAGGAAGCTGACCGTGTACTGGAGCATTTACAATTTTTATTCCCAGAAGAGGCACAGTTGAAAATTGATCGTGCAAACGTCTTAATGGAACTTGGCGATGAAGATGAAGCGTTAGATTTTTTATTAGAAGTAGAGGAGGCAGCTCCAGAATATCCTCAAGCATTATTAGTATTAGCGGATTATTATCAAATGCAAGGATTGTTTGAAGTAGCAGAAATGCGCATCAATGAGGCACTATCTATATTACCTGATGAGCCATTATTACAATTTGCTAAAGCGGAGCTTTTATTTGAAACTGGTCGCTTCTTAGAGGCTGCGAGACTATATGAAGAATTGTATGAACAACAAGTTGAATTTGCTGGGGTTAGTCTTACTGAACGACTTGCTGAGGTGTATCGTGCAGGAGCTGCCTATGAAACGGCCTTAGATTACTATTTAAAAGCACTGGAAGATGAAGTAAAGCCAGATGTTTTATTTGGTGCAGCGTATTCAGCCTTTCAATCACAAAAATATGAAATGGCCATTAAACAATTAGAGGAATTAAAAGAATTAGACCCGGATTATTTTTCAGCCTATTTATTGCTTGCTGAAAGCTATACCATGACGGAGGACAATAAAAAAGCATACGCTGCCATTCTGGAAGGATTAAAGCGTGACGAATACGATAAATCCTTATTTTTATTCGCCGGTAAAATGGCTTTAAAAACTGGTTTACCAGATGAGGGCGAGCAGCATCTACGTGAAGCCATTGCCTTAGATCCTGAATACATGGAGGCAGTATTAGCATTAATCTCCGTGTTGGCACAGCAAGAGCGTCATGAGGATGTAATAGAATTATTTGAAACGTTGCAAAAAAATGATTTTGAATGGAGCACCTTATATCCATTTGCTGCGGTTGCATATGAAAATTTAGAATTGTACGACCGTGCATACGAATTTTACCGTTTGGCATATAATGATTTTAAGGAAGACGCAGCATTTTTAGAAAAGTATGTTTATTTCTTGTTAGAGGAAGGAAAACGTTCAGAAGCTAAAGAAGTGCTCGGTCAATTAATAACTATTCAGCCGGGTGAACTAGAGTGGCAAGAGAAGTTAGAAACCTTAGAATTTGAGTAAAGGAGGGAGTGGGTATGACTGCTTCTGTATCAGTTGTCGATAAAAAAGCATTTGTTAGATGGTTTTTAAAAAATTATCAATTGAAACGTCGTGAGTGTGTATGGATTTTGAATTACTTATTAAGTAACGATGAGTTATTAAAACGAATTCGATTTGTTGAAGAAGCTCACTATTGCCCTAGAGCAATGGTAATGTCAACGGTCGATTCAACAGGAGTGCCGTTTCGTTTTTACAAAGGCAATGTAATGACAGCAGATGCTGAGAAATCCTTCCATGATTTACGTTTACACGAGCATGAAGATATGTATATACAATTGAATTTTCCAAATGTACCACCAAGTGCACAATACTTAGCAGTTCTTGAAGAAAACCCTTATATGCCAGAAGCACTGATTGTTAGTGAAAAAGATCGCTTACTGGCAGAAGAGCTGCTTTCCAACAGCTTACTCGTATTCCAAGAAGAAAAATTACTCGCGCAAATTGATGAAGCCCTCGATCAGGGAAATGAAGAGCGCTTTTATGAATTGTCTAATTTGTTACAAGCTTTAAAGGAAACGGCTAATTTACGTTAGTTATAAGTAAAAATGGAATGTCCTTTATCTACCTCAATATGATAACATAACAAGTGAATGATTGTTTTCACTTTTTATTGGCTATCCTATTTGAAGAGTGGAGAAGGGCATTTTTTTTATCTTCATGCAGTGGGGTACCAAACCCAACTGCATGAAGATAAAGCCCCGGCGGATGTCACAGATTTTGAAAGGAAGGAATTGTGCAGGCACAATTCAAAATCCGGACGGAATTACGCCAAGGCGAAATGGATTTATGCAACTAGAGGAGGTTTGTGAGATGTATTTTAATGCAAGTGATGTGACATTGTTTATGGCACAGAAGGAATTTATCGATACAGCAATTGTTCCACTCGTAACTGTCGATTTAACTCCTGAAAAAATGAAACAGAGCGGTACAGAGGTGGATTTTTTGTTATCGCTTACATCTTTTATCGAACAGCAGTTTAAAGGTCGTTTATTACTGATGCCACCATTTACGTATAGTGCAACATTAAAAAACGAAGATATGCCGAAGCAATTAGAGGCACAATTACATAATGCTGGTTTTAAGCATGTGTTCTTCATTACTTGTGACCATTTTTGGACAAATATTGGAGATGAAGTAAATGTTATTTGGCTACCAGCTATTCCGCTAGAAAGCATGGATAAAGGCGTGAAAAACTCCATTCTCGAAGATCAATTGCGACAAGTGATTCCGATTTTTTCGACCAAATGGACACAGATTTAACAATTAGTTTCAATAATTGTTCACATTCTCCAGCTTTCCACAGAATGCTATATTGACCAAGCTATGGAGTTGATATATCATAGATATGTCCTAGTATTACTATTTGTAAATGAATGTCCGTTGGACTGACCTTTAAGTTAGAGGGGGGAAAAAAATGAGTAATAATCGAGTTTCACGTCGTCAATTCCTAAGCTATACACTAACTGGTGTAGGTGGCTTTATGGCGGCAGGTATGCTGATGCCAATGCTTCGTTTTGCGATTGACCCAGTACTACAAAGTCATGCTGGTGGTAACTTTGTAAAAACAGAGCATAAAATCGCTGATATTACTGACAAACCTGTTAAAGTTGACTTAACATTTGAACAAGTTGATGCATGGTACAAATCAGACGTAACAAACGTAGCATGGGTTTTCAAACAAGGCGATCAAATCGTTGCATTATCTCCTGTTTGTAAGCATTTAGGATGTATGGTGGACTGGGGAACAGATTCAACACACCCAGATCAATTCTTCTGTGCTTGTCATGGTGGACGCTATGAGAAGAATGGTAATAACGTAGCAGGAACACCACCATTAGGTCCATTGGATGAATATGAAATTAAAGAAGATGATGGTTACTTATCGCTTGGGCCAATTCATCCAAATACTCTAGTTAAGTAAGGGGGTACAAAACAGTGCTAAATAAAATTTATGATTGGGTCGATGAACGCTTAGATATTACACCGATTTGGCGTGATATTGCCGACCACGAAGTGCCAGAGCACGTGAACCCTGCACATCATTTTTCAGCATTCGTTTACTGTTTCGGTGGATTAACTTTCTTCATCACGGTAATTCAAATTCTATCAGGTATGTTCTTAACAATGTACTATGTACCAGACGTAGTGAATGCTTGGAAATCAGTTTATTATTTACAAAACGAAGTAGCATTTGGTGAAATCGTACGCGGTATGCACCACTGGGGAGCTTCATTAGTAATCGTTATGATGTTCTTACATACACTTCGTGTATTCTTTACAGGTTCTTATAAGAAACCTCGTGAATTAAACTGGATGGTTGGTGTAGGTATTTTTGGTGTAATGATGGGTCTTGGTTTTACAGGATACTTATTGCCTTGGGATATGAAAGCATTATTCGCTACAAAAGTAGGTATCCAAATTGCTGCATCCGTACCGTTTATCGGTGAATGGATTAAAATCTTATTAGCGGGTGACTCAACTATTCTTGGTGCTCAAACGTTAACACGATTCTTTGCGATTCATGTATTCTTCTTACCTGCAGTATTGTTTGCATTACTTGCAGCACACTTTATCATGATTCGTCGTCAAGGAATTTCAGGGCCGTTGTAATAGTTCTTGACGGTTCGATGATTTTTTAAAGGAGGGGACATAATGCATCGCGGAAAAGGAATGAAATTTGTTGGTGATTCTCGTATTAAAGCGAATCACAGAATGCCGAACGTTCCAAAGGATTATTCCGAATATCCAGGTAAGACGGAAGCTTTCTGGCCGAACTTCTTACTAAAAGAATGGATGGTTGGTGCTGTATTTTTAATTGCATATTTAATATTAACAGTTGCACATCCATCACCACTTGAAGGACCAGCTGATCCGACAAGAGCGTACATTCCATTACCGGACTGGTACTTCTTATTCTTGTATCAATTATTAAAATACACATATGCTTCAGGTCCATATAATGTTATTGGAACTGTTATAATTCCAGGTCTTGCATTTGGAGCGCTATTATTAATGCCATTTTTAGATAAAAGTCCAGAACGTCGTCCATCTAAACGTCCGTTACCAACAGCGTTTATGTTATTGACTCTAGCAGCTATGTTTTACTTAACATGGGAAGCAGTTGCTAACCATGACTGGGAAGCTCAAAAAGTAATGGGCGCAATTGAACAAGAAGTTAATGTTACTATTGATGAATCACTACCAGGTTATAAAATTTGGACTGGTGAAACAAGTGACGCAGCTCAATCTTGTATCGGTTGTCATGCGGCTGACTTAAAAGGTGGCCCAGCTGCTCCAAAATTACTTGGTAATACACTAACAGCTGACGAAGTTGAAGATATTATCCATAACGGTCGAGGCAAAATGCCACCTGGTGTATTCAAGGGTACAGATGAAGAAGCGAAGCAAATAGCTGAATTTGTTGCGAGCTTAAAAGAAGATAAATAAGTATAGTTTAAAAGAGTCAGGAAACTGGCTCTTTTTTTCTTCTAGTATAATAATGTGACTGTTACAACTTCAAAAAAGTTCCCGCAAAATTATAATATCTACGAGAATAAATTTAAGTATTCGAAAGTGGCTGGGCAGTCACTGGAAATTAGTGGTACTAACCGTGTGCAATACCCAACCATTTGATGTGGTCTATTTTTAAGGGAAATGTTAGAAAAAAGCTCATCAACAAAAGATAGGGATGACATTGGTTAAAATGAAATCAACCTCACGTTAAGGATAATAGTTTGTGGCATATTAAATACATAATAACAATTAAAAAAGGCATCTTAGTAAAGACAGAAGAAAAAGGAGTTTTAATTATGCAAATTACACGTGCAAATATTTGGTTTCTCCTTACACATAAATCATTTTTAATACTATTACTTATTATTAATCTATTAGGCACTATTTACGGTTATTATTGGTATGGATGGCAGCTTGCCATCACGAAGCCCATTTTTTATATTTTTGTGCCGGATAGCCCAACAGCTAGCTTATTCTTTTGCTTTGTATTGATAGCTTGGATTATGGATAAAAAATGGCCACTTATGGAAGTACTAGCACTTGTTACATCGGTGAAATATGGAATTTGGGCTGATGTAATGAATATTTGGACGCTGATTGAAACTGGATCTATAGGTTGGCAAGGCTGGATGCTTGTAGGCTCACATTTTGCAATGGCTGTCCAAGTAATTTTGTATCTCGGTAAATATGTTTTTTCATATTGGCATATTGCTGTAGCAGCGGTATGGACATTGCATAACGATGTGATTGATTATGTATTTGGCCAAATGCCGATGTATCGTGATTTAGCAGATTATACAAGCTATATCGGCTATTTTACTTTTTGGTTATCAGTTACATGCATTTTTTTAGCCATCTTCTCAATTAGATGGCGCAAATATTTGCCGAATTAGGTAAATGATTATAGAATTATAGTATCCAAGTAGAAAGGGGTTAGAAAATTGTCAACAAGTATGTATATTGTTTATTTTGCAATCATAATGCTACTACCACTTTACGCACAGATGAAAGTAAAGGGCACGTATAATAAGTTTGCAAAAGAACGTACAATGAAGGGACAAACAGGTGCAGAGGTAGCGCGTGCGATTTTAGATGCAAACGGCTTATATGATGTACGAGTTGTTCCAACACAAGGTGTGTTGTCTGATCACTATAATCCAGCAACAAAAACAGTTGCTTTATCAGAAAGTAACTTCTACGAGGCGAGTATTGCTGGTGCTGCAGTTGCTGCCCACGAGGTTGGCCATGCCATCCAGCATAAAGAAGCTTATTCGATGCTTACATTACGCAGTAAGTTAGTGCCAGTTGCAAATATTTCATCAAATATGTCTTGGATATTTGTCATGATTGGTATTTTTGCAAGTAGTGCGAATATGTTACTTTTAGGTATCGTATTATTGGCAGCAGGTGTAGTTTTCCAATTAGTTACGTTACCGGTAGAGTTTGATGCATCAAAGCGTGCTTTAGTGCAAATGAACTCTCTAGGAATTATTACAAATGAAGAAGAGCGCCCAGCACGCAAAGTGTTAAGTGCTGCAGCATTAACATATGTTGCCGCGGCAGCAGTAGCCGTATTAGAATTATTACGTTTAGTATTAATCTTTACAAATATGCGAAGTGACGACTAATAAAAAACTTGTTGTAGTGGTAATTCACTATAGCAAGTTTTTTAATCCGTTAATTTACTATGTAAAAAAAAGCCTACCTTCAACGAAAAAGTAAAATGTTTTATTCGAGGAGAGCAGGCAGATATAATGTTATTGGAGCGGTTGTTTTTCGTCGTCTAGCGTGAAGCCTTCTCCTGCTACGTCTCGTACTTCTATTATAGATACGAATGCGTGTGGATCAACCTCATGTACAATAGATTTTAAACGTACAACCTCATTACGGCCAATGACACAATAAATCACTTCTTTTTGTTGCTTAGTAAAATGGCCATGACCTTCAAGTATAGTAATACCACGTTCCATTCGTAATGCGATTATCTCAGCAATGGCGCTAGATTTTTCAGATATAATAAGTGCTCCACGTGCAGCATATGCTCCTTCTTGAACAAAATCAATGACGCGCGCACCAACAAATACCGCAACAAGGGTATACATCATAGAGCGTGCATCTAAAAATGTTAGCCATGATAGGATAATGACGATTGCGTCAAAGATGAACATCGTTTTACCCATACTCCAGCCAAAATATTTATGCCCAAGGCGAGCCAAAATATCTACACCACCAGTTGTACCACCGAAGCGAAAGACGATACCGAGCCCTAGTCCAACAAAAACCCCTGCAAAAAGAGCAACAAGTAACAGATCGTCCTCTAAATGAATAGTAAATTGATACTTTTGGAAAACTTTTAGGAAAACTGAAACAGATAAAGTTCCAACAAGCGTATAAATAAATGATTTTTTCCCAAGTAAACGATAACCAATAATAAACATAGGAATGTTTAATAGTAAATTCATTAAAGCAGGGTCCCAGCCAAGTGTAAAATAAAGTATAAGTGTAATCCCACTTAGGCCACCTTCACCAAGGTGATTTTGCATGTTGAAGTGGACGAAGCCGAAGCTAAAAATTGCAGCCCCGAGCATTATTGCGATAATATTGCTAATTTTGATCTGTTTTAGCATATGACCTCCTGAAGTTCCTAACAAATGAAGTAGTGCTATCTATTATCTGACATTTTATTGTTTTTGACAACAATGGTGTAAATTTTATACGATGGTAAGTAGGAGTGTGATTTAGATGACTGAACAAGTGACAATGCAAGCTTTACAGCAGCGTGTAGATGATTATATAGGACAATTTAAGGAAGGCTATTTCCCGCCATTTGAGTTACTGGCACGTCTAACCGAGGAACTTGGTGAATTGTCTCGTGAGGTGCAGGATGTTTACGGGCAAAAGAAGAAAAAGAGTACTGAGGAAGCGAACAGTATTGAAGAAGAATTAGGTGACTTTTTCTTTGTTTTAGTGTGCTTTGCAAATGCGCAGGGCATTAAATTAGATGAAGCACTTTTACGCGTTATACATAAATTTGAAACAAGAGATAAAGATCGCTGGACTAGAAAGGATGGAGAATAATGTCAATTCGTGTAGCAATAGCAGGACCTAGGGGAAAAATGGGGGCTGAGGCTGTACATACGGTCATGAAGCATGACAAAATGGAATTAGTAGCTGTATTAGATTATAAAGATGTAGGAAAAACATTAGCTGATTTGGAGATGTTTCCGGCAAGTTATACGGCTCCAATCTTTACAGATATGTCTGACCTTGTAGAGGCGACTGCACCAGACGTATTAGTAGATTTAACAAGCCCGCATGCAGTATACAAACATACTAAAGAGGCCTTGAATTTAAATGTACGACCTGTAATTGGTACAACAGGCTTTACAGATGAACAACTAGTGGAATTATCAGCAATGGCTAAAGAGAAAGAGCTAGGCTGTATTATTGCTCCTAACTTTGCGATAGGGGCTATCCTTATGATGAAATTTGCTAAGGAAGCGGCAAAATATTTACCTGATATTGAAATTATTGAAATGCATCATGATCAAAAGCTGGATGCTCCATCAGGAACAGCTGTTAAAACGGCACAATTGATTCAAGAGGTGCGAACACAAAAGATCCAAGGACATCCAGAGGAAAAAGAAACGATCGAAGGTGCAAGGGGTGGAGAATTTGATGGCATGCGTATTCACTCTGTTCGATTACCAGGTTTAGTAGCACACCAACAAGTGTTATTTGGCGGAGATGGGCAGCTATTAACAATTCGTCATGATTCATTAAACCGTAATTCTTTTATGTCTGGTGTAGCATTTTGCGTAGAAGAGGTCATGAAAATGGATCAACTTGTATATGGTTTAGAAAACATCATCTAAAGATTGGGATGGAAGCATTATGAAAATCGCATTAATTGCACATGATCGTAAAAAAGATAATTTAGTACAGTTTGCTATTGCTTATCGAAATATTTTAAATGAGCATATGTTGTTTGCTACAGGTACAACAGGACAGCGTGTTATGGAAGCTACAGGCTTAGAGGTAACACGTTTTCGTTCAGGACCACTCGGTGGCGATCAACAAATTGGTGCTATGATTGCCAATAATGATATGGACATGATCATTTTTTTCCGTGATCCATTAACAGCACAACCACATGAGCCAGATGTTTCTGCACTTATTCGTCTTTGTGATGTTTACCAAGTGCCACTGGCTACAAATATGGGAACAGCAGAAATATTACTAAAAGGCCTACAAGAAGGCTTTGTGGATTGGAGACTGATTCAAGAAAGAAGAAATTAAAAAAAGACGTGATTTAGAAAGGATGATAATCGAATGAAAAAGCTTAAAATTGGCATTACCTGTTATCCAACAGTTGGAGGCTCTGGTGTTATCGCAACAGAATTAGGAAAAATGCTTGCAGAGAGAGGGCACGAGATTCATTTCATCACCTCAAGCGTACCATTTCGATTGAATAAAATTTATCCAACCGTCTTTTTCCATGAAGTAGAAGTTAGCAATTATTCAGTATTTCAATATTCGCCATATGATATAGCATTAGCGAGTAAAATGGCGGACGTGATTAAGGATGAAGAACTAGATGTGCTTCATGTGCATTATGCAATACCACATGCTGTCTGTGCTGTTTTGGCACGTGAAATGAGTGGTCGTGATATTGGGATTGTCACAACGTTACACGGTACAGATATTTCTGTGCTTGGGCAGGATTCCACTCTTTCACAGGCAATTAAGTATGGCATTGACAAATCTGATATCGTAACGACAGTGTCAGAGGCATTAAAGCAACAAACATACGAGCTTATTGATACAGTAAAGCCGATTAACACGATTTACAACTTTGTTGATGAACGTGAATACTTCCCACGCAATCCAGGAAACTTAAAGGAACAGTTTGGAATTGAAGAAGATGAAAAAGTTATTATTCATGTATCTAACTTCCGTAAAATTAAAAATCTTCCGCATATTATAGACGCCTTTATGAAAATTCGTGCGAACATGAAGGCAAAGCTATTGCTTGTAGGAGATGGTCCAGAAAAGCATCGTGTAATGGATCAAGTAAAGGAAAGTCCTTATATGGAGGATGTTTTATTTTTAGGCAAACAAGAAAATTTAGCTGAATTGTATGCGATAAGTGACCTTAAATTATTACTATCACAGCAGGAATCATTCGGGCTAGTTTTACTTGAAGCAATGGCTTGTGGTGTACCTTGTATTGGATCAGCTGTAGGCGGTATTCCAGAAGTCATTGAACATGGGGTAGATGGCTATATAGTGGAATTAGGTGATACGGATGCAGTGAAAGAGTATGCTGTAAATCTATTGAAGGATGAAGAGAAATTACAACATTTCCGAGAAGCAGCTATCCGTGCTGTTGATGAAAAATTCCATTCATCTAAAATTGTAGAACAATATGAAAAATTGTACGAAAAGGTTGCTGAAAGAAATCATGCAAAACAATAAAGAATGGCAAGCAGCCTATTCAGTTATTGAACAACTAGAATACGCAGGCTTTGAGGCAGTGATCGTCGGTGGTGCAGTACGAGATGCTATACTCGGTCGTCCAGCCCACGATGTAGATGTTGCGACAAATGCCATGCCAGACGAAGTAAAGTCTATCTTTGATCGCACAGTTGATATAGGGATTCAGCATGGGACGGTACTTGTTATCGTGCCAGCTGGATCGGTGGAGGTAACGACATATCGCACAGATGGTGAATATACGGATCACCGTAGACCCGAGGAAGTGCAATTTGTACGTTCGTTAAAAGAAGATCTACAGCGCCGAGACTTTACGATGAATGCCATAGCGATGCGCCGTGATGGTTCTTTTGTTGATTTTTATGGAGGACGCCAAGATATTGAGGCTGGTGTAATTCGAGCTGTTGGTGATGCACAGAAACGTTTTTCGGAAGATGCATTACGAATGCTACGGGCCATACGTTTTTCAGCACAGCTCGGTTTTCTAATTGAATTAGAAACCTTGAAAGCAATGCAGGACAAGGCTGATAATATTTCTTGGATCGCGAAAGAGCGTATAAAGGCAGAGCTCGATAAGCTATGGGTAGGGAAAGATGTTTTTAACGGTATAAAAAAGCTTAAGGAAAGTAGCTTAGTGAATTATTTGAATGGTACTTTTCAAGCGAATGACTGGTCTGAATTTAACACGCGGGACAAGTTATTAGGCTGGGCATATTTCGCGGTATTACAGGGTGATCATTGGCGAGAAGTGCTAGGTGACTATCGTTTATCGAATAAGGAGATGGCATTTGTAAAAGCTGTGTTAGAAGCTTTAAAAGCTTTAAAAAATGGCTGGACGAAAATGGATTACTTTTTATATACTCAACAGGAACTTGAAGCAGCTTGTTATTTTGCGGAATTGAGACAGCTTGATGTTGAAATGCCACAACAAAGTATACTTGAAATACAGACAGCTCTTCCTATTAGACATAAACAGGAGCTTATTGTAAAAGGTACAGATTTGTTAAAATGGTCCGGAATAAAAGGTGGGCCATGGGTAAAAGAAGCGTTGCAGGCGATGCTTGAAGCAGTTGTGAATGGTGAATGTGCTAATGAGCACCATCAAATAAAAGCTTGGTTTGAGCGTGAGTATGTTCGTAAGCATGAAAACACTTAATATTACTATAATTATTACAAATTGAAATGTAGTTATTCTAGAAAAGAGTTACCAAAAAACAACTAAAAGAATTCGGTTATTGAAGTTGTTAGACATAGTTATTTCATTAGGCAGCGGTTGGGGCATGAGTTTCGATATTGTATCGGACTCATGCCTTATTATTGTGCCTTAGAAATTTTCCTAATTCCATTGTCGAGCTGTTTAATTCGTGCTTCCGTGCTTCAACAGGTCTTTAACTGGTGCGAGTTTCGATAGTTTCATTGAGTATTTTCATGGATGGTCACTTTTTGAATAATTTCTAATACGTTTGTGTAAATTTTCTTGAATTTGTACACACAAAGAAGTGCAGAAGAAAAATAAACAAAAGCCCTTGTTTTATACAAGGATTTCATAGTAATGTTTTGTCTATGGATAATCCCATGATACTGATGTTTTTCAGTTTTAAGCTTTATACGATTTTATATTTGATAAGAAAATGTTAAAATATAATAAGGTGAAATCCTCCAAAAAATATAATTAAATAGGGTTTATCACCAAAAGTTGTGGATGACTTTTGTTAAAACTTCTACTATGTAAATAGTTGATTGGAGTGGAGACTGGGCGACTCCTCGGGGATCAGCGATAGAGGAACGAAGGCTAACAGCATCACATCCTGTGATAACGCCTCCGTGACCAACATCGTGTTGGCTCGAGACCCTGCAGCGCAGCGGATGTTTTCTGTGCGAAAGCGTAGCGACAGCAACACCAAAAGCGGCTCATCGGACGCCCCCAGGAAGCTTTGCTCTGTGCGAAAGCGAAGCGACAGCAACAAATGTTTTCTGTAGCGAAAGCGAAGCGGCAGCTACAAATGTTTTATCTGTGCGAAAGCGTAGCGACAGCAACAAAGCGCCCAGTCGGAACGAAAATCAACCACACGTTTTGGTGATGATCCTTAATTAGAAAAATTATAAAAAGCTATTTAAAAAATTGATTATGGTCAAATGTGACTGTATGCAGTATGATAATAATTATTATTAAGTGTCAGCTATTTGTTTAAAGAAATGATTTGAACGTGGATATGACCATGAAGAATGAATAGCCTTGAATTAAAAGAGTTTTGAACTCATGAAAATATAGCAAGTGACCAAAAAGTGACCAATTACCATACGTCATCTAAAATAAGGTCGCTTGCTTTTGCTTTATCTTTTTCGTCATCGTTTTAGAAGGAATGTTTGGAGAAAAATGAGAAAACAACGTTAATACATAAACAAAATAATGTGTTAGTAGTTCCAGAAATTCAATATCAAGAATTCACTGATGTGGATCAAGATTCTTAAGGTAAGTCTTTACATCAAATTTTCAATTTAATAAAAAATAAGTGATAGTATATTTTAATAAAGGATTGATTTAAGCATGAGTATTTCCATGAAGGATGAAATTTTAAAAAGAATATTAGCTGCTAATGGTGAAGCTGTTTCGGGTCAAGAGCTAGCAGATTCCCTTGGAGTATCCCGTACAGCTGTATGGAAGCATATGCAATCGCTACAGGAGGAAGGCTACACATTTGAAACGGTAAAGAAAAAGGGCTATGTATTGATTGGTGTGCCTAATAGCTTAAGTCCAACTCAAATTGAACTATTTTTAAATACAGAACGTTTTGGACGTGAAATTCATTATTTTGATGTTGTAGATTCGACACAAATAATCGCTCATAAGCTTGCACAGGAAGGCGCTACACATGGCACGATTATAATCGGGGAGGAGCAAACTGCTGGTCGTGGTCGTATGGCACGTCCATGGGAATCTGCAAATGGCACAGGTATTTGGATGACCGTTATTGTGAGACCGGATGTTACTCCTCAGCAAGCTTCATCGTTTACGCTTGTCGTAGCAGTTGCGGTTACGATGGCGATAAAAACATTATATAAACAAATTGAACCAGCCATTAAATGGCCAAATGATTTGCTCATTAACGGTAAAAAATGTACCGGTATATTAACAGAAATGCAGGCTGAGGCAGACCGTGTACAAGCACTGCTAGTAGGCATTGGTATTAATGCAAACCAGGTTGAATCAGATTTCTCCCCAGAAATTGCTAATATAGCTACGTCTTTACGTTTAGAAGCGGGTGAGGAAATTAATCGTGCAGCCCTTGTTGCATCTATTCTTCAATATTTAGAACAATTCACCGATTTATACGTGAAGGAAGGGTTTGCTAGTATTAAAATGCTATGGGAACAAATGTCATGTACTATTGGGCAACGTATTGAAGTCACGACTTTACGAGGGCGCTTTGAAGGCATTGCCAGTGGGATAACGGATGAAGGTGTACTACAGCTAACAGAGGATAATGGCACAGTCCGGACAATTTATGCTGGAGATATAAAAATTTTATAGAAACAAAAACATTCTCTTAACTAACAAGAACGTATATTTTCGAATGTGAAAATATACGTTCTTTCACATTTTTAGAATTACAATTTAGCTGTGTATATTTTTTTCTCGTTTGTAGTCTTGCCTAAAGAAGATCAGAGAAAGTATTAGTAAAATTATTGGAAGAAAAAAGAATCCAGAGTCATATTTAACTGAGTGCTCCATTTTTAGTCCGAACAAATAAATGAATAAAGTAAAAGAAATAGATAAAGAGATTGTTCCTGCTATCGTTTTCATTACTTGCCCTCCAATAAAAAAATTTTATTTACTTTTTTCTATCACCTTATTTATATCATTCCATACATAAATAAGCTCTTCTACTATTTTTCCGCCAATTTTAATGTCGATGGTATTTACATATTGTGCACCATAATATTCATAGAAATCACGTGTTTTATTTTCTGCTAATACTTCGACAAATACTTTTTCGTATCCTTGTTGTTTAAAATAGGTGAAGATTTCTTTAAGAAGTTGTTTCCCGATTCCCTTTCCATGATATTCTTCTAAAAGATAGATAGAAGTTAAATCAGTTGCATTCGGTACTGAATTAGTTTTTCTTGTGCCACCGGTTGCAAAGCCGATTATTTCATCTTGTTCATTTTCCGCCACCAGTACATAGCTCGTAGCGTCTGAAATATTCTTCTTCCAAAGCATTGTTCGCTGCTCGTAAGATAAGTTATTCAAAAAATCATCTGGAAGAATGCCTTTATATGTTGTTCGCCAACTATCAACATGTACTTTTCCGATTCCTTGAGCATCTTCAATGTTTGCTTGTCTAATTTTCATATTGCTCACCTCAATAATCGTATTTTATATCAAAGATGATGCCGTAACTGACCTGATTCACCTCAGATTCTGCCTTCACATGCAAGAACTGATTGCTATAATAAAATCCCTTACTAATACATTCATATGGGTATAGAAATATTATATAATAAATGGAAAATTCTTACTACTATTCAAAGGGAGGAACGTAATCATATAATAATCTTATTAAAAAGACAGAATCACAAAATGTAATTCTGCCTTATCAGTGAAGAAAATTGAATCGGTAGCCTACTTTATTTCAACCTTAATTGTAAGTCACCATGTGAAATAGTTGCTTTTAGTTGGTTATCACCGTTATAAGGTTTCGATACCTTGCTGTTTTGATCCTCGTCATCAACAGTAAGATCCCCAAAGTCAGTTTGTAATTCATAGCCAAATTCACTTTTTTTATTTTGTAAATGCAGTGTAGCGTCCCCAAAGTCAGACGTAATAGTGGATTGACCATTTAATGTTCCATCAATGTCCATATCACCATGTTCACTTTCGGCAACAAAGCCATTACTTGAAAATTGTTGTAGCGTCATATCACCAAATGATTGTGTAATCTCTGTTTTATCACCAGTAGTGTCTTTCAAAAATATGTTTCCAAAATCTTCAATTAGATTTAACTCCTGATATTTCAAACCACGAATGGTTGTATCTCCAAAATTACTATCAAGGACAACGGTTTCCAGTTTTACATCTGCAGGAACATAGATTTTAATGGAAGGAGTTCTAAAGCTAGCAAATCCGAATTGAAAACGATTCTTCTTCTTACTCTTTGTTTCAACAGTTAATGTCTTATCTTTAATACTGTACGTCACATCATCATCATTAATAACATTTGTTTCTAATGCATAACGATCACTAGTAACAATTTCAACATCTCCATAGTGATTAATAATATTGAGATTAGTGAAATCATCTAGTTGATAGGAATTGTTTACTAGTTTATTGTTCTCGGGCAGTTGGATACCTTCATCATTTATCTCAAAACTCCATTTTCCACCAGAGAAATAACCAACTAAAGCTAACAGTACGCCTAAAGCGATCATAGTAATGGCAATATGGGTATGTCGGGAAGTCATTAGTAACCCTCCTTCCGTTTCTTCGTTATTTTATGGAATAGTTTACTTAATGCTTCAACACAAACAATAACGATTGTTTTGATCAAACGAGCAACGATTGGGAAAAGTAGGATGCCCAAACCTGTTATGATAAAGCCAACACCCATAAAGAGTAATGCTGTTGGCCAGTCCTGAGTTAAAATGAAGAAGCTTGAAATAAGTGCAGCGATTCCACCGAAAAAGATACTAAGTACGGTTGCAATAATGGCAATAATAACGCTGAATATAACTGCCCCAAATGAAAAAATAAGTGCTATAGCTACTACAAGTAACGGTAATGAAAGTGGGGCAGATAATATTGCTAGAATGATAAGCCACATCGCAGACACATTCTTCTTAGTTGAAGTTGAGGTTGCCTCTAAATCCTTTAATGCATAGTCCGCTATTATTTGTGATGCAACATGGGAAGGGGAGCCTAGTTGTTGAATGACCCGCTGTTCGTTTTCCTCTCCTGCTTCATCGAAATATTCCTCATAATAGGCAAGCGCAGCATCAATCTCATGCGCTGGAAGACGTTGTAATTTCCCCCGAAGCTTTTTCAAATAGCTTGCTCTATTCATCATATTTCCCTCCTAAAAGTACATAATCAACCATTTCTTTATACTGTTGCCATTCTTTTAATAGCTCTAGTAATCGTATTCGACCTTGCTCGGTAATTTGGTAATACCGTCTATTTCTGCCTTGATAGGGCTGATCGTAGGTTGTTAAGCAATTTGCTTTTTGTAAACGACGTAATACTGGGTACAGCGTAGATTCTGATATATCCATCACGGATTGTATTTGCTGTGTTAATGAGTAACCATAAGCATCCTCTTTATCGACGATGGCGAGTACACAAGCGTCAAGTAAAGCTGAGCCAAGTTGAAATGTCATCTTTCCTCACCTCACAATGTAAGACCTATACAAGGTTTCATATTATACGTCATATAGTATGGTGGAAGTATATTACATATATCATTAATTGTCAATTTTCATAAAAAAACTCAAGAGAAACATGTTGTTGACAATAAAAGGCAAATTGATTACGATAAAAATGACAATAGTGTCATTTTTATGTTTGGAGGTAGAAATAATGCCAAAGGTAAGTCATGAATATGTACAGGAAAAGAAAAACAGCATTTTAGAAGCAGCTATAGCAGTATGTAAAGTCAAGCCACTTTATGAAATTACGATGAGGGATATTATTAAAGCGTCAGGAGTAAGTCAGGGTGGGATTTATCGTTATTATTCAGACTTGGATGAAATACTTATTGAGGTTATTAATCAAGTAAATGTTAATGCAGACTATAAACATATTATCGATGAAGTTACGTATACGAGTGATTCTCCCACAAAAACAATCATTAAATTATTTAATTTTCTCGGAGAGTACATGAAGGAAAACGTATCAACAGTGGGCAAAATCCAATTTGAGCTTACGATTTTATGTGCTAACAATCCAGATAGAGAAAAGAAAATTTTATCTGGCATTTATGAGAATGAAAGTGGGCAATATTTTACGCAACAAATTTTTCATTCAATCCATGAGGGTATTTCTTCAGGATGCTTTCAGCTTGAGATTTCGATAGATGATTTATCTACCTTTATAATGACATCCATTGATGGCATTGTGAGAGACGTTGTCTTGCAAAAATGTTACGGGGTGTTCTCAAATGATCAAGTGCAGTTTGATGAGATTCGATTGATGAATACACTTTGCAAATCCGTATTGTTACTATTGGGTTCGAAAGAAGGAGAGGATTAAAGTTGGGAATAGAGGTAAGAAGATTTCTATTTTATACCTTTGCAACGTCTTGGATCATATGGGGCAGTTTAGCCTTATTAACACAGCTAAATTTGCTGAAGTTTGGTAATGCAATATCAATGCTGTTATTTATTCTCGGCGGAATTACTCCTGCAATTTGTGAGATTTGGTTGAAAAAGAAATATTCGACTAAAGAAGAGTTCAAATCATTTATCCATAATGTGAAAAATCCTAAGCATCCTGTATCTTGGTACATATTTGCAATCGGATTGGCATTTATGGCTTGTTTTTTACCAACGCTATGGGACGGAGCAACTATGGAGAATCCAATGTATTTGGCGTTACTTGAATTACCAATCATGATTATTGGTGGAGGATTAGAGGAAATTGGCTGGCGTGGTTTTTTACAGCCTACATTACAAAAAAGATGGTCTCCTTTCACGAGTACAATGATTGTGGGTGTTATTTGGGCAGTCTGGCATTTGCCATTATGGTTTGTCATTGGATCAAATCAAATGAACATGAATTTCCTATGGTTTTCTCAAACAGCTTTAGCGCTGTCCTTTTTATTAACAATCATTTACCTCTCTACTAAAAGTATTTTTCTCTGTATTATTTTCCACGCTTTCATTAATTCATTTTGGGATGTCTTTGTACCAGCTACAAATGTAACGTCTGGTTTATTCACATTTTTATTTGCTCTGTTTCTATTTACAATGTTTGAAGTTTATCGAAAATCAAACTTTCAGAAACGAATGGTTTGAGTTTGGTAATAGTTATTGATCGTAATTATTAGAAAATAATATTTGAAGATTACTAGGAGAATCTGTTATAGTATGTGCGAAGGGCAGTATCCTTTTGTGAACGGCACCTTCAAAACGCAAGTACAATTTACAAAAATATCTGCCTTGATCTTTTAATGACAGGGACGGAAGAAAACAAGCGTTCAAAAATATAACTTTATACAATGGAATGGGCAATTCTCTCAAAGAGAGTTATTCCCTTATCCCTTTATTAAGTTATGGCCTCTAATCAAAAACGAGAGGTGATTTTTGATGACGAACGACACTACCCTTCTGTCCATTTTAGGAACAGAGGGGTTTTTCTGTTTTCTTTCCTTAAAAAAGGAGGACTACATGATGAAAACGACTTCAGATTTTTTAAAGATGAAGGCAGCAGGTGAGAAAATCGTTATGCTCACTGCATACGATTATCCTGCTGCAAAATTTGCCGAGGAAGCAAGCGTCGATATGATTCTAGTGGGAGATTCACTAGGTATGGTAGTACTTGGCTATGATTCTACAATGCCAGTAACAGTGGTCGATATGGTTCACCATGCAAAAGCAGTGCGCCGAGGGGCAAAGGATACGTTTGTTATTGTGGATATGCCATTTGGTTCATACCACGGTGATGTACACGAGACGTTGAAAACGGCCGTATCCATGATGCAGGAAACAGGAGCAGATGCATTAAAGTTGGAAGGAGCAGACGATGTTCTACCAGCAATTCGTAAATTAACGTCAGCTGGCATTCCGGTGGTAGCTCATTTAGGTTTACTACCTCAATCAGCAGGAGTGCTTGGTGGTTACAAAGTTCAGGGTAAAACAGCTGAACAGGCAAAGAAACTCATTGAAGATGCAAAAGAATGTCAAGAGGCTGGAGCATGTGCAGTCGTCTTAGAATGTATTCCGCATCAGCTAACAGAGATGGTATCCGCTAATCTCATTATTCCAACAATCGGCATTGGAGCTGGTGTTGAGGCTGATGGACAAGTGTTGGTTTATCATGACATGTTAAGCTACGGTTCACATCATGTACCAAAATTTGTGGAACAGTTTGCTAATATGGGTCAAGAAGCGAGCCGTGGAATCGTTAGTTACGTAGAAGCGGTCAAGGCAGGTACATTCCCTGCGCCTAAGCATTCCTTCACGATGAAAGAGGAAGCGCTGGATCAGCTATATGGGGGCGTAAAGTAATGAAAGTCGTCACTACAGTCCAAGCATTAACCGTAGAAATCCAGGCAGCTAAGCAAGCTCAAAAAACAATTGGACTCGTTCCAACAATGGGGTATTTACATGAGGGTCATTTAACGCTAGCAAAAACAGCTCGTGCCGAAAATGATTTAGTCGTTATGAGTATCTTTGTCAACCCAACACAATTTGGGCCAGACGAAGACTTTGAAAGCTATCCACGTGATTTACCACGGGATACTGCTTTAGCAGAGTCTGTCGGTGTAGATATTATTTTCGCACCGAGTGTTGAAGAAATGTATCCGCATGATGGTGGTATTCGTATTCATGCGGGTGAACAGGCAACTATTCTTTGTGGAGCGAGCCGTCCAGGCCATTTTGATGGCGTTTTACAGGTTGTATCGAAATTATTTCACCTAGCACAGCCGACACGAGCTTATTTTGGACAAAAAGATGCACAACAGGTTGCTATTATTGCTACGATGGTACGCGATTTTAATTTCCCTTTGGAATTGCGAGTAGTACCCATTGTACGGGAGAAGGACGGTTTAGCGAAATCCTCTCGTAATGTGTATTTAAGTGAAGCGGATCGTCTTGAGGCGCCAGCAATTAATGAAGCACTACAGCTTGCTCGTGATAGCTTTTTAACGAATGGTGATGGTGCGAATGCGCTTGCAAAAGCAAAGGCACACATTGCAGCACGCACACACGGTCACATCGACTATATTGAACTATTAGCATATCCAGATTTAATACCTGCGACTGCTGAGACGGAGCAAGTGCTTGTAGCTGTAGCCGTCTATATTGGTAAAACTCGATTAATTGATAATTGTATCTTTAATGTGAAAGAAGGATTGTAATATGTTACGAATGATGATGAATAGTAAAATCCACCGTGCTACAGTGACACAAGCAGATTTAAACTATGTTGGATCTATTACGATTGATGAGGATATTTTAGATGCAGTAGGGATGCTACCAAACGAAAAAGTGCATATCGTTAATAACAACAATGGCGCACGTTTTGAAACATATATTATTGCAGGGGAACGTGGATCAGGCGTTATTTGTGTGAACGGTGCAGCAGCTCGCCTAGTGCAACGTGGAGATATTGTGATCATTATTTCTTATGTATACGTAGATAATGCAGAGGCAAAAGATCATAAGCCAACAGTAGCTATTATGGGCGAGGGTAATATAATTAAAGAAATGATTGCCTATGAGCCAGAAGCAACGGTGATGTAATAGAGAGGAAGCATGTACAAATTGTACATGCTTTTTTTTGTGTTTAATCTAAAGAGGAGAAGGGATGCCGTTGAGCGAAAAATGTGATAAAATTCATCTATCTAATGTGAACTGTGAGTTGAGATGTATGATGGAAAGTCAAAAGTATGCAATTGTTGATTTAGAGACGACTGGTCATTCACCGGCAAATGGGGACCGAATGATTCAAATAGCAATTGTTATTATGAAAGAGTGGAAAATTGAGCGCACCTTTACGAAGTTTATTTATCCAGGTAAAGCTATTCCAACGTTCATTCAGGATTTAACGCATATTACGGATGAGGATGTAAAGGATGCCTTGCCGTTTGAGGCACATGCCGACTACATATACGAACTGCTTGCTGATTGTGTATTTGTCGCGCATAATGCGGATTTTGACTTATCCTTTTTACAAGCAGAATTTAAGCGAGCAGGTTTACCGAAATGGCAAGGTAAAAAGATGGACACGGTTGAGCTTGCCAAAATATTGTTCCCAATGTCACTGAGCTTTAAGCTAGGTGATTTAGCGGCAGATTTAAATATAGAGCTAACAAATGCACACCGAGCAGATGACGATGCCCGAGCAACTGCTGAGCTTTTTAAACATTGCTGGAAGGAGTTACTCAGCCTCCCTCAGCTAACTCTTGAACAAATGCATAAACGTTCATTCAGATTGAAATCAAATTTATCCCAACTTTTCTTTGAAGCTCTTCAAATTAAACGACAGCATGTAACTGCTAATGAGAATGTCTCCTACTATCGCAATTTGGCTATTTGTGATGGAAGGAAAAAGTATACAAATCATGAGGAGATTGTATCATATCCACAATCAGCAGCTGACAAAACAGCATTAATGACAAAGGCTATGTCGAACTTTGAGCAACGACCGGCGCAATTTGAGATGATGGACACTATTTGGCAAGCGCTCAATGACAAAAGGGAATGCGTTATAGAGGCTTCAACAGGCATTGGTAAAACAGCGGGCTATCTACTTCCTGCGATTTTATATGCTCGAGCAGTCGATAAAAAAATTGCGATTAGCACATATACGTCACATTTGCAGGAGCAGCTTGTTGAAGAAGAGCTACCGAAGATTGAAAAAATCGTTGGCACTAAAGTAAATATTGCTGTTCTTAAGGGCATGCAGCACTATATTGACGTTGCACGTTTTGAGCAATGTATGGCTTATGCTGATGAAACTTATGATGATACCTTTACGATTTTGCAGATTCTCGTTTGGCTGACTAAAACAGAAACAGGTGTGTTAAGTGAGCTCAATGTATCTGGTGGTGGCCAACTATTTTTAGAAAAAATCCGCAAAATGCCTGATGAAAAACCTTCAAAGGGTTTTGATTTCTATGAACAAGCGTTAAAAAATAGTGAATTTGCTGATTGTATTGTAACCAATCATTCTATGGTACTCAGTGATTTAGTCCGTCAAACACCGATCTTTACAAAAATTGACGGATGGATCATTGACGAAGCACATCAATTTATACAATCTGCCATGCAGCAGGACGAAGTTGTCTTCTCCTATACGCAGTGGAAGTATATTTTCGGTCAAGTAGGAACGATGGAGGAAACTGCTTTGTTCCAGCAATTTAGTCAGGCCGCTAAGAAAAAACAACGTGTTTCTATGCAAAGCTTGCAGCGACTAGATGCACAATTTATACGTCTACAACGGACATTCGATGAAACTATTCAGCGAGCTGTTCAAAAAATGCAGCAACAAATAAAAGGGAAACAAGCTAGTAGTAAATGTACTTTGTTTTTAGAGGATGTAACGCTAGCAAAAGAACCTCTATTACAAGTAAGTAAGATTACACAGCAGTGGCTTGATCTTGCAACAGAAGTAGGACAGGCTTTTAAAAATAATATTGAGCAATTAGATAAAAATGAGCTCTATATATTATCGGAATGGCATTATTGGATCCGTGAATTAAAAGTGAAAATCGCTGAATGGGAGGAAATTTTCCTAGCGTCACAGGATGATAATTCAGTGTGGTTAGAATTCGATTTACGGAGCGTTCCAGGTAGCTTACAAGTCTTTAAAAAGCCTGTGAATGTCACGCCGATCATTGAAAAAGTACTGGCACCGCTTCGTAAGCAGGCAAGCATAGTATGGACTTCTGGTACTTTGACTGTACCAGGCAATGAGCGTTTTGTGACGCGCCAACTCGGTATTTCTGATAGTGTGCCAGTCAGAAAGCTACAAGCGCCCCCATCTTATTATGCAGGAGCGAAGGCATTTATTGTCACAGATATGCCCGATATTCAACATGTGTCACAGGATGAATATATTGAAGCGGTCGCCCAGGCGATTACACGTACAGTACGGATGACGGAAGGACGTTGTTTTGTCCTATTTACCGCACAGGACATGCTTCGAAAAACAGTGGAGCTTATTCAAGATAGTGAACTCCTTGATGACTATATGCTCTTTGCACAAGGTGTAACGGGTGGTAGCCGTATGCGAATCCTGAAATCATTCCAAAAATTTAGCCATGCCGTTCTTTTTGGTACAAACAGCTTCTGGGAAGGTGTAGACGTTCCGGGTGACGCACTTGCATCGGTTATTGTTGTACGCCTGCCGTTCTCCTCACCAGAAGAGCCTGTATTTAAGGCGCGCGCAAAGCATATTACTGCACAAGGTCGCAATTCCTTCAATGAGCTATCACTACCAGAAGCCATTATGCGTTTTAAACAAGGCTTTGGTCGTTTAATCCGTTCATCGCAGGATAAAGGAGCCTTTATCGTTTTAGACCGCCGCATTTCAACAAAGTCGTATGGTAAGGAATTTATCAAGGCGTTACCACCGATTGATGTTAAAAAATTACAACTACCTGAGTTGTTAAAGGAACTTAATAATTGGCAGAAATAGTTGGAACCTCTTTTCTGCTCAAAATCTTAAAAGTGTGAGAAATCAATGTCTAAAGTTGATGTCTCACGCTTTTTTGGTGTGAAAATTTTATTAGTTTGCCCCTAGATAAAAGTACCTTTTACTGATTTTCCCTAATCCTAAATTTATTTTTTAAAAATTCGTACCAGGGAATACCAATAAAGAATAGTGACAATAGAAGACAAAAAAGTAAATCATTTGTTTGGACACCATCTGCAAAAAGGATTAGTGATACGGCTAAAAATGCTAAAATCCTAATGATTATCAGTTTTTTCATAAAATACTCCCCTTCTTTTTGTGTTAAAGTGCAAATGTTTTTTGGAGAAGAATGGTAGTGAATTTTATTTATAGACTATTCACCTATATTATATGTGATTTATGAAATTTTTGGTAATTATAAAACTTTCTGCTCTATTTAAATAGCCAATTGGTAGATGATTTGGATAGTATTTCTTCGATTTTTTCAAAGACCATAAGAACAAGAATAGGATATGATGGCGTAAACCAATAAGGACAATGCAGAAGGTGAGTTGGAATTTTCAGATACAGTAAATAAGCAGCTTTTAAAAAAGTGGTTTATTACCTTCAACTTTGTTTGTAATATAACTTAGCCTTAGGCATGCCTTTGTATAAATAAGCGGTTACTGCTAAAAATAAGACCGTCAAAATGAGCGAGTTAATTTACACAATAAGTATTTGTAATTTTACCACTTGTTATGACAATTTTTTTGCAAGAACGACGCTTATTATACATGTGAAGAATGAACTTCCGGTGTATTACTGCTTCGTATTTACAAGTGAAGGAGGTGTAAACGTGAGCGTAGTTTATAGAATCGCTTTAGTGTTAGTGATCATAGGCGCAATCAACTGGGGACTTATAGGATTCTTTAGATTTGATTTAGTTGCCTATTTGTTCGGTGGACAAACAGCGGTATTATCACGATGGATTTATGCATTCGTTGGATTAGCAGGACTAGTATCCTTACCTGTTCTTATTATGCGATTTGATGAGGACGAAGATCTTGTTCCTGATTTAAATCATGACCATGACCATCATACTCGCATAGACAGAAATCCAAACTATAGTATGGAGTTCGGTGATGAAGCAGATTTTACTGCTTTAAAAACAACTAATGTGCTAAAAGAAGAAAAAAAGGATTCACATAGTAAAAATAAAAACAACAACAAAAACAAAAACAAAAAATAACCTCGAGTTTATTCCTCAAAAAAACTGATGGCCGTTTGGTGAGGGCACTGAAAAACTTACGTTTTCATAAAAGCGAACCTTTCTCAGATAAAAATAAGGCACTTCTTGTTCGATTTTGAACAGGAAGCGCCTTATTTCTGTCTCTATTCCTTATTCATTTTCATTTAGTAGCTTTAATATCCGTTTCAAATTGACAGCGAATATCGTTGTAGCACCTTGAATTCCCATGCCAAATAGACCCGCAGTCGATGCCGTATCGTACCCGTGTCCGTTTTTTAATTCACTATTCTTCGCTTCTACTTTGTAGCGATTTGCGGCTAATTGCTTAAATGCTTCCGTATTTTGAAATGCCTCTTGTTCGGCATGTGTATCCGACTTAATTGTGACAGAATATGTTTTACTTTTTGCGCCTTCTTTATAACAGCCCTCTCTCATTGGACATACTTTGCATTTTTCA
>NZ_JBIWFC010000002.1:0-131638 GCF_044762845.1 Lysinibacillus sp. NPDC096382
AAATATTTTAAATCAAACACTTTAGTTAAATTTGAAATAGGTTTAATTTAGTATTTTTTATACTTTATTATAACCTTTATAGTTAATAAATGGAGTTTTTTGAAAATTCATTCAGTATTTTTAACATCAGTTTGCTGATGCACAAACATTATAGCATTAATGACTACACTATAATTTAGGCCATGTTACAAATGTGATAGATGTTACAAACGTTACATTCGTTACACATTAGGTATTTAAAAAATTATTTTGTAAACTTAAGGGGAGGTCGGACAGGTAAGGGTTTCCTCCCCTGTTATTTTTAAAATCCTAAATATTAGGGAAAGACAGACCGACGACCGACCTGCGCCTCATAAACTTGTTCGAGGCAAGACAAATACGGCCGGCCCATATTTTTAAGAGATTAGGTATCTTAATTAATATAAAAGGCTAAAAATTGCTGAAGGAGTGGTTTACATGTGAACTTCGTCCACTTTCCTTTTAGTTCCCGAACGACGCTTACAGAATGGCAAATACCCGAAAGGGATATTGGCGTTCATCTAATAATCCAATCATAAATAGAGCCCTAAATAATAAATACTGGGAGAAACAAAATTTAAAAAGTCTTTCCCAAATCATTTTAAAACCATAAAACTTTTGAACCGCCGTATACGGACCCGTATGTACGTTGGTGTGAGAGGTCGGAGGTTAATCACCTCCTCCTACTCGATTTGCATTGTATAATTGAATATGAATATACAAGATCAGTCGAGTATCACAGTACTCAGTGGTCATGTCCAAGTAACTATATTTGAGAAAGAAATTTCGACTAGTTAATCCTTCTACATTAAATAGTATATTGATAAACTAGTCTTAATTGGGGGAGAAAGACAATGGTTGCGTTTGAAAAAGTTTGGTCACCAACTATAAAAGATGATATTTCAGCATTAAAGGCATGGAATCACTGGGATAAAGGCATTAATCCACAGTTGGCAGATTCCTAGAAGTTCAAATGTTCTGAAAATTGTGATTTTAAAATTATTGCAGCAAATGCATTTACCAAGTTGAAAGATCAAAAAGTTAGTCCTTATTTTAAGTCGGCAAATAAGGATCAACAGCATGATCCTAACTGTGATCGCATAGTTGGACAAATCGCAAAAGACAATATGATAATGGAGAAACCAGTTCAACGTATGGACGTAAACAAAATACGGTCAAACTTGGTTTTGATTTAACCTCCGGATTACAACCAACTCAAATTTCAGTTAACTCAATACCAACTTTACCAGAACCATTAGTACTGAAAAATCGCAAATCTAACAGCAATGGTAACACTGCTGCTAAACCAAATTACAATCGTCCTGCACAAATTAAATCTATCGAAAGGTTGGTTAGTTATTTTCAAGATTGGAGAGCTGGTGATAAATCATTGAAATTAATTGATAAAAACAACAATCGAATTTCATTCGACGATGTATTTATTGATTTAGGAGATAATAAAGATTTAAGTGTTAATCAATCTCTTATTTATTTTGGTAATGCTTACGTAAAACGTTTTAAAGCAAATAAGGACATCTATTATTTGTCTTTTACAGGAGAACATAAATTAACTTCAGGATTGTCTAGCAAAATATCAATTGGGATTAATACTAAAAATGTGTCAAATAGATTTAAGAAAATGCTTAACAATAAGGCTGACATTTTTGAATCAAATAATTCAAATCCTGAGGCATATTTTGAAGCATTTGTTTACGGAAAACTTAGTGAATCGGAAGAAAAGACTGCCAAAGTAACAGGTAAAAAGTTTAAAACGATTCAATTGAGTCTAGAAAATTCAAAACAAAATAATCTACAATGGAATTTTGTCATTTATTAAAACTTCAATGTAGCCTAAATATTCCAACAAGTGTTCATGTTGTAGAATGAACAGGTCAGCTTTAATACCAACGATGAACACGACCTTGCACTATTAGAACACGCAGAGCAGATTAACCCATTGAATAACAAACCACGCAATTTTAGCAAGTATGTGAAAAAGTTAATCGAAGAGGATATGAAACGTGGTTCAGAGAGTGAAATAAGAATAGATAAAAATGAACCAGTATTGCACGAAGATGAAACATATACCATTGAAACAAAAGAGGCTATGAGCAGTTTTATATAAATAAGAAGTCACTCATTTGAAAATTAATGAGTGACTTTTCTCTTTAAATTAATTTCTTGCACCTGCCCGGTGTTATATAATTTTTTATTTTTTGTACCCCAGTGTACCCCAATTTAGTGGGGTACAACGGGTAAGAACGGAAACCACCATTTAATACCAAATTAATTTATAAATTAAACTTCAAGATTTTTTGAAATTAAAATTTTGTTTTTTTCTTAATCAATAAAACAAAAACCCCACTAAATCAATACTTTTACGTTATAATGTAGGACGAGGTGAAGAAAATGTTTGTTAGTGAAAAACAAGTTGAAATTCGATATGCTGAGACCGACCAAATGGGCGTAGTGTATCATGCAAACTACATCATTTGGATGGAGATAGGCCGTTCTCAGTTAGTAAATGATGCAGGCTTTGAGTATGCTAAGTTAGAAAAAGACGGTTATGTATCGCCAGTGATGGATTTATCCATTTCTTATAAGGCTGCTATGCATTATGGCCAAGTGGCAACGGTCCGTACATGGGTGGAAAAACACGATCGTTTACGTACAACATATGGCTATGAAATTTTACATGAAGATGGCACGATTGCAGCTACTGCTCAGTCCGTACATATTCTAGCTCAAAAAGATACGTTACGTCCGGTATCCTTAAGTAAAATTGATCCGGCATGGGATGCGAAATACAAAGAAATCGCATGCGAGACGAAATAGGAGAATCATATATGGAACTTTTATTGGCAATCGGTGCAATTATGGCTTGTCTTGGTGTCGTGTTAGGCGCTTTTGGAGCGCATGCACTAAAAGATAAATTTGCTTCACCACACTATGCAGCCATTTGGGAGACTGCGGTGCAATACCATATGTATCATGCATTAGGCTTACTAGGGCTTGGGATTTTATCGAGTGAAGCCCTTTTAGGCGCTTCAAGTATGCTTTCTTGGGCAGGCTATTTAATGTTGGCAGGTATTGTGTTTTTCTCAGGCAGTTTGTATGTATTAGCTGTTACAGGTGTGAAAAAGCTTGGTGCGATTACCCCAATCGGTGGTTTGTTATTTATCGTTGCCTGGGTGCTTGTGGCTATTTCCGCATTATCTTAAGAAACGCTAAGATTCACTAAAAAAACGATATAGTATTTACAATACGATAGAGGTAGTTCCTTTGGAGCTATCTCTTTTTATAGAGAAGTTTAAAAAAAATGAAACAAATTATCCTTTTTATGCGTACTACATAATGATTAGATTATTTATCTATCGGCGAATGTCACTGATTTGGCAAGGAGTTCATTTTAGGTGTTAGCCTAAAATCATCGCGTTCATGAGATAATGGCTAACTGAGCTGCACCGGAAAAAACGCCACATATCTGTGGCAATATCGAAATGACTGGCATCGTGTCGGTCCCCATGCAGGTCTAAGCACAAAGCCGAATCCGGACGCAATTAAGCCGAGGCATAATTGATATGATAAAATAAGTCTTAAGTATATAAGTTGAAGGTGGGAATAAATATGGGTTTATTAAAAGCAGGAGTTGGCGCATTAGCAGGTGTTTTAGAAGATCAATGGCGTGAATATTTCTATTGTGAGTCACTGTCAGCGGATGTGCTTGTGGAAAAGGGGCATAAACGTACTTCTAAAAGAGGGTCAAATAAAGGCAATGACAACATTATTAGTAATGGCTCTATTATTGCTATCAATGAAGGGCAATGTATGATGATTGTCGAGCAAGGGAAAGTAGTAGAGTTCTCTGCGGAGTCTGGTGAGTATGTTTATGATACATCCACAGAGCCGTCGATAATGTATGGCAATGATTTGTCCGAAGGTATAAAGGAAACATTCAAGCAGATTGGTAAACGCTTCACATTTGGCGGGGAACCTGCAAAGGATCAGCGTGTGTATTATTTTAATAAAAAAGAAATCGTAGGTAATAAATATGGGACACCTGCACCGATTCCTTTCCGTGTGATCGACCGTAATATCGGCCTAGATATTGATATTGCTATTCGTTGCCATGGCGAATATTCATATAAAATTGTCGATCCATTATTATTCTATACAAATGTATGTGGAAACGTTGAACGAGAATTTACAAGAGATGCAATCGATAGCCAATTAAAAACGGAATTGATGACTGCGTTACAGCCGGCCTTCGCACATATTTCAGCAAGCGGGGTACGCTATAGTGAAATTCCTGCACATACGGTTGCTCTAGCAGATGCCCTAAATAAAGTGTTATCAGAGAAGTGGCTAGCAACACGTGGTTTAGCAGTTGTATCATTTGGCGTTAGTTCATTAAAAGCATCTGAAGAAGATGAAGCGATGATTAAACAACTACAACGAAATGCAGTAATGCGTGATCCAGGTATGGCTGCAGCTCATTTAACAGGTGCACAGGCGGAAGCAATGATTGCAGCAGCTAATAATGATGGCGGAGCAATGGCAGGATTTATGGGCATGAACATGGCGACACAAGCGGGCGGTGTTAATGCAGGACAGCTTTACCAAATGAATGAACAAAATAAACAGGCAGCTCAACAAGGACAAACAGCGACGAACTCAGCTACATGGAAATGTGCATGTGGTAGTGAAAACACGGGTAAATTCTGTTCAAATTGTGGATCACCAAAACCAGCAGAAGAAGGATGGACTTGTGCATGTGGTGCTGTCAACAAAGGCAAATTCTGTAGCGAATGTGGTGCTAAAAAACCTTCAGGAGCATTACAATACGTTTGCGATAAATGTGGTTGGCAACCAGAGGATCCTGCAAACCCACCAAAATTCTGTCCAGAGTGTGGCGATGTGTTTGATGAGAATGATGTTAAGTAAGGAGATGACTAATGATGCCAACGCAAGATGCTGAAAATTCTAAACAAGTAAAGCTTGATTTTGACGCTGAGTGTCCATCATGTAGTGCATCCATTGAATTCAACCCAGCAACTGGAAAGCTAACATGTCCTTATTGTGGCTATGAGACTGAAATTGCAGCCCCAGAGAAGCAAGAGGAAAAAGTTGCCCAGGAAATGGATTTTGCAATGGCTGAAGAACGTGGGAATTTTAACTGGGGTGTTGAGAAAAAAACAGTCATTTGCAAATCTTGTGCGGCAGAAACGATTTATGATGCATTACAGGTAGCTGATAGTTGCCCATACTGTGGCTCTAATCAGGTTATGGAGGCTAGTGCTGAAAATACACTAGCCCCGAACGGGGTATGCGCATTTGAAATAACAGATAAGCAAGCGGGAGAGAACTTCCAACGTTGGATTAAGGGAAAATGGTTTACACCGAGAGCAGCAAAAGAGAGTGCAAAGCCTGATTCATTTAAAGGGGTATATCTTCCTTATTGGACGTTTGATACGAAAACAAGCTCAAGGTATTCTGCAAGGTACGGTAGACATCGCACAGTTACAGATAAAGATGGAAATACTCGAACTGAAACAGATTGGTATTCTACAAGTGGTTTTTATCAGGAATTTATTGATGATCATTTAATCAGTGCGACAACACGTTATGATCGTAATATGATGAGAAAAATAGAACCCTTTAATTTACTCAATAATAAAGCCTATAAACCAGAATATGTATCAGGATTTTTATCAGAACGCTACAGTATTGGTTTACAGGACGGATGGAGTCAGGCGAAGAGGGAAGTTTCTGATCATCTGAATGCACAAATTACGTCAAAAATACGTTGGGAACATAATGCGGATGTAGTATCCAATTTACATTTCTCAACGACTCATGATGATATTACATACAAATATCTAATGTTGCCGATTTGGCTTTCTTCATTCCGTTACAAAGAGAAAATTTATCGATTTATGGTAAATGGACAAACAGGTCGAGTAGGTGGGGATGCCCCAATTTCACCACTTCGTGTAACAATTGCTGTTATCTTATCTTTAATTGCAATTGCTATTATTTGGTATTTCTTTATGTCAGAATAGTCATGAGCAGTATTCCTGTAGGATATAATCCATACTTTGGAATACTGCTTTTTTACTGGTGTGGGTGAACGGCTGAATAATTTTAGGATATAGGATGAAAACCTTTAATTATCATAGCTTTCATATTGAATTGTTGCATAAGTTATAATGATAAAGGCATTCTGAGGGAGTTTTTTTTACACAACGATACAGGAAAAACTTTGTGGATGCATATAGAATGACGCTAAATAACAATAAGCGTACTTCAGCAACCTATTATGCGAGAAAGTCGTTATTAGTGATGAATTGTCAGAAAAAAATAAATCAGTTAGGTGGAAGTTTGTTAAATTTCCGGACAGATTTTTTCCATAAAATAACGCTATGTGAAGTTGCCAATTTACTTTAAACAAATTATTATACAGTCAGAGAGCTTTTTTTCATGTAATAAGCTGTGAATGCAATGTTATTCTTGGATAACATCATGTATGGAGGTTTCGACAATGGATGCAATTGAGGTTTTAACAAATTTAGATCAAATACATGGGTATTTTCAACCTATTTTTAGCGCGGATGCGCATACGGTGATTGCCTACGAAATTTCCGGACAGTTACAAATCGAGGGTCAACAAATTAATTTAAAAGATTTTGTGAATAATGAAGATATTCCAGAAGAGTATCGTATTGACATGGAACATAAAATTCTACATGCTGCATTAGCCAAAGTAGAAGAAATAGGACAGGATATTGATATTTATATTCCTAGTAACCCGAACTTACTGATGCAGGATTTTGGTGAAAGTCATTTTAATATTATTCAACAATATATAAGTGAAGACGATTTACATCGTATTGTATTAGTTGTTTCTGAGCATCGTTTTTTAGGTGATATTCATAAGCTGCACCATGCAGTACGTTACTTTACGACTTTTGGTATCAAAATTGCCGTTCAGGAAGTGGGAGCGGAGAGTCATTTAGAGCACATTGCTCTATTATCACCACAAATTTTAAAGGTCGATATTCAAGACTTAAATTATGATTCTTGGTCTGCACAGTCTGATATGATATCAGCAATAGGTAGTCTCGCTTATAAAATTGGCGCAAATCTTTTATTTGAAGGAATCGAAACTGTGTATCAATTGCAGTTTGCTTGGAAGAACGGGGGCCGATTTTATCAGGGGCGATACTTGGCAAACCCTGCCATAACATTCGTAGAGAAGGATATTTTAAAGGAACGTTTTAAGGAAGAGTGCCAGCAGTTTATTACCTCTGAAAAGAAAATTCTAGAGGCACAATATTTCGAGTTGAAAAAGCTGAGAGAGGAGCTAGAAGCGATTGTCCATCGTGTCAAACCTTCTAGTGACAACATCACACTTTTAGAGCATTTAGCGCAGCTATTGGATAGTTATTCGTTCCGAGTATATATTTGTAATGAAGATGGCTTCCAACTTTCTCCAAACGTAATGCGTATAGATGGACAGTGGGAATTGCAGCCTAGAGCCATCAATAAAAACTGGAGTTGGCGCCCGTACTTCCTACAAACAATCATTAAAATGCGCAACGATCAAAGTGGAGAAATCTCAGAGCTTTATCGAGATATCGAGACAGGGGAAATTACAAGAACATTTTCTATTGCTATTAATGAGCATGAGTATTTGTTCGTCGATCTTTCGTATGATTACCTATATGAACATAATATATTTAGATAGTTCTATGAATGCCTATACATCAAGGTTTCTGGGGTACAAGAATAACTTGTACCCCACTTTGTACCCCAAATTTGTGTAAAAGAAGAGAATCACTTGAGTTTTATTAATGATGAAAGAATTTTTGTAGCTTTTAATTCTTCATCTTCAAGTGAGTGTGCATATGCTTTCATCACCATTTCAGATGTATCTCCTATTATTTTAGCCACCGTCGTCAGAGCAACACCTTCTGTAATTAAAATACTCATAAAAGTGTGTCTTAATATATGAGCAAAAAATCTTTCAATTTGATGCTTGGTTTTTAGAGCATTGAACATTTTCACGATATAGCTACTACTTATAGGTTCTAAGTTTGAGGTAATAAATACATAATCATCATCTACTAATTCGGGACCATATATTTCCTTTTATTCCACACACCAAGACTTAAAACTTTTTAAGTGCTCATCAAGTTCTGCACTTATAATAATAGTCCGAATACTATTTTGAAAAGCAAACCATTTCTATAACTAAAACACGTGAATACTAGTGATGGCCTTATCATTTGCTCCTATTTTTTTTGAGGTTAGCCTCTTTAAAGCATGAATTGCATACCCATTTCTCCTCAATAGTATTCACCTCAATAGATAAGATGTTACTAGTATAGGAATTTATTGAATAGGACTGGCATGCACTAGTAACCGATAGGGCAAAGTTTGGTGTGGTTTTGAGAGCAAAAAGTTATTACATATTTTCCATCTTTTGGGTTACTATTGGGTGGGAGGTGAGATTATGGATAACTATATTATGGAGTTCCATTTAGATAATGGTGATGAAGTCTCTACACCAGAAATTAAAGCCGATTCATACCAAGAGGTGTATGAAAAATATTTCAATGTCGATAGTGAGACTAGAATGGTAATTATAGAGAAGAATGCAGAAACAATATTCTTCCCTTCTAGCAAAATCAGCAAAATCAATATTATAAACTTAACAGTTGCAGAAAAAGACGTGATTGACAACTGGATATAAAAATTATTTAAACCACTCTCGCGAGTGGTTTTTATTTTGCTTTGAAAAGTGGGTATCGGGCAGTTACTCCCCTTCACCGCTAGGGAAACGGTATTTACTTTTGAGAGTGAAATAATACCTAAAAATAATAGTGATAAACGGCTATTTTTGTGCTATTTTGTTAATGAGGTGACTTTATGGTGGAAGATATTACAACAAATTTTAAAAATCACGTGAACAGAACAACGCATAATGAGCAGGGTAGACTTAACAACAAAGCCATGAGTAGTAAAAAAATCACTAAAGAATGTGTTGACAGACTGATTGAGGATATTGATAAAACATTAAAGGCGCCCGAGTGACATCTTTTTTTGTAAACTGCATCAAACAACCAAAACGCTTAGCGATGAGAGGGCAGACTTTGAGGTGGTTTTGAGAGCAAAAAGTTATTACATATATTTCATCCCCTGGTTTATGATTGGTTGGGAGGTGAGAATTATGGAGTTTAAAGTAAGGCTATTATTTAATGATGCACATGCTCATCCAGAAGATATAAATGTTTCTGGTGCTAATGAAAATGATGTAATTGATAAAATAGGAAGTATGATTAAAAATGGAGAGGTTTTTTGTCAGAATGAAGGACAGAATTGGTGCTTAAACATGGGGCAAGTAAGGAAATTCCGTGTTTCATATAATTAAATGTTTTGAAGCATCCACTTAATGTGGGTGTTTTTTATTTTAATTAAAAGATGTTGGAGGTGGTGTTTGTGAGATATGGCTAATGGGGATGAAATTAAACGTGAATACGAAACAACTAACATAACATTAGCTAAACTAGCTGAAAAACATGATGTTCCTTTAGGTACTGTAAAGAGCCAAAAGAGTCGTGATACTAAAAACGGTAATCCATGGACCAGAGATGCAACTAAAAAAGATGCAACCAAAACAGCGAAGGTTGAAATCGGGGGAGTTTCCGCATAAACTTCGAATAGTTGAACCAGCTTGTCAACGCACTATTGGATTAGCATGGTCCGAAAAGCGCTACTTTACGCCAATTGCTAAGCAGTTTCGCTTATTTGTTTTAGAATACTTTTCATCAATTTCTAAAATTGATTAAGTAACCTTCTTTATGGTCGTTTTGCCAGTTGGACGTTTCCATTTTCAATTGTTTCCCCAGACTTTGTAGTAATTTTTCTTCTTCAACTAATGGGTGCGTTAATTAAATTGATTTGCATAGTCATCTCTTTTTTTCTTTATTGTGTAGCTTTCGAATAAAGTTTGAATTAAAATACCTTGCAAACATATATTTTACGATAAACTAAAGCATCCATTTTTGAAAAAAGATTGTTCAAAATGGATGCTTTTCCTGTAGTTGAAAAGTTGGTTTTTATAAAAAAAATTGATCTTTGCATTGTTCCATTAAAACAGTCAATAAAACATGAAAACGACAAATGTTTTCCGAGTGATTTTTAGCAAATAATGTTTATACCAAAAGGTAGCGAATTAATCCCAATATGGCAAAACAAAATAAAGCTATGCCAGCTCCTATTCCGGTGATTGCACTGCTGGCAACGCCCAATTTTTTTGATCCCCATGGTGATATGATCGCAATTGCTATAATGAGTACCGCTAATATATACAAACTGGGGTCTTTAAAGATTTTTACTAACCAGAAAAAGTGAACACCTACGACAAAAGCAACCCACGGAGCAACATAATCCTTTTTTTTACTTCGGATTAACAAGAAAGCACCGAGACCCGCGATAAAAAATTCAGTGTAGAAAACAATTAGGTAGTTATTAAACGTGTCCTTTTCTGACAAAGTAGTAGCCGCATCCCAGTGCGTCACGCTTAAGTACACGCCAATCAGGCATACTAACAACGCAATTCCGGAAGCAACCCTGATATACTTGCGCCAATTTTCTCTGGGATTCTCCTGAGCCCACCCAAACCATGCAAAACTAAACATACCTAAAAACGCTGCGTACGTCACATAGTCCCTTATATATTCTGACTCCATATCCACCCACCTTTCTGTTTTATAATTATTATTGGGTATTCTTGCATATTACCTTGAAAAGGTTAATTAAGGGGGAACAACGTATAACAAATATGTACGATGCAATTGACATGTTTTTATATTGATTTAGTTGAATTTATGAGATACAAACGGCGGATTTAGCAGTATATTTCAAAGACTGAACGTTAAGGACATGGTATACTTAATTTGGTAAATATTGAAAAATGAAAAAGCCTTGGATTTTAGGAGGTATAAATGGAATTGAAATTAAGTGTTGAAAACAACGTGAAAAATAATGATGTAAAAACAATGACAGGGTTTCTACTCATATTTTATCTTGCGTGGTCAATTAAAGAATTATGGTTAATCGAATACATTTATTCGTTCGGTGAAATAATCTCACCATTAATAGAGGCACTGGTTAAAGGTCTTGTTTGGATTGTTCCAACTTGGTTATACATAAAATATTATTTAATTACTAATCCATTTGACTACTTAAAAATGAACATTAATGTTAAGAAAGGTTTCTTTTGGGGAATATTTCTTTCACTGTTAGTTGGCTTATATTTTGCTATTGAAACTTATATCATTAAGCAGCAATCATTTCAATTTTCATTATCTATTGATGATTATTTAAATGTCTTTCTAATGGCTGGGATTGCTGAAGAAATTGTTTTTAGGGGGTTTATTTTACAAGAGATAAATAAAAAAATGGCCTTTTGGGAAGCAAATGTTATTACCGCTTTATTATTTTTAGTAATACACTTTCCAGTTTGGATTTACAATGATATATTCTTTCATTTTGGGACGCACGCATATGTTTTTATTTTAGGCTTACTCTTTGGATTCGTGTACAAAAAGACTGGTTCATTATGGTCGGTTATAATATTGCACGCACTTCATAACTTTTTCGTTACCATTATTTAATGGGGTGCTTTACTTGAAGATCATTGAATTGCATATGCAGCTCTTTTTTTCTTATTGAACTGGCTGGGCAGATTAGTGGAAGAGTTAGCTTGTTCCACTTATAGAAGGCAAGAAATACTCAGGCAAAGAAAAAGATATCTATGAAGCTGGAAAAATGTTCGGACAATTTCATCTCAGTTTACGGCTTTCAAAGAACGTTTGAATACCGTTTACGTCTTACTCTCTACTTATATTATAACCCCATCTGATAATTATTTATAGACTACTTTTTCACCATTCCTTACCTTATACTGTTATACGCAAGTCAAAAAAAGTATAAGGGGTGCTTTTATATGAATGACAAAAAAAATATCTTAGATCCCGGTCCATTCTTTCATGGTACTAAATCAGAACTGAAAATCGGAGACCTACTTGAACCTTTGCACTTATCCAATTATCAGGATAAGAAATCTAACCATATATATTTTACTGCAACATTAGACGCGGCTAAATGGGGTGCTGAGTTAGCAAGATCTAAATCAAAAGAGAGAATTTATATTGTAGAGCCATTAGGTGATTTTGAAAATGATCCGAACTTAACTGACAAACGATTTCCTGGAAACCCAACACGTTCTTATAGGTCCAAATCTCCTTTGAAAATAATAGCTGAATTAAGTTCATGGGAAAGACATTCCGATGAAGAAATAAATCATATGCTTACATCTTTAAAAAAGTTAAGTGAACAAGGACAAAATGTAATATACGATTGATTCTCACATTACTACAATTCCCGCCAAAGACATGAACTAATGGGGAAATTATAAGAAGGTAACAAGCTGCTAGTAGGGAGTAATTTGTAGTACGAATGGGGTGCTTTACTTGAAGAAAATTGGGTTGCGTAAGCAGCCCTTTTTTCTTATTGAACTATCGGAGCAATTTAGTTCAAGATAACAATGATATTGTAGGTGGTGTTTCTATGAATAAATTTATTATTACATCAGGTGCAGTAGTTCTGGATGAACATAAGAGGATTTTATTAAAAAAAGAATTGGGAGTTACCAGGTGGGATTGTAGAAGAAAATGAAAATATAAAGAATGCAGTAGTTAGAGAGGTTAAAGAAGAAACAGGAATAATCATTGATATTATTGAATTTTGTGGAGTTTCACAAGAGTTGAAGGGAAATATATGTAATATACGGTGGTTAGGAACACCTATAAATGGAAGTTTAAAAACAAGTAAAGAAAGTTTAGAGGTCGTTTTTTTTAGCATTGAAGATGCATTAAAACTGATAAGAAATGATGACTTTAAAGAGGAATTTTTAAAATGTGTATATAAAGATAATCATCAATTTTTTATTACAATATTAAGTTCACCTGAAGAACTAACTTCATTTATTTTAACTTCAATATTGTTTTCGTTTTTAAAATGCTCAACTGTAACTTGTATTGCTTTTTCTTTAGTATCTGACCATACTTCTTCACTAAATTCCTTTGGCATACCTTGGTCGATTTGATGAAAAAAATAAGGTATTCCACTATTTATACGATAATCCGCAAATTTATGAAGAATAGATTTCATTTAACTATATATCCAAACAAAAAGGCAGAATTTATCCTACATATTTTGTAGATTAAATCTGCCTTTTAATTTTAACAGCAACAATCTTTTCAAAAACAGCTTAATAAAAAAAGTCACTAATAAAAAAATGTAGTGAACCCCAAAAGTTAGATTTTAACCGGAATGGATTTTTCCATTCTGGTTTTTCTTTTTGTTCTCTATTTAATTATTTTAAAGGAATACCAAGTCCTATGGCAGAAGCGATCGATACAATAGAGCTAATAACACCTAGTATACTAGTTAATTTCTCTAATGGTTTTTTAGCTTTCTCTTTATCTCCATTTTCTATATGAGTTTGAAGGAGTTCAAAATTAGCTTCCGCAATCTCTCGTTGTTCCTCAGCTAGGTGTTGAATTTCTTCATGAAGCTGTTGTAAAGCATTGATAATGTCATTAGGCAGGCTAGCTATCCCTTGATTGAGTGTACCATTGTTTTCAATAGTTATATTACCTTTGTTTTCTCCAAAAGTTAAACCACCATATTTACTAGAATCGCCCATATAACCATCTCCTAAGATAATAGTAACTTTCCCGAGCTTTGATACTTTCTCTAATAATTGATCAGAATTTTCTTCGGCTAAAATACCGATAATTTCTCTTAAACTCTCAGGTTTATTTTGCTTACTTAACTCGACATTTTCCGTTTTGTTATTAATTTTTTTTTTGAAAAACTTTGTCTGAAATCATCACTTAATTCGATTATTGGAATGGCGTTTAAAGGATCAAAACAGTTTTCTGTACCACAATACTTACAAGGAATGGAATCAATATTGTCAAGTTCAGATTTATTAGTAGTTAAAATACTTCTACTACATTCCTCGCAGTGAAATTCTAATTTTATAACGAGCGCTTCTTTTTTTTCTAATTCAGATAATGTATCAATAACTACTCCAAGAGGTAAGTTAGTTATTTTGGCAATATAACTATGGTAAAATTTTCCAATCTTACTGATAGCAATTGTCTCAAGTGCATTATCTATTTTTTGAGAAATTTCCCATGGCTTTAAATTGCTCAATACTTTTACCTCGCAGAATAAATTTGGTAAATCAATTTTTCTCTAATATAATCCAATACAGGTTCAGACGCAAATACATTGAACTTAAATGTCTTTGTATTGACACCGATTCGTATAGAATATTCTTGTTTCACGCCATCAACACTATGTTCAAATAATATGGATCCTTTTTGTTTGGATAGATGAGGTTCTAAATAATTGTATAATGGTAAACCTCTTAGTTCCCTAATACTGCCTAATCCTATTGTTTCAAGACCACTTAAAAGTAACAACGTAAAAGGTGTTGTTTCTAAAATGCCGGTAATATCTTCGCTATTTAAATTTTGCTCTAGAATGGATAATTCACCACTAGTATAGTATTCGTCGATTGCAGAAAGTATACTCACAATTGATTGGCCCTGTGTTTCTTCAAATGTATTTACTAATCCTGCTGGTCTTCCAGTAGCATCAATAAGCCTACCTTGAAGTGTATCAGCTAAAGACTCAAGAGTACCCCCATACTTCTCTAACAAATCATGTTGTTTGAATTCATATTTATCATCGACTATTTTAGTTAACCAAGCAATAATTTTTTTGGCAACAGCTGAACTTGCTCGTACTTCAATTATTCCCTTGTCTTCATCAATATAAACTGTTGTTATTTCGTGCTTAATGTATTCTCTTCGGTTAGCTAAAAAATAATCAACATTAACACCAGTTCTATGAATAAATCTTAAATAATATGCTTGAGAACCTTCGATTTCAGCAGCGGCAATAATCGTAGGATCAATAGGAACATTTTCGCTGTTTGGTGTAACTACTTTTTCGAAAGGGTTAAATGGCATTTTATCAATAATACTTTGTTTAAATCCTATTAAACCAGTATTATTTGTCGCCTGGTACCAAGCTAAAGAAACTGCTCCGGAGAAAATATTATTGCTTATCATTTTAAGAACATCGCCTTCAATATGATCAAAAGAGTTCCACACTCTACTTGCTAATTCATTTACATTGCCAGTTGTTTCTAAAGTCAATTTATTACAAATTTCTTTGAGTTGAGTTTTGCTTAATCTATGCAAGTCTTGGGGGAAAATTAACGATTTAATTGTATTCATTTAACACCCTCCAGAATTATATTCTGTGTTCGATGAAATTATGTCGTTTTATTAATAAATATAATATTATATGTATTGAATAACCAAAAAATGACATAAAAGTGTTGATTGACATGGGGGTTTAAATGAATTGGAACTTATATGCATCGAAATGAATAGATATCGTTATAGTTCTTTAGTCTTTTTTGCTGTTTGAGGTTTTTAAAAGAAATAACTACTATTGATTAGAGAGTAGTTAGCTTTTAGGTATCATATTCAATTCATTTTGCGTTAGTTTCTTTAGTGCTCTCATAGATTTTTTTAAAAATTGAATAGGGCGGGAGTATTGATACAATTTAGCGTTCTGCTTCTGGTATAATTAACTGCGAGAGAGGATGATCAATATGAGCAAAAATATCGTTGTTATAACAGGGGCTGGCAGTGGTTTAGGTGCAGCACTTGCTAAAAAATACTCGTCTTTAGGCAATCACATTTGTTTACTCGGCCGTACGAAATCAAAGCTTGAGAATACGGCTAAAACTTTAACCAATGGCTATTCTATTTATGAGGTTGATGTTACTTCGAAACAAATGGTTACTCAAATAATGCGTTCTATACAAGATGATTTTGGATCAATTCCATTACTAATTAATAATGCTGGTGTTGGCTATTTTGATAAAGCTGAAAACTTGAATGAGGATTCAGTTCATCAAATGATTGATATTAACTTAAAAGGAACAATTTTTTGCACACAAGAAGTACTAAAAGGTATGAAAGAGCGCAATGAAGGAACAATCGTCAATATCGTTTCTACAGCTGGTTTAGAAGGAAAAGTAACAGAATCTGTTTATTGTGCTAGTAAATTTGGTGTACGTGGATTTACAGAGAGTCTTGCACTTGAATTAAGCGATACCGCTATTAATGTATGTGCTGTGTACATGGGTGGCATGAGAACAGAATTTTGGGACGGTGTGTTTACCGAGGAAAAAACTAAGACATTAATGGATCCTAATGACATCGCGGATATTATTATGGAAAATATTAAACCAAGAAAAGCGTTAGCTGTAACTGAAGTTGTTATTAAAAATAGACGATAATCGTTAACAAAGGGAGTTATGAGAATGTTCATTGTTCTTGTAAAATATGTACAACCATTAAGTGTTGTAGACGCTTTTCTGCAACAGCACATTGACTTTTTAGATAGACATTAAAGAAGGTCATTTTATCTAAGTTTTCACCATTTATAAAAAATGTTCCAACTAATTAGAAAAAGTATTGGTTTTACATAAAAAAACGCCCGTAAGTGCGTAAAAGGCAATGACCAGATACTCAATTCATTTTGAGCCTGGTCATTTATTTTTTCATCAAAAATTTTACTCTTGTAATTTTAGTATTTTGCCCATATATCATCTTTTTCTCCATGCCAAAGTGCATCTAGAAGAAAGAAATGTAATCCATATTTCGATGAAAATCGAAATATCTATCTTGTACTATAGAAATTGAAAGTACGGATAGGAGGAGATAAAATGACTCAAATTGCTAACACAGAGATGATTAATCCAAAAATTCTTTACTACGGGACACCTGTAATTTTATTAACTACGCTAAATGAAGATGACTCAGTCAATATTAGCCCTCTTTCGTCATCATGGGCTTTAGGAGATTGTATTATTTTAGGAATTGGGCTTGGGGGAAAGGCTATTGAAAATTTAGAACGACATCCTGAATGTGTCATTAATGTTCCAGGTCCTTCATTATGGGGGAATGTAGAAAATTTAGCGCCATTTACAGGAAAAAAACCCGTTCCTGAGTATAAGAGAGCAAATGGATTCACATTTGAAAAAGATAAATATGAAATTAGTAATTTAACACCTAACGAGTCTAAATCAGTAAAGCCTACAAGAATTGCGGAGTGTCCAATTCAACTTGAGGCAAGAGTAAAACATATTCGAATCCCTGATTATGCTTCCTTTTTTGCCATTGTTGAGACACAAGTAATACATGTACATGCTCATAAGGAAATTATCGTTAAAGAAAATTATATTGATCCAAATAAATGGAGTCCACTCATTTATAATTTCCGCCATTATTTTGGACTTGGGCACCAGTTAGGGAAAGCTTTTAGGGCAGAAATTTAAATTTTAACGGTCAGCAAAAAAGGTCGGCTCTCATTTTTTTATGGGTAGTTGATCTTTTTGCTTTTATTCAAGATTTTCTATAAGCACGGTACGTTACAAAACTGTCATGTTGTGATGTTATTTGTCATGTAAAACAATGGATATCGTATTAATTCCTTGTTATAGTTAACAAAGTCGTTAAGGAAGTTTAGAACCTTGTACCCAGCTTAAAGGAGAAATGAAAATGAAACCATCATTAAAAATCTATCCGTTTATATTAGCTATGATTGTCTTCTTATATAGTATAACGCCTACAATAGCAAATGCAGATTCAACTGAAAAAATTCAGAAGATTGATCAATTTGTTAAAGAACAAAAGGCGATTAGTAAAATTCCAGGAATATCGGTAGTAATTGTTGAGAAGGGGAAAACGGTTTATGAAAAAGGCTTTGGATATGCCGATGTTCAGTCAAAAACACCAGTTACCTCTAATACATTATTTGAACTAGGATCTACATCGAAAGCATTCACAGGACTAGCCATTCTCCAATTGGAAAGGGAAGGCTTACTAAAACGTTCTGATGATGTCCAAAAGTATATCCCATGGTTAAAGTTAAAATATAATGGCAAGCCACAGTCAATTACTATTAATCAGTTTCTATATCATACAAGTGGCATAGCTACTAACACTATATATAATATTCCAAAAAGTAACGAACCGAATGCTCTTGAGTTGACCGTCAAAAAATTGCTTGATCAACCTTTAAATAGACAACCGGGTAGTTCATACGAATATGCAACACTCAATTATGATGTTTTGGGCCTAGTTATTGAAAAAGTTTCAAAACAACCCTTTGATATGTATATCAAACAGCATCTATTAGAGCCGATTAATATGAAGGATTCATTTGTTGGACTTCATCAAGTTAAATCTAATGAGATGGCGTCAGGATATAAGATAGGGCTTATGAAAGAGCAGGATTATACACCACCTATCTACCGTGGAAATGTGCCTGCTGGGTATATAATAAGTAACATAAATGATATAGCAAAATGGTTAAAGCTACAGTTAGGCAATAGCCAAATTTATTCGATTGATAAAAAAATTATTCAAGAATCACATATTCCAGATCAATCTGTTGAACCTTTCGATAAGGATACATACTACGCTAGTGGGTGGGGAGTTATAGAAAGAGATAAAAAACAATATTTATTTCATGCCGGCGAAAATCCAACATTTACATCTTATTTTATGATGCAGCCTGATGAACAATTGGGAGTGGCCATATTATCTAATATGAATTCGAGCTTTACAACAGCGATAGGTCAAGGTGTGATGGATTTATGGGAAGGGAAAACGGTTGATACTGTTCATTCAGATAGCCTTCAGAAGCTGGATAAAACTGTTTCACTTTTATGCGTGATTATTGTAGGCTTTGGGATGTTTTTAAGCATTCTATTGTTAACAACCTTGAGAGAAATTATTAAAAAACAACGAATTAAAGTAGCTTTAAATATGAAAAGGACCTTATTATTAATCTTGCATTCTGTAAGTGTTGCAATAATCTTTGCACTTATTAGTATGTCCCCAAAAATTTTATTAGAGGGATCAAATTGGGCGTTTATTAAAGTATGGGGTCCAACCTCAATCACTGTGTTATTTTATAGTGTTATAGTGGCAAGCGTGATTTATTTATTATTGGGGATAGTTAAGATTTTCACCAAAAAGCAAAACGAATTAAAAATGTAGAAATTTGATTGTTTATGAAAAACATGGTAAATTGAGAATAACTTTAGGTAAGGGGGAGAATCCAAATGAAAAAAAGATCAATACGTTTTTTAAGTATGGGTATTGGATTCTCAACAGCTGTTTTTTTCTAAAATTGAGTTTTAAGGGACGAGTCTGCCCTTTTTTAGAAAATAAAAACCTAAAGGAGAATAACTATGAATCATAAAATAACACGCAAAAATCCTATCCAAGTACCTAGCCCAGTTGGCAATTACAGTCATCTTACAATAATCCCTAAGAATGCAACAATGTATGCATTATCTGGACAGATTGGAGTAGGGGTTAGCGGTGAGTTGCCATCATCACTATCTGAGCAGGTTAAAAATACGTTGAAAAATATTCAACTTATATTAGAGGCAGAGGGACTTAATGCAGACAATGTGGTGAAGGCCAATATTTGGGCAACAGAAGAAATTGATTGGGATGACTTCGATCAACAATGGGAATCGATGTTTGGAAATCCCTATCCTTCTATGACGATAGCCTATATTACTGCTTTAGGACTCCCTGATATTAAATTAGAAATAGATATTTGGGCTGCTAAATAAGCAGACTACCGACAAAATCTTTATGATTTTGTCGGCTTTTTATTTACAGTAAAATAGAAAAAAGGTCACTTTTCCTAAGAAAAGTGACCAAAAAGTAAAGAATTAATGATGGGGGTGTGTGTCTTGCCCATTGTCTGAGCAAGTTGGAAGCGAATTAGGTACATTACTATTTTATGAAGAATTAAAACTAATTGTTAGGTATTTGTCATTTTAAGTTTTTTGGTTAGGAGCGTGCCTTAAAATTAGAAGTTTTTAGCAATGAAGGTACTGTCCAATAAGTACCCATTCGCCACAACCATTCTAATGGTCCAAATTTAAAGTATCTAAGCCAAATTTTGCTAAACAGTAATTGGATAATGTAAATGCTTATGCAAATCCAAAGAGATTGGATAAAACGAATATTGCCAATAAGGTCAAAAGCATTGCCAATTAGTAAGATGAGCGCTGTTTGCCCTAAATAATTTGATAATGCCATTCGACCATAGTCTTTTAATGGTGAAAGTAAGGTCTGGCATAAAGGAAGTTTAAGTAATAACATTAATAAACCTACATAAAATGCCGATACAAAAGGGCTAAATTGAAGACCGATTAATGAAAATTTTTCAATGTTTGTCATATGTTCTGTCATTTCATCCGTTGTCATATTGTCAATGTTCACCATTGCCTCGGGGACATAATTCCATTGATACAGCAAGCCACCTATGCTAATCATGAACATAATAACTGTAAAGGTTAATATGCTTTTACGATTGTCATGGATCTTTTCAAAAATTCGATATTGCCCAGCAGCTAATCCTAGTAAAATTAGTGGAAACGGCATAGCGATTTTGATGCCATAATACGCTGTTACGGCTAATAGGATAAGCCCTAAAGTGACGTTTATTTCTTTACGAACTTTGTAAAATGGTAAAGCAATTAGCCCGAAAATTGCATAGACGGTTAATGCTTCTCCAGGTTGGAAATAAAAATGTACAAGCCCGATTAACAATAAAATAATAATTCTTCTAATAAATAAAAGATAGGCGTTATTATTTTTAGCCATTGCTCGGGAAATAAAAATATAAAATCCTACACCAAATAAAAATGAAAAAATCGAGAAAAACTTACCTTCCACAAATAATATTAAAAATCTATTATAGGCAATATCTATAGATGTGTCCGGTGTTTTAATCCATAATAATGCCGGAATATTTACTAAAATAATTCCTAATAAAGCAAATCCTCTTAAATAATCTAATGTATCAATTCGTTTGCTTAATTCAATTGGTTGCATGTTTTCTCCTCCTCACTTACAAAGTATAAGAAAATTGTCCATAAAGTAGTAACGATAAATGTTACGCCAATCTTACAAAATCGTCATATAACATTAATCATTTTCTGGATATATAGATAGGATGTCCTTTGCCTGCTGTCGTAAAATATTGATTAATTCTTTTGGTTCTACAATTTGAGCATGCATACAAAGTCGATAAAAGAGGGGACTTATAAAATTTAGTTCACCTTTGTCTATCATGGAATCGATATAGCCTGTGCCATCTTCATTGATGACGACTAAGTCTTCAAGGTTTGGTTCGCTTTTACATTGTCGTACACCTTCTCTTGATAATAGTACATGTAAACGAATGGGTTGTTTAATCTCATAGGTGTTGCCAAACCACTCCTCTAGATTAAAAAATTCCTCTTTGTTTTCTTCGCTTTTTATGATAGAAAGAATACGATCTACACGAAACAATAATATTTTTTGTTTCGTGAAATCAAAGGCGGGCATATACCATAATCCATCATGTGCGTAAACACCAATAGGATGAATATGTTTCGTTGTTGTACCCGATTTAGATTCATATTGAATGTGTAGATTTTTGTTTTCAATAGCTAGCTCTAAAACAGCTTTCAATAAAGGTGTTTCAATCGCGCGTTTAGGATTCCAAAACGCGATATAGGATTGAAGTTTATCCACTTTCCGCTTCGCCGCCTCCTGAAGCGAGTTATAAAGCTTATGAGAAGCGGACTTACTTTCCGTATTAAAAGGTAAATCACGATAATAGTGCAAAGATTGAAACGCAAAGAAAATTGAAACTGCTTCATCTTCTGTAAATAAAATAGGGGGAAGAAGTCTGCTCGATAGAACAGTATAGCCACCGTTTCGCCCTTGTTCAGCGTAAATAGATAAGCCCATATCACTTAAATCTAAAATATATCGATGAACCGTACGAATCGATATATTGAATTCATCAGCAATTTCCTGAGCGGTAAATTTCTTTTTTGCACTAACAAACAGCAGGATATCTAATAAACGTTGTGCTTTTGACATTTTCTCACCTTTTCTTTTAATCATGCCAGTAGTTGTCATGTATTGTGTATAGTATAAATATTGTTCATGATTTTTACAAAAAAGAAAAGGAGATGACAGTATGTCACGAGAAATCATTTTATATATTGCGACTAGTTTGGATGGATTTATTGCGAAAGAGAATGATGATTTACAATGGCTAGAAGAAACAGAGGGGGAAGGGGATGCTGGCTATTCAGACATGTATCAATCCATCGATACTATTATTATGGGCAAGAGAACGTATGATTACGTTGTAGACCATATTGAGCCTTTTCCATATTCCGATAAGAAATGTTATGTATTCACAACATCACGATCTGGTAAAAACGAACATGTTGAGTTTGTGAATGAAGAAGTTGTAGCGTTTACGAAAAAATTAACGGAACAGGATGGCTCAAAAATTTGGATGGTAGGTGGGGCAGAAATTCTCGATGCCTTCATGAAGGAAGCGTTAATAGATGAAATAATTATTACAGTTACACCGCATCTTTTAGGCTCTGGAATTCCACTGTTTAAGGATCATAACCCATATCAAGATTTGAAGTTAGTCAATACACAACGCTGTGGGCAAATGGTGCAAATGCATTATGAGGTGAAGAAAGAGGCTGAATGATAGCCTCTTTTTCTGTTTTTAGTCATGCGAATGGTAGATTTCACCCATGATACCCTTCATTTGATGCGTACCTGTATCAGTATTGGTCATCATAACAATTCCTTGTTCGAGGTGTGGATAGGCTACTAGCATACATTGAAACCCAGTACCCCAGCCAAGAGAAGAAAATTCGAGCTTTTCGCCCGTGCCATCTAGAAATACCCCAAGGCCCGCCCATTCTTTGCATCCCTGTGGACGGCACAGTTCATTTAGTTGTTTTGTCGTAATGCCAATTTTACTTTGTCCTTTAACAACTGTCATTACATCCAGTAATAATTTTGTTAAATCGCTTGGGGTAGTCCATATACCACAAGCCGCAATATAAGGGTAAATAGAATAGTTCCCTGGAATTAATGCCCCACTTCGATCGTGACCACATGCGAAATTATCTAAATTTGATGTTGAAAGAGAAGTAGAGAATGTACTGTTCGTCATGCACAGTGGTTTAAAAATAATATTGTCCATGAGATGAGAAAAAGGTTTTTGCGTTATATCTTCAATTAATAATTGAATAAGACAAAAGCCTGCATCAGAATAGTGAAATTTACTTTCAGGTTCAGAAGTCACTTCGATTGAAGTAGGGCAATAAGGAGTTGTACCATTCAATATTTCCACCATGGACGGTATTTCGTGAAAAGATTCTAGTTCCATAAAACTGCCCTCAGGATCCACAATACCAGATTGATGACATAGTAAGTTGCGTAATGTAACTTTTTTGTGCTTTGTCAATTGATTGTCAGGAATCTTCCATGAAACTAATTTTTTATTAACATCTTCATCTAAATCTACCTTCCCTTGTTCCACTAATTTCATCACTAAAATACTTGTTAGAAACTTACTGATCGAGCAAGCATTAAAAATGGTATGCTCATTAACTTTTTTATCGGTACCTGCCTCCAGAACACCGAAATGACCTGTGTTACTGATTTTTCCCTTATCGATAGCTACTAGACTTAGGCCAGCAATACGGTAATGCTCCATGCGTTCACGAATGTTTATCATCTACTTAGCTCCTAATTTTTTCTTAATTACAACAGAATGTCGGAACTGGTGTTCGTTTTTTCGTTTTGTTTTAGTAAATGTGCGTGTACAATCATTGATGGACTATCTTTTGTAAAGTCATTTTTGTTCCATGATCCATATATGTGTAACACTTCGATTGTTATTCTAATAGCCTCTTCATTTCCATTGGATATGTATAGCGAAGTCGAATTGAATCTTCGAAGGTAGCGTGTTCTAGCTTATTTATAGAACGGCAAGTTAAGATTTGTGTGATAGGGTCATATTCTTCACGATGCTGAATAGTTAGTTTTCCACCTTCGCTATTGACTGAACTTTCTTCGTATTCATCTACGATAGACAGTTCACTTAGAACGAATACAAATTCTCCTCCTGGATGTAAGTGCTTTTTAACGGAATGGAATAAAGCATTTTGACTTTCATTACTTAAAAAATGTTGCAATGCATTTCCTGTCATAAAGACAAAATTTGATGTGATTGGTAATTGAAGCTGTGTACAGTCTTGCACAGTAAAATGTACATTAACATTCTCCTTTTTCGCTTTTTCAATTGCCAATTGCAGCATCCCTTCATGGATATCTACTGCATAAACATTGAATCCCTGCTTGGCAAGCGGAATAGCTAATCGGCCAGTGCCACAGGCTAATTCAATTATCGTATCATTATTTTTGTTAAGAAGATTTTCAATAAAATATAAATCCACGTTATAATTTTCATGAAGTGCATCATATTCAATAGGGTTATTATATTTCTCTAAATTTCCACTAAACTCATTTTGATACATACAATTTAGCTCCTTCAAATTTATCTTTATTTGTAAGAATATTGTACAATAAATATAATATTCTTACAAAACGGACTAATAGCATAAATGTGGGTTGATTTCCGTTCCGGCTGGGCGCTTTCCTGGGGGCGTCCGATGAGCCGCTTCACTCGCGAGGCTCGCTCCAGGGTCTCGGGCCAACAGGATGTTGGTCACGAAGGCGTTATCACAGGACGTGATGCTTTTAGCCTTCGTTCCTCTATATCGCTAATCCCCAAGGAGTCGCCCAGCCTCCACTCCAATCTACTTAAAAATGTCTCTTTTTAATAAATTTCCATCCCTAAGTTTTAGTGATGAACCAATAAATAAACAAATTATAAAGGATAGGGGGATTCTTTTGAACAAGAAATTTCCACGCAAAATACATATCATAGGCTCTGTTGCTAGTGGGAAAACAACTTTTGCGAAAGAATTATCCACGAAATTAAACATACCATATTATGAATTAGATAATGTTGTTTGGATAAGGCAAAATTCCGGTGATATTAGAAGGACCGATCAACAAAAAGTGGATTATTTAAATAATATTATTCTTACAAATGCGTGGATTATTGAGGGCGTTCATAATGAGGACTGGGTAGCACTAAGCTTTTTGAATGCCGACTTAATTATTTTTTTAGATACAAATTATTTCATCAGAATCTATCGAATAATAAAAAGATTTACGCTACAAAAACTCGGTTTGGAAAAGTCCAATTACAAACCAACTTTTACGATTTTTATTAAAATGTTTAAGTGGAATTGTTATTTTGAGGAGATTGGCAAACCTAATTTTTATCACAAATATGGAGTATATTATGACAAGCTTTTGGTCGTATCAAGTAAGAGGCAGATTTTTAAAAAAAGCATATCCAAAAATAATGGATACGCTTCTTCCGTGTACATTTTAAGCATTTTTTTTCGTTCTCGGTGCTCGTTTTCTTGTTGCTGGCTTTTTTGTTTTTTCTAATGAGGCTTGAAGAGCTGTCATTAAGTCCGTAACGTTATCAGGTACTGGACGTTTATCGCTTGTCGAGATTGTATTTGTAGCTTTTTTCTCCTCTATAAGCTCCATTAAAGCATTGCGATAGTCATCTGTATATTTTTCAGGATTAAATTCTGTTGTTAATTGATCGACTAACATGAGTGCGGTTTCTAGCTCTTTTGGAACAATGTTTTGTTCACTTGGAATACTTGGAACATCACCAACACTCCTTACTTCATCAGGGTAATGAATCGTTTCCATCACTAAAGCGTTTTGATAAACACGGACAATTGCTAATTGCTCTTTTGAACGGATAATAATTTTGGCCACACCTATTTTTCCAGATTGTTCTAATGTTTGACGTAATAGGGCATAAGCCTTTCCGCCAGTCGCATCAGGGGATAAAAAATAAGTACGTTCAAAATAAATAGGATCGATTTCAGTTAATTTTACAAAATCAATGATTTCAACTGTCTTATCTTCATTTTCCTTCCGCAAGTTCTCTATTTCTTCTGGATCTAATACGACAAACTTATTTTTGGCATATTCATATGCTTTAACAATATCCTCATCTTTTACTTCTTGGTTACAGCCTTCACAAACCTTTTTATAGCTAATAGGGGTATGGCATTCTTTATGGAGTTGTCGTAATTTAATGTCTTTATTTTCAGTTGCAGCATGAAGTTTTACTGGTATATTGACAAGACCAAATGAGATGCTGCCTTTCCAAACTGTATGCATTTGTATCACCTCGTTTTTTCTTACTATGATATATTTTGCTTATTTTTATGTATCTTAAAGTGAAATCGTCAAAAACTGAAGGTAAAAAGCAAAGTAGGTATTTAAATGAAACCAATGCTATTAACAGAAGTGCTCGAAACGCCTATCGGTGAGGAATGGATGTACGAAACAAAATATGATGGATTTAGATGTATGTTAGTATGGGACGAACAGCCGATGCTAATAAGCAGAAATGGCAATAACTTAACTCACCTGTTTCCAGAGATACTTGATTTTTGTAAAAGCATATTTAATCACATTAAAAAGTTTTTACCATTAACATTGGATGGTGAATTAGTTTGTTTAACGAATAACTTTAAAAGTGATTTTTCACTTGTCCAAAAAAGAGGGCGGATGCAAAACAAAGAGGTTATTGCTACGCATGCAAAAGACTTTCCTTGTCATTATATTGCGTTTGATTTACTGAGCTATAAAGGGGAGTCGCTGAGCAATAAATATTTAAAAACACGCAAACAGCAACTTTCTAAGCTTTTTACAACTTTAAAGCTCCCGGCGACTGTCAATTATGAGGATTCATGTCATTTGCAAGTGATTAACTGTGTGGAACATAGTGAGCCTCTTTGGCAGGCTATTAAGATTTACAATGGAGAGGGAATGGTTGCAAAGAAGAAAACGAGTAAATGGATAGGAGATACACGCTCGACCCATTGGGTAAAAATAAAGAATTGGAGATATGTAACCGTCATAGTGACGAAATATGATCATGGAAATGGTTATTTTCATGGCAGTATTTATCAACAGGGAGTGTTAGTTGAAGTAGTTATTTTTAAACATGGAATGTCAGAGGAAGAGCGGAAAACACTCATAGCATTTTTTCAAGCAAATGGACAGAGGAAAAATGAAACATGGGAGCTGGAGCCATCCATTTGCCTTGATATTGCCTGTATTGATTTCGATGGAAGCAAATGTCGAGAACCGCGTTTCCATGCATTCCGACTGGAGATGTTGCCAGAGGACTGTCATTGGCAGCATATGCAACGTCAACTTTATCCTATCCCTGATTCGGTGCAGATTACGCATCCTGAGAAGCCTGTTTGGCCTGAAATCGGTATTACGAAGGATGATTATTTGTATTATTTGCAAATGATTTCTCCGTATTTGCTTCCTTTTTTGCGAAACCGACCACTTACGTTAATACGATTTCCTCATGGAGTGCCTGGTGAAAGCTTTTATCAAAAAAGTAGTCCTGAGAAAATACCTGCATTTGCTTCAACAGGATGGATGGACGATATTCATTATCTTGTATGCAACAATCTTGAAGCATTACTATGGTTAGGTAATCAGCTTGCATTAGAGCTGCACATACCATTCCAAACATTGCAAACTGAGCATCCGACTGAGATTGTTTTCGATTTAGATCCTCCTTCTGTTGAGCAATTTTCACTTGCTGTTACCGGGGCACTGGATTTAAAGGAAATTATCGATTATTTTAAGCTACAATCTTTTGTTAAAACATCAGGAGGCAAAGGCATACAGTTATATATACCGTTACCCGAAAATGCCTTTACTTATGAAGAGGTGCGAGTATTTACTGAATTTGTTTGTCGTTTTTTATGTGAGCAAAAACCGGAATTGTATACAATCGAACGATTAAAGAAAAATAGACATCAAAAATTATATTTAGATTATGTGCAGCATGCAGAAGGCAAAACGATTATTGCTCCATACTCGACTCGTGGCAACGAAAAGGGGTTAGTGGCAACGCCATTACACTGGGAAGAAGTCAATGAGCATTTAACACCAGACCTCTTTACTATTCCCGCTGTACTGGAGCGAATGAAAAATGTGAGCAACCCATTTAAAAATTTCCGTCAAGTAGGGGAAAGTCAGGATTTTAAATTAGCTTTAGAGCGTTTAAAAGAGCAATGATGTGCTTACTATGTATAACCAGGCTGATAAGAGCAAAACTTCGATAAAAGGAACAAGCGTCGGCATTATTGTCGGTGCTTTAATAGCTTTAGTTTTGTTTAATAAATCGAAAATTAATGTTAAATTACTTATAAGGTTGAGTTTACTTATTATTTCTGTTCGTTAAATTGGTGATTTTTTAGCGAAGATTAATAAGAAAGGGGGATAACTATTATGGTTTATCAAGCAAAAGCAAATATTTTTTTCACAATCATTATGTTTTTATTGGTTTGGATATTTGGCGCTATATCACTTCTTCCGTTCATCACATCTTTATCAACTGTTTTTATTATGTCAACGGCCTTTATTGTTTCAATAGTTTTTATTTTTTGGTACGCAAATTCGATTAAGTTTGTTTTCTGTGAAAATTATCTTTTAGTCAAAGGTGGGCCATTCAAAAGTAAGATTCCGTATCAAAGTATAACAAGGGTTTCTCCTACGACAGATAAGTATACTGGTTATCAAATTTCATCATCTGATAAGGGGCTGGAAATATTTTATAAAACGGCAGCCAATGGTCGTATAAAAATTTTACCAGAAGATAAAATGAAGTTTATTTTAGAGTTAAAAAAACGATGTCCTAATGCACAGATTTCGCAAATTCAAAAATTTGAGTAATTAAAACCTATGCAAATGAAAAAGGTATGAGGTGAAAAATGAAAATCGAATTTTATGATATTGGTTCAGTAAATGAAGAAGAGTTAGGATTTTCTGTGATAAGTGCTTATTATCAGGGACAATGGGTTTATGTTAGACATTTTAATCGGCAATCTTGGGAGATACCTGGTGGTCACAGAGAACCAGGTGAGATGATTGATGAAACGGCAAAAAGAGAGTTGTTTGAAGAGACTGGATGTAAAGAAATTAACCTATCACCAATCTGCGATTATTCAATGGATGATTCCTTAAAAAAAGTTTATGGAAGATTATACTTTGCAAGGATTAAGGAAATTGGTCAATTACCTGTTTCTGAAATTGATGAAGTAAAACTTTTTAGTAGTCTACCAAAATTTCTAACATATCCTGAGATTCAGCCCAGGTTATTTAAAAAAACACTTACTTTTATAAAGACTATGGAGATTTGTACTAAAGAATAAGAATGAGGAACTATATTTTTAGGTTCCCTTGTAATTTTTTTATTAGTTTTTTTAATTAATGCAGGTTTGAAGGGGAGGTTGGTTTTATTGAATTGACAATTCCCTTAGTCGATAACTGTTGAAGAAAAAAGAACATAAAAGAAAACAGAGAGGATTACTCCTCTCCAGTTAAGTCTGCTTTAATTTTGGGAATTCTTTTTCTCTAAGTAATCCAGAATCCCCATAGACGAAACAATGGTATCGAATGGGATTGTTTGATAAACCGGATGATTTTCTGAGATGCCATTTTCCTGTAAGTAGTTATACAAAAGTTCCTTCAAGCGAGTATCTAAAAATTGTACTTGTTCTTTAAAATCGCTAGATACCGTTAACGCCTTTTTCCCCTCAGCTAAAAATAGCGGTGTCCAGTAGCGCACTTGTCTATAAGCTTCAGCTGGATTTTTATAAGCACCGAAATGACCGAAATACAATTCTGAAGCATTTAATTTTTCATAAAGCTGGATAGACTGCTCCATTGTATCTGGATCATACTGATTCGGTGAAGTGGAGGGAATAATTAAATCAATGGATTCGTTCTCCATTTCCGGATAACGTACACCAGTAGTATCTCCTACAAACAAGCCATTCGTAGCAGAATAATGCATAGATACATGATGCCTTGCATGACCTTCTGTATGATAAAACGTTAACTGATGTTGACCTAAAGATAGTACTTCCTCATGTCCAATTTCTATAATGCGTTCAGCATCGATAGGAACAATTGGATCAAATAGACGATCGAATTCTGCTCCATAAACACTCTGCGCACTTGCAATTAGACGACTAGGATCAACCATATGAGATACACCTCGTGGATGTACAACGAATGTTGCATTTGGACAGCTTTGTAAAAACAAGCCTGCACCTCCGGCGTGGTCTAAATGAATATGCGTAACAATTACATATTGAATATCCTCTAGAGAAATATGTAATTCATCTAAACCTTCTACTATAAATGGCATAGACGGACTGGCGGAAGTCTCGATTAATGCAATTTTTTCATCGATAAGCAAATAAGAGCTTGTACGCTGTTCCCGATTTAAATCGTGTGTATCAATACAATAAAAATTTGGTGCAAGTTTTTGGACGCTCCCCATTAAATGATCCCCCTTTATTTTCGAAGCGTATTAAAAATTCTCTAAAACGCATTTTTTATCTACAAAAAGTAGTTGTTATACTTTATAATAATAGTAAAATGCAATGAATGTCCATTCATTTTTTAGGGGGGACTATTATGGAGAAAAATATTCGCTACGATACAAGAAAAGTCCATCGTGTTAATTTAGCCATTATTTCAATTTTGGCTGTTTTAATTTGTGGACCGTTGATACTCTCAAAGGGCATTATGTTCTTATTTGTTGGACTAGCCGTTATGGCATTAGCAGTTTGTAATTACTTTTTACCAATTAACACGTATGTTAAAGGCTTTATTTTTGGAATGATTCCTTCAAGTACTGTTTTTGCTTTATTTTTAGTTGATAGTTTTTCATTAAATAAACATTATATTTTACTTTGTTCGGTGGCCATTATCGCCCTTTATTTTAAAAAAGAATTACTTGTATTTTTTGGTGTGCTGACAAATATCAGCTTTCTGATTCTTTATATGGCTAATTCGAAATCATTATTAGGGCAATTTGATGATATGACTGTATTTATAACGCTATTTGCGATAATGAATGGCGTCATTATTGCATTATATTTAATCGCTAAATGGGGCAATGAACTAATTGAACATGCTACAATTCAACAAAATGAAGTGAAGGCGTCATTAAATGAGCTTGAAAATACGTTTCAGGAAATTGAAAAAAGTAGTCAAGCGTTGGATGAACACGTTACACAATTCCAACAAACAATGCAGCGAATATCTGGATCAAGTAAACAAATTCTTATAGCTACAGAGGATATTTCCGCAAGTATTCAGCAGGAGTCATCTAGCTTGCAAATGATTCATGGCACGATGAAGGAATCTGTGCATTTTGTCAACGAAACATTCTCAATTTCAAAGGATACTATTTCTAAATCTACTGATTTGCAGCAAGAGATATTAGTAGGATGGGAGAAAATGCAAGATGCGATGGTGCAAATGGGCGTTATGAATCAAGCGATGAGTTCTACAGCTGAAACTGTGAATGAGTTACAGACAAGCTTGAAAACGGTAGATAGCTTACTAAAGGGCATACAGCATATTGCAGAGCAAACGAATCTACTTGCTCTTAATGCTGCAATTGAAGCGGCAAGAGCGGGGGAGCATGGTAAAGGATTCGCCATTTCTGATGACGGTGAAAAAGCGTTACAACAAGGGGAAATACTGTTACAAGATGTAAGCAACTTCTTTACTATTTTAAAAGATTCATTTTCAAAGTCTAACTTCGATTTAACAAGAGGAATGAATGAACTAAGCAGCGCTATTTCGCAATTTGAAACAATCCAATTACAGATTGAAAAGCTTAATGATATGACCGAACAAAATGCGACTTCCACAGGAGAGATTGTACACTCGGTGGAGGACGAACATAATATGCTAGAGATGATGACGAACACAACTAGTCGTATTCAGGAATTAAGTGATACATTAAAGTCGCTTGTTATGAAAAAGGAAAGGGAATCTTTTTAAAAAACGAGAAGCCTATAAAGGTTAAATGGTAGATAGCCAATTAGTTGACTAAAAGAGACTGTGACATAATTATATTTCCAAGAAGAAAATAAAATTTCACATTAGAATAGCGCAAGAAATCAACGTTTTTAAATTGATTTCTCGCGCTTTTTGAGGTTTTTAATAGCTTTAATAATTGGTATCGTAGGTATCATTACAACAATACTATTTACTAAAATTTGAAAATATTTGATTATACAAAAAAACGGGTCGGCCCCGTACTGTTGATGTTTTTAACAATTTGGAGGTGCAGGTTTTTAGCCTTTGATTTCAAACCAATGAAAGTGTTCACTTAAAATACCATCCATTTATTCGACATTTGGCGTTTAAAATTGACGAAGAAGACCTTGAGCATGTATAAGAGTGGTTGTCTTCAACTAAACAGCAACCTCTAGTTCTATCAAATATTCCACATGCTAATGCGGCAATTTACTTTTCAGACCCAGATGGTAATTCATTAGAATTAATTACACCCTTGAAACTAGATGATGTTGAGAGCTTTGATGAAATGTCTATTGAAGAGTGGAGAAAAAATTATTCCTTGTAGCGGAATTTGCGTAATTCTTTAAGTAATTCTATTACAGTAAAGAGCCTTACACCATGGACGGTAAGGCTCTTTCTTTTCCTTGAAGAAATAATGCACTATTTCATTGTTACATTTTTCATTTCATTACTGGCATGGTTATATTTAAAAACGATGGCAAAAATGATGGCCAAAACGAGTGTATACGCTCCAAAGAACAACCAAATATATTGCCAATTCCTTATTCCGTCAACTGTAAAATAATCAACTACTTTTCCACTAATAACAGCTCCTAAATAGGCACCTATGCCATTGACCATTGTACTAAATAATCCTTGAGCACTACCACGAATGCGGTGGTCGACTTCTTTTTCCATAAAAATGGCTCCCGAAATATTAAAGAAATCAAAGGCGCAGCCGTAAACAATCATTGATAATAACAATAAGAAAAATCCTCCGCCAATTGGGTTTCCATACCCAAAGAAAACAAAACGTAATGTCCATCCCACCATACTGATCAGTATTACATTTTTAATGCCATACTTACGTAAGAAAAATGGAATGGTCAGAATAAAGAATACCTCTGAAATTTGTGACACTGATAATAAAATAGCTGGGTATTTTACCGCAAAGCTATTTTTATAATCAGGGTTTAAGGCGAAGTCGTGTAAAAATGGATCACCAAATGTATTAGTAATTTGAAGCGCAACACCTAATAGCATTGCAAAAATTAAAAACAACGCCATTTTTTTATCTTTAAAAAGAACAAAAGCGTCTAGTCCCAAAAGGCTTACCAACGACTTGCCCTTAACTGCATTAGAAGGTGGGCATGCAGGAAGTGAAATTGTATATAGTGCAAGTAGCAACGAAGAGCCGCTAGCAATAAAAAGCTGAATATTACTTAATTCAATTTTGGCAAGACTAATAATCCACATCGCAAGAATAAAACCAATTGTCCCATAGACACGAATAGGTGGGAAGTCCTTTATAACATCAAGTCCTTTGTCTTCCAGGTAAAAATAAGAAATGGTATTCGATAAAGCAAGTGTTGGCATATAAACGATTGAGTTAAAGAGCATTACCCAGAACATCATTGAAGGATCTGAAATTTGAGCAGCAGAAAATAGGGTAATCGCACCGAGGAAATGCAATATTCCGTATAACACATTTGCTTTTACCCACCGATCTGCAATAATGCCTATAAGGCTTGGCATAATAATGGCTGCAAGACCGTTAGAACTATACACGACTCCAACTTGCGCACCAGTAAAATGCAACGTATTGATCATATAAGAACCAAATGTAACAAGCCAAGATCCCCAAATAAAAAACTGTAGAAAAATCATTATTTTAAGACGCAATGTTATATTCATTTTTTCCTCCTTTAGAAAGTGATGGAGTTTTATTTACTTTGTGATGTTCTGCGCTAATGTTGCTATTGAGTACGCATTTGTAGAAGTAGGAGAAGTTACTGTTTTAGACTTTAGAACATACCTACAGCATTTGCTCCTAATGACAGATTCATACGAATTTTATTGGAGTTTCTTCTGTTGATTCTTAGATAAGAATTAACAGAATTGTTTTGTGTAAATCGCGGCAATGTATACGCTTTTCACGAAGATGCTAAAACGTGAAAAAATACTGCAAGGAGGATTTTACCTTTATTAAACCAACATCTGTATATCTCGTTTCTAAAACTTGTACTAGCTCTTAAATTTTTCATGTGCAATCTAGTTGCTAAATAATATAATTATTGAGTGATGTAAAAACTTAAAGTTTAGGAGTAGGTACAATGTTTATTATGGCAATATTGGTCACTTTAATTTTCGGTAGTTTTTCTTACATGTTGTTAAAGTTTCCAGAAGATTTTTTAAAAATGAGTTCCTTTTCAAATAAATTTACTGAGAAACCATTTTTAAAAAAGTTCGTAAAGTTTACGGGCTGGTGGTTTTTAATACTAGTGGTAGGCGTGTGGATTATAGCAATCATCTCTTTATTTGAATAAAATTATGAGAAGTAGTTGAAAAGCATGGCTGATAATGAGGATTGTCATTTTAACACATAGTTAGGGGAAACTAAGGGATAACATTTCTATACATATTGATCGTAACTTTTTAAAAATAGTGATAATTTTTTCCGCTTTCCAATTACCTCTATTATACGCAGTGCGATTTATATACAAATTCGCACTGCATTTTTTGTAAACGAGATTACTGTGTATTTTTTGGTCCATCATTTTAATAATGATGTGATTAATAATAAAATCCAATCACTTTACGCCCGAGTGCAGAACTTGAAGCGTTGTTTGAGTGACAAAAAGAAGGAGAAGGAACACGCAGCGAAATTTTGTTTTTTGAGAAGAGTTTGGCCTTCTAAAATCAAAATCATTCCCGTCGAAAAGATGGCTTGTCAGTTACACTAAAATATTGACAGTCCCTTCAAACTTTTCACTGACTGCAATTTTTAACCTACAGTTTAATTGGTAGTTAGAAGTTAATAAATTTGTAAGGAATGGGTAAGAAAAAAGAGAAAATCGATTTGTACAATTTAAAGTAGTAACTGGGAAAATTAAATGACTCATAGTGACAATTATCTGTTATTGGTGGTATAAAAAGCATATGAAGCGGAGAGAGGTGACTCCGCAGAAATGCCTGATTTAGGTATGAGGAATGAGATGGCTCAAACAACGCCTGCGCAAAGCTTTCTCTCGAAATGAGATGTGCAGGAAAGTACATATTTGGGTGAAGAGCTATATGTAAACTTAGAATCTGGAACAGGGAGAATTTTACATGCAATTAACAGATGTTTTTCCTATAATATCATTAGGTACACCATTTTTTATAACTTTATCAATAGTATCTATTGTGATTGGACTATGCCTGATTTTTTGGGGTCTTGTGAAGCAAAAAAATCATAAAGTACGCTAGCGACATGTTGTATTGTTTTAGGATTTTTAATTATAATTACTCATACAATCCAAATAATTGCGAGAACAATTTAATGTTATAACAAAAATAAAACAGCTAAGCTAGTACAAAAATTGTGACTGCTTCATCAATATCAAAAAGCCGATTTCTCAGTATTCAAATTGAAAAATCGGGCTTTTTTGTTCCATGAATTTAATAAATCCAAAATGACTAAATAGCTTATACTTCTTGAACATTAGCACCTGTTACTAAATAGCCCAGTTCACATGGAAAGATCTTTATGTAAAAAATTTATGATTGAATCGTTTACCTTTTTAGCATGGACTTTTTTAGTGCCAGAGATTTTATTTTCATGGGAGTTGATTAAGAAAAAGGTTGTTATCTCTACCCTTTTTGATGGTCGAACTCCGTCAGATTATTTTATTATGGGCAAAGTCACTTGGTTTACCCAATCCTGAATGAATCGCTCTTGATGTGCGTTCAAAAGTGGTAGGTCATTGCGAGTAAAGAATCTATGTTCGTGGCTTTCTTCTGTTTCATGAATTAATTCTCCTAAAAAACTACTTGAATGGAAAATAATCTGGATGCTGAAGACCTTATCTCCATTCGGATATTCTGCAAATCCTTCTCCTCCTGAATAAAGACCAAACAACTCTAATTGTTCAACTATCAATCCTGTCTCTTCAAATGTTTCGCGGACAGCAGTTTCAAGAAAGGTTTCTCCAGGCTCCATAACACCGCCTGGGATACCCCAAACATCCCGATCTTTTCGATGTTGTAGTAAAATTTGATTCTCTTGTTCAATAATAATTCCACAACCAACAGTCATTAGCACTTCATTTCCAATTAACTTACGAATTGTTTGTATGTAGTTCATTATTTCCCCCTTAAATCATTAATTTTTATTTATTCTTTTAAAGTTAATACGATTATTGTTCCTATAAGTTCCAATTTTCGAAAATTTTTATTAAATTTAACTGCCCCATTAGCCATCCATGTAGCGTAAAAACTAGCGTTACACCACAGAAGATGAAAATGTACTCAGAACGGGTATTGAATACTACGGCTGGGAGAGGAAGGTCGATAAACTATGGTGCCTTAAGCCCTTCCGTTAGTCTGACTCCAACGACCTCGGTGTATCACTGACTGTCGCTCCCTCACGGGAAGCACTCATAGGAGATTCATCCTACTCAGGTTGCCGCACCAGCCCCTAATTTGATTGGCCGTAGAAAGGATGTTTCTAATGGAAGTCATCATTGAACGTGCATGTGGTATGGATATTCATAAGGATTCGATTACCGCATGTATTATGACACCAGAAGACAAAGTGATTCAAACCAAAACGTTTTTTCTATTGCAGTTAATTGATTGGATTAAAGAACATGGTTGTACGCACGTAGCTATGGAAAGTACAGGTGTATTTTGGAAGCGTATTGTAAACATACTCGAGGCTGAGAGTATCAAATTTTTAGTTGTAAATGCCCAACATATCAAAGCGGTTCCCGTTCGTAAGACTGATGTTAAAGATGCGGAATGGATCGCCAAGTCTCCCTGTAAAGTTGTAATATACAAAGGGAATCAAAAATGTACTTGGTTAAACAGGCATTTTCGTACATATTTATTTCAACGTTTATACTTAAGTAATAGCAAGGATTGAAGAGGGGGTGTTTCTATAATTAAGTGTTTTGCTATTAGTATTACTATATTAAAGTGAGAGACAATATTTTGGCTTAAAGGTTGAAGTGGGCTACTTTCTTCAATATTCCTTGACAGGAATATTCTAATTGAGTTATATTGCGATTAACAGGATCATAAAACCTGTGCTGATGTAGATGATAATTTACCGGCGACCATCATTTTACGAGGTGAGCGACATGTCAGGGAAAGTTCTAGGAGTAAACTTAATGACGTTGAGTGCTTTGTCTGAACCAAATCGCATGAATATCGTTGAACTCCTGCGCCAGGGTCCTCTAACCGTGGGTGAGATTGCCAACCAACTGGGATTGAGGCAACCTCAAACTTCAAAGCATCTAAAAGTACTTAGCGACAACGGGATTGTGGAAGTACATGCTGAAGCTAACCGTCGAATCTATAAGCTCCGGCCCGAGCCATTCCAAGCGCTGGATTCTTGGATACAGTCCTTCCAGGGTGTAATGCAAGAAAGATTTGATAATTTAGATGAATATTTGAAAAAATTGCAGAAAAAAGAAAAATCATAAAACCATTTCATCATCAAGGAGGAACTACCATGTCTAACAATTCAATGATATCAAGAGTAGAGAACGATCGCGTACTTATATTAGAGCGCGTTTTCGATGCACCACGAGACTTACTATTCAATATGTTTAAAGAGCCAGAACATCTGAAACATTGGTGGGGTCCGAGAGGATGGGAAATCCCAGTCTGCATAGTTGATTTCCGTCCGGGAGGCGTTTGGCACTACTGTATGAAGTGCGTCGATGAAAACCTAGGTGACTTTTTTGGTATGGAAGCATGGGGAAAAGGGGTTTATAAGGAGATTATTGAGCCTGAGAAGATCAGCTATACCGATTACTTTTCGGATGCTGAAGGTAATTCGAATGACTCCATGCCGTCGACCGAGATTACATTGGAATTCGTCGATTTGGGAGGAAAGACTAAGCTAATAAATCGTGCAGAATATGTGTCTGCAGAGGCCCTTAAGACCGTTATGGATATGGGTATGCTTCAAGGCATCGCAGAAACTTGGGACCGTTTGAATGAGCATGTGCAGTCGCTATAGTAAGGGTTCATCACCAAAAGTTGTGGATGACTTTTGTTAAAACGTCTACTATGTAAAATAGATGATTGGAGTGGAGACTGGGCGACTCCTCGGGGATCAGCAATAGAGGAACGAAGGCTAAAAGCATCACATCCTGTGATAACGCCTTCGTGACCAACATCGTGTTGGCCCGAGACCCTGCAGCGCAGCGGATGTTTTCTGTGCGAAAGCGTAGCGACAGCAACACCAAAAGCGGCTCATCGGACGCCCCCAGGAAGCTCTGCTCTGCGCGAAAGCGAAGCGGCAGCACCAAAGCGCCCAGTCGGAACGGAAATCAACCACACGTTTTGGTGATAATCCATAGTAAGCAAAGTAAGACATTTTAAGGGAGTATAAAAATCAATGATTAATAAAGTCGGTCAACTCATGTTGTATGTTAATAACCAGGATGAAGCAAAAGAGTTTTGGACAGAAAAAGTAGGGTTTAGTGTCATTTCAGAGGAAGATAACGGCCAAGGAATGAAATGGATTGAAATTGCTCCAACCAAAGAAGCAGAGACAACAATTATTCTCCACAATAAGGAATTAATTGCTAAAATGCAACCTGAAATGAATCTTGGTACACCTTCTCTGATGTTCTTCTCTGAAGATTTCGATAAATTATATAATGACCTTTTAAATAAAAACGTTATTGTCGGAGAAATTGTAAATATGCCTTCAGGTAGGATATTTAATTTTGCAGATAATGAAAACAATTACTATGCAGTAATGGCAGCAAAATAATTTTTTAATCAATTTATGAGTGCGGTGCTTGAATAAAAGCATCGCATTTTACTATTGTTCAGCAAAGAGATGTTGAAAGGAGAAGTGAAATGATAATTAGTAGTTTATTATTTGCGAAAGAAAAGCACGAAGGGCAAACAAGAATTGGTGGAAAACCTTATATCAGTCACCCCATTGAAGTTGCAAGTATTTTAGAGAAAAAGGGCTTTTTAGATACTAAATATATTATAACAGCCCTTTTTCATGATTTATTAGAAGATACAGACGCAAGCGAACAAGAGATTTTCTTTTATGGAGGAAAAGATGTTCTAACTGCTGTGAAAATCTTAACTAAAAGTAAGGGCCACAAAATGGAAGTATATATCCAAGATATTAGAAATAATCCCATTGCCAAAATGGTGAAATTAGCAGATCGACTTCACAACTTGTTAAGTGCTTTGGTCGCTAATGAAAAGTTCCGAAAACGTTATGTGAAAGAGACGGAAGAATTTTATCTCGATTTGGCTAAGGGTACACCTTTTGAAGAAGATATTTTAAAGGCTTTAAGTGCATTAAAGGATACTTTCAAATACTGAATGCTTTGAGGAAAGAAACTACAAAAGGGTCACCAGGCTGGAGGCGACCCTTAAATCGAAAATATTAATACTCTCTATTCATGAAAGTAGAGACGATAATAATTAGAAGTATAAATAGAACAACAATTAAGGCAAATGATGAACCATTACCATATCCGCTACGATAGTAAACGTAAAATAAATATAATTATATTATTGGATTACATTTATCTATTTTTCAGGTCATATAACCTAGTGATATGTCTAATTCAATATTTCTAATAAAAATATTATGAAATAGGGGAGGAGGTGATCCTATGAAAATTAATAACTTTCAAAGTGGGTTGAACGGAGAAACGGGAGAAACTGGACTGCAAATAATAGAGGGGAGAATAGGAGCAACAGGGGCAACAGGTCCAACTGGGCTTCAAGGAATAACAGGAAAGACAGGAGCAACAGGAGTAACAGGTCCAACTGGGCTTCAAGGAACAACGGGCACGACAGGAGCAACAGGTCCAACTGGACTTCAAGGAGTAACAGGAACGACAGGAGCAACAGGAGCAACAGGTCCAACTGGGCTTCAAGGAATAACAGGAACGACAGGAGCAACAGGTCCAACTGGGCTTCAAGGAATAACAGGAACGACAGGAGCAACAGGTCCAACAGGGCTTCAAGGAACAACGGGCACGACAGGAACAACAGGTTCAACCGGGCTTCAAGGAATAACAGGAGTAACTGGCACTACTGGTCCAACAGGTTTGAATGGTCCGGGCCTAATGGAAGTTTACTTAAGTACAGATCAATCCGTTGCAAACAATGATTTTCTTGGGATTGGAAGTGCATCAGCTACTTTCATTAAAAATACATTTGTTGTTCCTCAAAATGCAGTTATAACAAGTTTAACTCTTAATATACGAGATCATAATTTAACTGCTGGTGATACTGCATCTGCACAAATATATTTAAGTACAAATTGTGGTTTTACTGCCCCGGTACCTACTGGTATCATAGCAACCATTACAGGACCTAGTACATCTGCTTCGCCAAATTGTTGTACAACTACAACGTCAAATTTCTCAGTAAATAGTTGTACTCTTCTGTCTGTAGAAATAACAACTTCTGGTGGATCTTTTGCAAACGGTGTATCAGCAACTATTCGATATCATTCCCCTTAATGAAAATATTACTAACTGAAACCTTTTGGGGAAACAAATTTAGAAAAGAGTTTTGAAAAAGCCGCAATAACGTGGCTTTTTTACATATTATCATTATATAATATAATTTGATTTATTTGCTTACGCTCCTACTATTAAATATTCCTGTCCAGAAATTGAGTGAAGCAATGAAAATTGCCGTTCGAAATCCAACGTATTTAAAGGATATTAAAAAAACAAATAAGGAAAACTGCTTTAAAGTTTGGAATTAAGACTCTTTTGCCATTAAGCGCCGTTACTCACAGTGCAATATTTGCCTACTGGTGTTACTACAGGATGGTAATATTACGAGAAGTATAAGAAGATGGATTATTATAATTTTGCAAGTCTTGTATATAGAAAACAGGGTACATCTTGGTGCTAATTAAAAGAAGATAGAAATTGAATATAAAATTAATGATAAGTGTAATTATTTATTAACAATGAATATCGTAGGATTTTATATTTACAGAAATAGCAAAGGCTGTTTAGTTACCCTGATGAAAGCATGGATGATTTTTACAAATCGATGCTATTGTTTTTGTTTTACTTGTAGTTAACGGATGGTGATTTATGTTATTGAAAGTCTTATAGCAGTATAAATCCCAATTATGTATAGAAAACTTTGCTCTTAAGTAGATGATTTTAATGGAGAACATGGAAGACTTGGCTCTATTTCATTGTCTAAGTCTGCTTTTTCTTAACATCATAACAATAGCAGGTTATCGGCAAAAGTTGTCTTTCTTCCTTCTGTCATAGCTTAACTCATTCCTTTACTTGAATCTTTTAATTTATTATGACCTGTATATTTTTTTACCCACCTTTTTAAAACAGAGGTACTGCTAATCTCATATTTCGCCAACACCTCCATCTGTGCACAGCTACTAATTTTAACTCTTTTGGATATAATCTACATGAAGTAGCTTCTTGTAATCCTTCACGTCCACCTGCCACATAATTTATTTTCCATATATATAAAGTTTGATGATCTAATGAAAACCTTTCACACAATTCATTGATAGAATAGTAACCTTCTTCAAGTAATATGTAGTTTCAATTCGAGTCCTTAGATAAATAGATTTTATTTTTTAATCTGTCTACCTAATAGGGAGCATATCATTCAGCCGAGCTGGTCTTTTTAATTTTCTTAGTCATAATCAACCATAAGCCTTAAGCCTGATATGGTATCAGTCTATCATTGTATTTACGAGTAAATAAAACTTTGATATTCTATTTATGGAAAATATTTCTTGCGAAAGGGGTGATCAAGGTGTATAAGTGAACAAAAAAATTTTATTTGTATGGGAATAAATTATTGTTTTAGGAAGTGTGTATCTAGAAATCAAGGAGGCAATTCATTTATGAAAAATAAATTATCTGCGGTGTTAGCTGCTACGTTAGCGTTGACAATGAGCCTTCCAACAGGTGCGATGGCGTTTTCTAGTAGTCAGACTATGGTTGTCGCTAGCCAAGAATTAGCTAGTCAAGAACTGAAAAAGATTGCGGCAGAGAAGGCTACCCTACTCACGAAGTCCTATGAGACGACTAGCGTACAGTATGCGCTAATTGATAATGGCAAACTTATTTTGTCGGGTCAGACAGGAAAGAATGATATGAAAGGGAAACAGCCGCTGACCAAAGATACCCTATACGGGATTGGTTCAGTCAGTAAAATGTATGCAGCGGCGGCTGTAATGAAATTGGTCGACGAAGGAAAAGTCAATTTGGATGCTCCTGTCGTCCACTATGTTCCTGATTTCAAGATGAAAGACGAGCGTTACAAAAGCATTACGCCGCGTATGCTGTTGAACCATTCCTCCGGCTTGCAAGGTAGTACGTTTAGTAATACATTTTTATTTAAAGATAATGATACCTATGCCCATGATAACTTGTTGCGGCAATTGTCAAACCAGCAATTGAAGGCGGATCCTGGCGCGTTCTCTGTATACTGCAACGACGGCTTTACGCTTGCCGAGATTATGGTGGAAAGAGTCAGCGGTCTGAGCTTTACCGAATTTATACATCATCGGTTTACAAAACCCTTAAAGCTAAATCATACGAAAACGCCGCAGGACAAATGGGAAAACGATAAGCGGGCTGGACTTTATTTTCCAACGTACCAAGGGCAGCTTCCTACTGAATCGGTGAATGTGATTGGTACAGGAGGGATCTCTTCCACAGCAGAAGATATGGTGCGATTCTCACAAATATTTATGGGACAGGGAAAAGGAATCCTCTCTGATAAGGCTGTCAAAGCGATGGAGCAAGAGGAATATAAAAAAGGAATGTGGCCAGGGGATGGAGATAATATTGTCAACTATGGTCTTGGCTGGGATAGTGTGAAACTATATCCATTCAATGAATATGGGATAAAGGGCTTGGCTAAAGGCGGCGACACGGGACTGCAACATGCTTCACTGGTCGTACTTCCCGAACAGAAGATGGCAGTAGCTGTATTGTCATCCGGCGGTAGCAGCACTACAAATCAATTGATGGCGACTGAATTACTGCTCACAGCGCTTAAAGAGAAGGGCACAATTAAAGAAATCAAGCCGAACAAATCTTTTGGCAAGCCGGTCAAGGCTAAGATGCCTCAAGACGTAGCAAAGAAAGCGGGTTTTTACGGCAATAGTTTCAGTCATTTCAAAATAGAAATAGCGAAGAATGGAGAACTGATCTTACCATCTAATCCAGAAGAAAAATATGTATTTACTGCGGATGGAAGCTTTATTAATGAGTCAGGTACCTCCAAGCTCAACTTCGTCACTGAGAAGAATAGACGAACATATTTGAAGGAAAGCACATTTATATCGATGCCAGGTTTAGGGCAAGAGGTGGTTACTTACTATTTAGCCGAGAAACTAGAAGACAACGTGTTATCGAAGGAAACCACTGCCGCATGGGCAAATCGGGAAGGCGTCAAGTACTATCTTATAAACGAGAAATATAGTTCTGCTCAATATCTCTTACCAATGATGCTTACAACACAAATTAATCGTAATAAAGGTCTAGAGGGTTATTGGGACGGCAGAAAAATTACTGGCCCAAACACGGCTGCGCATCAGCTTCAGATCCCCGTGATGACAGGCCGTGATACGACGGAATCTCGTTTTTATACTGAAGGCGGTAATGAATACATGGAGATGTCCGGATTGTTATACGTAAGTGGAACCAGCGTGAAACCGCTTGATGCAAGCCAATCATCCAAAGTTACACTACAAGAAAGTGGGCATGCAAGATGGTTTACGATCCCACAAACGGTAGCAGGGAAAACGATGACTGTGGCATTGCCATCGCAGAGTTCGTTCGCGGTGTATGATGAAAAGGGAGTATGTATTAATTTTACCGTTGTGAGCGACAATAAAAAAGTAAAACTGCCGAAAAACGGAACGGTTGTATTTGCTGGCGCGCCGAACTCGGAATTTGCAATCACGTTGAATTAATTAATTTAAGTGATGTACAGCAACAAAAGCCTTCCGCAGTTACTAGTAAATATCGCATCTTAACAGGCACATACGCTACAAAACAAGCAGCTGAAAATGTCTTAGATGTATTAAAGCATCATTTCGGTTGGGTATCGTACATCGAACAATGCTAATTGGCGTGTTAAAACAGGAACGTTTACTGGAATGGCTGCAGCACAAGGTGGAGCTAGTAAAATTAAAGCAGCTAAGTTGGCTCAAGTAACAAATATAGTAGATGAATAGTTTAATGTCCAGGTACTCAATTAATTTTGAGCCTGGGCTTTTTTATTGCACAACGTCAAAGGTAATACCTTGCCAGTAATTGTATTTCAAAACACCCTCAAAAGTGTTAAAGGGTGTTTTGATTATACTAATTTTATATTGAATTTCGATAAGCATTTAATGTTGAATTGTACTTAGAGTTTGATAAAAATTTTTGGAGGCTATGTTTCCCCCATGGTCCTAATTTATTAGCACTAGAGCCTAATAAACCATCCTTAGCAGCACTTTTAAGTGTTTCAATCTGTTTAGTAGAGGGTTTAGATCTTTTACTTTCTTCGATAATTTTATTAACATTGTTTATTCTTTCTTGACTCTCTTTAGAAGTGCGGTCATTACTGTTTTTTTGAATGAGTCCATTTTGTTTATAGGATCTACGTGACATTAAATATTGCATAGTTGTTGAATTTCTTGTAGTAATCATTAAAGAATTCCACCTTTCTAGTAAATTGATTATTTAGTATTTACCATACTTATCCTAATATCGACCAGAACTTCAATTAAATTAATCTTTGTGAATATTTTTCCGTTAAATACGATTATAGAGATTACTTTTAAATCACCAAAACAAATAACTAGGCGCTCATTATAAGGTGAGTACCTGGTCTTTCTGTATGTCTATTTAGATATAAATGATATATTTATGATCAATAAAGCTGATACATTGTGGTTTCTTCATCTAAAGATTTTGCAATGTCAAAAGCTTCTTGCTGGGTTTTATTATTTTGAATAATTTCATACATAAATTAGATAAAAATATCCCCCAATAACCTGTTAGATTTTATCGGTTACTGGGGGATTTTAATATTTTAAAAAGAGTTTGCAATTTCTTGTAATTCCGACAAGGGATTAGTTAATAAATCTTCCTGAATACTTAGTAGATAAATCCATTTATTTTTTTCAAATTTCAAAGTTATTACTTTTACTTCTATTTCACCTGTTGAATATGAATAATAAGCTTGTGTTCCACCTTTTAGAGATATTTGAATATCATTTGTATTTATTAATTTATTAATTTTAATTTTTGATGGAAAAACATTTATAACATAATTAATATGTTCCTTATTATTTAAATATTCTATTTCTAGAGTATCATTTTCCTTATTAAATCTTCCAAAGGAATGAGTAAAATCCAATGGGGCTATTTTCGAGGGTAAATCCAACTTTGTTTTATAATATGATTCAGTTTCCTGTACCGCTTTAGAAATAGATGTGTAACCTAATTTATAATAGTCACTTTCTAAATTTTGTTGTGACGCTTTAACTAATTGCCATCCACTTATGCAGAATAAGAATCCAACCAATAAAGCAATTAATTTTTTGTTATTCAACGTCGTCATCTCCCTTAAATATTTATTACTAAAAAAATTAGAATTTACAGGTGCTTTATAATTTAATTAAACCACTTTATTTTTAACCCTGTCCTAAATTTGGATTGGGGTTATGCTGTTTAAACTTTAAAAATAAATAACTTAGTTGTCATTTTCCAAGAATTAAATAAAAGTAAAAGAAATTTTAATAAATTATTTAATTATTACCAAACGAACTTCAAGAGTGTTATGTATGATATTAAAAGATGTTTTAAAACCTGATGGGGTAGCGTCAGGATTTTTCGGATTTACAACGGTAAGAATACAAACCTAGTTATATCAAGGGTTATAAGGCTTGTATCAATAGGGTCTAATCTATTGAGACTTAATCAATTTTACGACAAATAAGGGACTAGTGTCTCATATGACCTGTCTCAAAAGTCTTATCGTTGTAAATCCGCATTTTCGGGATGGGACCACCTTAGCGTACAAAATTTCCGAAATGTTGGCGGTACCCCTATTATTACTTAATTCTTTGTTAACAAAACTAATTTCCTGAATCATTCACAATATAGTTCTTATCTTCGAAGAATCTTCCATATTGATGTGTGAAAGAAATAGAAGGCAACGTTTCGGGTAGCTTTACATCACATTTACAATAATTTTCAAATTCCTTAACAGCAGCTTTTACAGATTTATATCCAGCTTCAGTGTACTTTTCCTCAAAAGAAGGAGGAGTGTCACTCGAATTTGCATTTGCTGTTCCAAAACACTACACACAAATTAATAAACTAAATAAGACCATCAGAAGAGGAATACTTTTATCCAATTTCATCACCCTAATTTTTTATTTAGGTGTAGTATGTCCTGTTCATTTACAATAATTACTTCTTCAACATAAGCTGCCCCGTTTGTTTAAGTGAATTTTTACACAAAATAAACATCAATATTAAAATAAATATCCCATCGGGCGCGATTACTGAGCAAGAAGAAAAAGGTGATACATATTATATATGACTAATATGTATCACCCTTTATATTTTACGGCTTTTACAATTTAGGTCTTGATAATGTGATCGATTGGTTAAAATATAAACATTTTAAAGTTATGGATACAGTTATCTTGGTTTACAGCGAAAATCCTTTTTCAATTCTGGTGGGCACAATGATAAACAAAAAAATAAAGACTCTAGCTAATGTTGAGTTTGGATTTAAACCAGAAGAAAAAGCCTTTCGTCAAATCAACCAAACATATTGCTACAAAGGTAGAGCTAGAGCGCGATATGATTTGGTTGGAACCAAGATTGCATCGTAAAGTCCAATATTTAGAGGAACAGTATTGTTTAAAGGATTTTGTTTTGATAAACAACCTGAGTAATGTATCTAAAATAAAAGTACATGAAAAGTCACTCATTATTTATTTGGAAAGTGAGTGACTTTTTTAAATTTTTCAAATATAATTATCTGTATAAAAACACAAGTTATTGTAAATTATTATCTTTGTTAAGATCTCTACTATATAACGTACATGCCGAGCGATTGTTATAAATTATTCAATATTATAGGTGGGGCACCATTTTTAAAAAAACTACGAGTGCCCTAGAAAGTTCCCCAGTTAAATACATTTAAATACCCTTAAATAGAAGGGTATAAAAACCTCCGATTTGTAAAACCTTGATATTATGCACATCAAAAAATTAAAAACATTAGGTTAGATATTAAGGTCATAAGGATTACTTATTGAAAAAGATAATATTAATGTAATTTACTTATGAATATAAATGAGCTATCATGGGTATTGGAGAAAAGATGCTTTAAAAATTTATATAGCCTTTTCAAAAAGATATTTAGGGGGATCCGCAAATGGCACAAGGTAATTTACACAACAGCCGCGCATCATTCGAAGTTAATGGTAAATCTTATAATTACTATGACTTAGCTGCGATTGAAAAAGCTGGCGTTGCAAAAGTTTCAAACCTTCCTTACTCAATCAAAGTATTATTAGAATCAGTTTTACGTCAATATGATGCATATGTTATCAAAGAAGAGCACGTAAACGAATTAGCAAAATGGGGTAATGGCGCAGATCCAGAAGCTGAAGTACCATTCAAACCTTCTCGCGTAGTATTACAAGACTTCACTGGTGTACCAGTAGTAGTTGACCTTGCTTCTCTACGTTCTGCAATGAAAGAAATGGGCGGCGACCCAAGCAAAATCAACCCTGCTATTCCAGTTGACCTTGTAATTGACCACTCAGTACAAGTTGACAAATACGGTAATGCATCTGCATTAGCAGCAAACATGGACCTAGAATTCGAACGTAACGCTGAGCGTTATAACTTCTTAAAATGGGCTCAAACTGCTTACAATAACTTCCGTGCTGTACCACCAGCAACAGGTATCGTTCACCAAGTAAACTTAGAGTATTTAGCTCCAGTTGTACACGTAAACGAAAATGCTGACGGTACTTTCGAAACATTCCCTGACTCAGTAGTAGGTACTGACTCACATACAACAATGATCAACGGTATCGGCGTTCTTGGATGGGGCGTTGGTGGTATCGAAGCTGAAGCAGGTATGCTTGGTCAACCTTCATACTTCCCAATTCCAGAAGTTATCGGTGTTAAATTAGTTGGCGATCTTCCAAACGGAACTACTGCTACTGACTTAGCATTAAAAGTAACTCAAGTATTACGTCAACGTGGCGTAGTTGGTAAATTCGTTGAGTTCTTCGGACCTGGCGTAACTAAATTACCACTAGCTGACCGTGCGACAATCTCTAACATGGCTCCTGAATATGGTGCTACATGTGGTTTCTTCGCAATTGACGAAGAATCATTAAACTACATGCGTTTAACTGGTCGTGACGAAGAGCACATCGCGGTTGTAGAATCTTACTTAAAAGCTAACCACATGTTCTTCGATCCAACTTTAGAGCCAGTTTACACTGACGTATTGGAAGTAAACTTAGCTGATATCGAACCAAACCTTTCTGGTCCAAAACGTCCACAAGACTTAATTCCACTATCTCAAATGCGTTCTCGTTACAAAGAAGCAGTAGTGGCACCACAAGGTACACAAGGTTTCGGTTTAACTGAAGATGAATTCGCAAAAACTTCTGTAGCTAAATTCGCTGAAGGTGATGTAGAAATCCCAACAGGTGCTGTAGCAATCGCTGCGATCACTTCTTGTACAAATACATCTAACCCTTACGTATTAATCGCTGCGGGCTTAGTTGCGAAAAAAGCTGTAGAAAAAGGTCTAACTGTACCTAAATGGGTAAAAACTTCTTTAGCACCAGGTTCTAAAGTAGTAACTGGTTACCTTGAAGATTCAGGTTTACAAACTTACCTTGACGAAATCGGTTTCAACACTGTAGGTTACGGTTGTACAACATGTATCGGTAACTCAGGTCCATTACTTCCTGAAATCGAAGACGCTATCAAAGAGAACGACTTATTCGTAACTTCAGTTCTTTCTGGTAACCGTAACTTCGAAGGCCGTGTACACCCACTTGTAAAAGCTAACTACCTAGCTTCACCACCACTTGTTGTTGCTTATGCACTTGCTGGTACTGTGGATGTCGACCTACAAAAAGATTCATTCGGTAAAGACAAAGATGGCAACGAAGTATTCTTCGCTGATATCTGGCCTACAACTGAAGAAGTTAACGCAGTATTAGGTACTGTAGTTAACCGTGAATTATTCCAAAAAGAATACGAAACTGTATTCACAGCGAACGAAAAATGGAATGCAATTGAAACATCAACTGAGTCTCTATACACATTTGATGACAAATCAACTTACATCCAAAACCCACCATTCTTCCAAGGTCTTGCGAAAGAGCCAGAAGCTATTAAAGGCTTAGAAGGCTTACGCGTTATGGCGAAGTTCGGTGACTCAATTACAACTGACCATATTTCTCCAGCTGGTGCAATCGGTAAAGAAACACCTGCAGGTAAATATTTAATCGAAAACGGTGTTGCAATCCGTGACTTCAACTCATACGGTTCTCGTCGTGGTAACCACGAAGTTATGATGCGTGGTACATTTGCAAACATCCGTATCCGTAACCAAGTTGCTCCTGGTACAGAAGGTGGTTTCACTACTTACTGGCCAACAGGTGAAGTAGAGTACATCTATGACGCATGTATGAAATACCAAGCTCAAGGTACTGGCTTAGTAGTACTTGCTGGTAACGACTATGGTATGGGTTCTTCTCGTGACTGGGCTGCTAAAGGTACTAACTTACTTGGTATCAAAACAGTTATCGCACAATCTTACGAGCGTATCCACCGTTCTAACCTAGTAATGATGGGTGTTCTTCCACTTCAATTCATGCCAGGTGAATCAGCTGATACTTTAGGCTTAACTGGTAAAGAAGAAATCTCTGTTAACATTACTGACAACGTGAAACCACGTGAAATCTTAACAGTAACTGCTAAATCTGAAGACGGTTCAGTTAAAACTTTCCAAGCTTTAGCTCGTTTCGACTCAGAAGTAGAAGTAGACTACTACCGTCACGGTGGTATCCTACAAATGGTTCTTCGCGCAAAAGCTGCACAATAATCATTTAAATAAAAAACCGATCTCTTAGGAGATCGGTTTTTTGTGTCTGTACATAAAAAATGATTTGCAGCGCGTGGATCGTTTTTATTTTAAAATTTACCGCTAGAACATGTTAGCTGTTTTATAGATGTTGATGTTCTGAAATGCATAAAAACGACCTCAATAAAAGAGGTCATTAGTTATTAAAAGCTTTACTTTTCTACAATTTCCAACTGTTTGTAATAGTTTTCTACAATAGGATAAATATCCGGGTTTGAATCATAGTAGGTATTATCAATTTCACTTAGTGTGAATTTAAATTTTCTTTCACTATCAAAAAGAGTAATACCGTATTTCCATCCAACACGTGTTTCTTGATTGTCTTGTGGAGTATACTTTATATCTTTAATCAGAGAAATGAAATCATTGATTTGTTCTTGCTTAGTTATCGTTTTTGAAGCACCAGTTGAACCATCTTGGATGACCACTTTATCTATTTTTTCAATTTTTCCATCCTTATAAAAGGTTTCTAATGATTGTGTTTTTCCATTTGTACAAGCAGAAACCAAAAAAAGACTTACCAACAAAATTAGCAACAAAAATTTTTTCATTAGACTGCCTCCAAAAATTTCATTATATTGCCAATTTGACGAAATAATTTACCAATAGTTACATATATTAGGCGTGCTATTGCCTCGATAATGGTAGATAGAACTCTTAATGATGGATAGAACCATCGAAATCGTGGATAGAACCACCGAAATGATGGATAAGAACCACTGAAATCGTGGATAGAACCACAGAAATGATGGATAAGAACCACCGAAATCGTGGATAGAACCTCCAAAGGAAAGCCCCATCGAAACGACGGGGAGAACGGCCGAAACGACGGAAAGAAACTCAAGTGACGGAAGAACCCTCCGAAGTGACGGAAAGAATCACCAGAGCGATGGATGGAACCATCGAAACGACGGAAAGAACGGCCAAAACAACGGAAAGACCTATCCTAAAATGAAAGATAACCCCGTCAAAGTTGCTATTCTAACCATCAAAATGACGGGATCATCAAATCAACAGTTAGAACCGCAATTATTAATTAGTTTAAATACTATATTTGTTCTTCAAACTAAAGAACTGTAAACAAATGGCGAAAGACATAGAGATTACTGCGAAATAAATCAATGTTATTGTTCCAATGTGTAAGGAAAGTACAATACCGCCTAAGCTTGCACCGATTGCACTCCCTAAATAATTTACTGAACTATTTAATGCCACTGCAGAACTCCCGTTTTTCGGCTGAAACGATAGTAAAATATGTTGTTGAGGTGCTTGGCATGCCCAACCCATTACTCCCCAGACAAAGAACGGTAAGTACTTTAATATAGGTAAGTTAATCATTATTGGTATACAAATAAAGGATAAAGTTAAAGTAAATAAAATGATTATAACTAAAGATTTTGGTTTTCCAAAATAGTCGATTAAGTAACCAATCATTATACTTCCAACCAAGCCACCGAATCCCCATGCCCAAAGATATATCGTTAAGTTACTGGAGTCTGCCATTTCTTCTAATAAGGGAGATAGATATGTGTATAATCCTAGGCTAGCAACACTGGCGAAAAATGTTATACATACGGTTATAGTTACTCTTTTATCTAGGAACATTTTTAATCGTTCGTTAAGTGCTGGGGGAGGTGTTGTTGGGAAATCAGGCAGAAAAATAACCATACATAAAGCAGAAATGACACCGATCATCACTAATAGCCATAGTGTTACTTGCCAATCAAATACGTTCGATATATAGATGCCTAAAGGAACACCAAGCACTGTTCCCAAGCTCATTCCTCCTATAGTCAATCCTAGAGCTCTTCCTTTCTTTTTATTAGAAACGAACTTTGTAGAAGCCGCTACAGCTAAAGGTGAAAATAAGCCAGCGCCAGTCCCCGCAATTGCTCTCGATAGTAGAAGAATAGAAAAGGTCGGCGCTAAAGCTGTGATGCTATTCGCTATCGTAAAGATAAACATTGACCATATTAAGATTTTTTTAATTGGTTTTCCAGCAAGTAAAGATGAAAATACCGGCGCTGATATTGCGTAAAATAAAGTGAAAATGCTCACAGCCTGGCCGACTTGCGCTGTACTTTTTTGATACGTATCACTAATTCCTGGGAGAAGCCCTGCGATCACATAGGCATCAAAACCCAAGGCAAACATGCCAAAGGATAATAATAAAACATTTTTCATTTATAGAACCTCCATATATTAAAGATGCTAAGTATTATGTCGATTAGATAACTTATAACAATATGTTATAATCGAAGTACCATCTATATTTAATAGATTACTAAAAAACGTTGAATATGGAACAATCACTATTTTATAGGGGTATAACAAATCGTTATAGGGTATGGAGGAATACAATGAATACAGAATGGTTACATAGTTTTATTGCTGCTGCCAATCAAAAAAGTTTTTCTAAAGCTGCTCAAATCACGAATCTATCCCAACCTGCACTAAGTAAACATATACGAAACTTAGAGAATAATCTTGGCACCGAACTTTTTCATAGGACATCCATTGGTATCGAATTAACAGAAGCTGGTGAACGTTTCTACTCTCGAATTACACCCGTTTTGGCTGAAATATCTGCCATTCGTAAAGAATTGCAGCAATTTAGTCAAAGCAACCCTATTGCAATTGGTGCTTTGCCTAGTTTAGCCACTTACTATTTGCCAAACAAAATGCAAAAACTTAAGTTACTAGATCGACCTATAACATTAATGATTCAAAATACTTCAAACGAACTGCTACAATCTTTAGAAAAAGGTAGACTTGATGCAGTCTTTGTGGATGCCAAATATACCGGAGAATCTTTGTGGAGTTGGGAATTGTTTATGGAACCTTACTATGCGGTGTTTCCTTTGAATCATCGTTTTAATTCAAGAACAACAGTTGAGCTTGCAGAATTGTGTGAGGAGCCGCTTATTGTTCATCAAGCTCCTTGTGATTCAAGGAAAGATATAGTAGAACAAATACAATCACTTGGCTACACGCCGAATATCATAAGTGAAGTGAACTTTGGCGATTTCGTTTTTGGGGCTGTAACTTCTGGAATGGGAATTACGATTGTACCCGAGCTAATGGCTAAAAATATCGGTCATCTTCAACTTTTTGCTTTACCTATTCATAATTTTGGGAGATCCAGAACGATTTCATTGGTTACAAAAAATAAAGAATTAGGATCGAAATTATATCAACTAGTATCAAATTAAATGGAATGAAGCTGTCTCCAAGTGTTTAGTGGAGACAGCTTCATTAAATTAATTAAACCCCATTAAATCCTTAACCTTTTTTGTATTTTCCTCAGATGTTAGCATTTCGAGTAAGCTAAATGCAACGTCGAATGCAGTTCCAGGATTTGATGATGTAATAATATGTTCAGTTTGAACAATTCGTTCGTTGACGATGTCTGCACCATAGGATTGTAGTTGTGCTAATCGTTTACTTGTTGGATGATTATATGTAGTAGCTTTTCGATTATTTAGTACTCCACTATGACCTAAAATTAGGGAAGCTACACAAACCGTTGCAATCGGTTTTTTATGTTCATCGAAATGACGAACAACCGCCTGGAATTCCTCACTAAAAGCATCATCATAAAATCCAGCTTCCTCAAATCCACCAGGAATCGCAAGTGCATCAAAATCCTCTAATGAAATTTCATGCAGCAATTTTTCGGGAGCTACGTTAAAATTCCATGTACATTGCAATTGCTGATGCAATCCAACTGTCACGATCTCTGTTGTGCCGTCGCCCTCCCATTTATTCCAGCCAAGTACATCTGTAAAAACACTCGCTTCAACAGCCTCAAATCCATTTGCTAATAGTAATAATATTTTTTTCATGTTGTTAATGCCTCCTTTATATGTTTAATTGTAAAGAAAAGTGCTATCTAATGACAGCAGCTGTATAATGTAATTCAGATGAATTACTTTAAAATAAAAGGAGTTTTATGAAATCTAATTTATTTAAAAAGGTGGATATGTATGGATCAAATAGATAAAGAAATTTTAAAGCAATTGCAACGAAATGCGAAAATTTCGATGAAGGAATTAGCGGTGATGGTGCATTTATCCTCTCCAGCAGTTATTGAGCGTGTTAAAAAATTAGAAGAGCAGGGGGTTATTGAAGCTTATAGCACAAAAGTAAATTTAAAAAAGTTGAATCGCGACATTCAAGCTATTATTTTATTTAAATCCATTGATTGTAAAAGTCTTTCAAATTTTTGTAACGCACATCCCGATGTCCTAGAGTGCTATCGTGTCGCGGGTGAAATCAGTTATATTGTCAAAATTGCGACCAATTCAGTAGAAACATTAGAGCAGTTTATCGATGCCGCAATGCCTTTTGGAACGCCATCAACTAATATTGTGCTTTCTTCAACAAAAAAAGAGGTCATTGCACCTTTTTCTGATGAAAATTTAGACTAATTGAGTCTGGAACTGCTCGGGTAATTAGCAGGACAGCACAGAGAAAAATCCATCACAAGAAGATTTTATTTAAAAAAATCCAAAATAAAACAAACCTTTATACTGTGAACACCGTTTATAGGGCAGAGAGGGGGAGAGATGTTGCTTGAAATTAAAGAACTCGAAGAAATAATGCAGCAGCATACAGAAAGGCTCATCCGACTTGCCTTTTATTACGTCAAAGATTTACAAAGTGCTGAAGATATCGTTCAAGATGTATTTATTAAATTTTACGATAATCAGCAAAACTATGAAGAAAGAGGAGAATTACGGGCATATTTATCGAGGCTCGTCATTAACAAAAGTAAAGACTATTTACGCAGCTGGACATACCGTAAAATACAAGTTCAACAGAAGATCTTTGCCAAGCAGGCTGTCACGAAAAGGGACATGCTAGTGCAGCAGGATGAACAAACCTTAGTTGAAAACGCCATCTTAGCACTACCATTAAAACAGCGTGAGGTCCTTATTTATTTTTATTTTGAGGAAATGCCTGTTATAAATATTGCCGAGCTTTTATGTATTCCTGAAAGTACGGTGAAAACAAGGCTACGTCGTGGGCGAGAGCTATTAAAGCCGAAGTTACAGCATATTGAATGGGAGGTCCTACTGCATGAGTAAAGTCGATGTGAGGGTATTAAATGATTTAACGGAAAGCAAAAAGCGTGTTATGACCCATGTAGTACAGCATTTGGAACAGCGTGAGATGAAAAAAAGGTCTTGGCGTTGGCAATATAGTGTAATGTCTATTATAGTAACAATTTGTATTGGAATCTTTTTATATACTCAAGACAGCGGAAATCAAGATCAAAAAGCAAGTATACCAGAGCAATCAATAAGTACACCAATTGTTTTAGATGAAAATTATCTAAAGTTCATTTTGAAGTTGGATCCTCGGGTGGAATGGTCCAATGATGTTAGGAAGCAGAAGTTTGACTTCTTTTTAAAAGAAGAATCTTTGTATGCTTACGCACAGTTAAAGGGGATAGTACCTTCACAACAAAAAATTGATAAATATCTTGATATTTTTATAGAAGGCAGTGAAAAACAAAACGAAGTGGTATTTGCTAAGAAATTACAAATACTGAATGTTACAAGAGAAGAATATATCGAACAATATATAAATCCAATATCATATAAAGTGGCAACAACTGATTCACTTTGGGAGCATGAAAAAAATCAATCTAAAGATGTAAATAAATCGATCCTATATTTTTTATTGCAGAGAGAGGCATTGGATTATTTAGAGGAGCATTATGGTCAAGAAATAGAAGCCTTTCGTAAAAAATATGAGATTCCAGTAGTGGAAAAAGAAATCTATTCAAAACGCGGGGTAGTCGTAGCAATCAAGGAACATGAATTTTTAGTCGTTTCGAATGCAGACGAATCGAATATTGGTAAATTATCAATAGATGAAATCGTACAAAAACATGGTAATGGTACGTGGTTCCCATTAATTGATAGTCCTACAACATTGTCCCTTGGAGATTATGTAGAAGTTAACTATAACGAAGAATTAGAGCGAAATGATGATTCTATAATAAAAATTGCGGATATAGATAGCATGAAAATACTGGAAGGCCATTAATGAATCGAGGCTAGACATTCAAAAATTTCAAGAATGTCTAGCTTTTTTATAAGCTATTTTTTATAGTTGGATTAGGGTACAATTATTGTAAGTATTTGTATAATGGTGTTTTCTCAAAAATAGGTAGTGCGAGGTGAATATAAAGCATTGATAATTGTAATAATGGACAATGCGTTAGCATTTATTTTATCTTTACCACTCATACTAATCTATTGTAAAAGCCTTGCTCAGGAAAATTTAGCTTGGCGTTGGACTTTGCCATTATGGTTTTTAAATCATCATATGATTAGATATTTAGTGTCCTTTGGTGATAACTTTTGGGTGGTGTTAATGTGGCAAGTTCTTTTTGTTTGGCCAATATGTATAGGTATATATTATTATTTATACAAAAAGGGAGATAAATGGGAATTTTATATAGGGTTAAAGAAAAAGCATGTCATTTTAATAGGAAGCTTAATCGTTTTATGCATTAGTTCACTTATGATTTGTTTGTATGATACGAACAAAAAAGTAATTGCCTTTCATGAACAAGTAATGAAGGAGTTAGAAGATAGCTCTGACCGTCCGCAATATTTGATACAAAATAGTGTTACGCCATCTACTCTGCTCTCTTTGTCTGACCAAATGAATGAGGTCAGAAATGGAAAGGTGCGTGCGACAACCTCCCCTTGGAAAAGCAAGGTAATTGTTGTAATGGACAACGAACAGCAGAAGGAGTTTACGTATGTACGATTTAATGAGGGATGGAAGCTGGATGGTATTTATCGAGAAAGTGGTTTTTGATTATTCGAATAAAAGTAACTATAAGAAGGAGAAAAATCGTGCGTAAACTACAAAACGAAAACTTATTGAAGGAAGATGACTTAAAAGAAATACTCAAAGAATTACAAAGTGGAGCTAGAACATGGCAGCAAAAGGATCATACTGATCTCATTCAATCCATGATGCTACATATCGGTTCATTAGATAGTGAACTACGAGATGACTTAATTTATGGATCGTTTTATGAATTGATCCATGAAAAAAACTTACTAGAGCATGCACTTTTAACGGAGCTTTTAGAGGAATGTTTGAATAATTTATTATATAAGGGTATCGAAGAAAGGGAATCGGATTTAGTTTTTACCCGTACATTTACGTCGCTATTGATTGCCCTAATATTATTTAGAGATAACGCAGACGATTTTTTATCCCAACAGAAAATCGCTGATTGTAAAGATAAAATACTAGCTAATTTAGCAGCAGAGAAGGATGTAAGGGGCTATGTGCCAGTGAAAGGGTGGGCTCATAGTGTTGCCCACACGGCTGATGCAATCGATGAATTGGTGAAAAATCCAAAATTAAATAAAGCTTCTTATATTGAAATTGTAAGTGCATTATACAACGCCATTTTGCAAGAAAATTATGCTTTCATACATAATGAAGATGAACGGATTTTAGTACCTATTTTCACAATGCTTGGGCATGGTTTAGAGGAGCAAGAGATCATTAAATTACTGCAAGTATTACCTGCTACTTTAAAAGTAAAAAAAGAACAGCTCGATGTACAGCATCATAGAATCTTAGTTTTTAACTGTAAATCCTTTGTGAAAAGCTTTTATATTAAAACAAATGGGAATCCTAAGTTCGCGACTCTTCATAAAAGCCTCGAAGCATGTCTCGATGAATTATAGGAAAATTATTACCAATATTAGTACTTTGAAATTATTGACAGACAAAAATTAGTTTGTTAAGATGAGTGACAATAAAAGCATACAAATTCGTTGATGAGAAAGAGTAGTGTTTCATTTTGTTCTACAGAGAGCCGACATATTGGTGGAAGTCGGTGTGCAGGTGTTACGTGAAGATCCTCTCTGAGAAGATTGGCTGAACATAGTAAGCTAATTCGGGTGTCTACCGTTAAAAAGAACACGTATGATTGTACGTTGCTGAGTGCTATTGAACGTTGCTTCAATAGAATTAGGGTGGTATTCGCGGTTAACCCCGTCCCTTACTTGGGACGGGGTTTTTTGTATGCCTTTTATACACTTAGTATAGGAGGAATGTACATGCAAGTCGAAGAAAAAAAAGAAACAACTGTAGAAAGAGAAACAAGGATTCGTCGATTGTGGGAACAAGAAGGAACGTTCCAAGCTTCTGTGGCGAACCGTTCTAGCAATAAGCCTTTTGTTTTTTATGAAGGTCCGCCAACTGCGAATGGTTTACCACACGTAGGTCACGCATTTGGCAGAACAATTAAAGATGTTGTGGCTCGATATAAAACGATGCAAGGTTATTTGGTTGAACGTAAAGCTGGCTGGGATACACACGGTTTGCCTGTAGAGTTGGGCGTAGAAAAAAAGCTAGGAATCTCTGGCAAGCAAGAGATTGAGAACTATGGTGTTGAACAATTTATTCAAGAGTGTAAGGGCAGTGTCTTTACTTATGAGAAGAAATGGCGCTCCTTTACGGAACAGCTCGGCTATTGGATAGACATGGATGACCCGTATTTAACGCTAAGTAATGATTATATTGAGTCCGTTTGGAATATTTTAAGTCACGTGCACAAGAAAAAGCTTTTATATAAAGGGCACAGAGTTTCACCATATTGCCCTAGCTGTCAAACATCATTAAGCTCTCATGAGGTTGCACAGGGCTATAAGGATGTAAAGGATTTGTCTGTCACAGCAATGTTTAAGCTTACAGATAAAGATGAATATTTTCTAGGCTGGACAACGACTCCATGGACATTACCCGCCAATGTTGCATTAGCCATGAATCCTAAGCTTATGTATGTTCGAGTGAAGCAGCACAATAAAGTCTATATCGTAGCAAAATCACTAGTGCATAAAGTTTTTGCTGATTCTGTTGAAGTGTTAAGTGAACATGAGGGGCATGAATATGAAGGTGTGTCGTACACCCCACCATTTTCTTATGTCAAAGTTAATAAGGGGCATGTCGTTGTATTAGCGGATTATGTCACAGAGCATAGTGGAACTGGTATCGTCCATATCGCACCTGCGTATGGGGAGGACGATTATAAAACGGTACAGCAAAATGAGCTGTCGTTTGTTAATGTTGTTGATTTAAAGGGCTGCTATACAGAAGAGGTTCCAGAGCTTGCTGGTAAATTTGTGAAGGATTGTGATGTCAATATTATTAAAATGCTCGCTAAAAAGGAGCTATTGTTTGATAAGGGAAAATATGCGCATAGTTACCCTCATTGCTGGCGTTGTGATTCACCATTGCTTTATTACGCAACTGACAGTTGGTTTATCAAAATGTCTTCATTGAAAGATAAACTTTTACAAAATAATAAACAAGTTACATGGTATCCTGATCACATTAAACACGGTAGATTTGGCAATTTCTTAGAAAACTTAGTGGACTGGAATATTAGCCGTAATCGCTATTGGGGTACACCGCTAAATGTGTGGGTTTGTCAGGATTGTGGTCATGAAGAGGCACCAAATAGTATGGCATCTTTAAAAGAATTAGCGAAAGGCACTTTACAAGACATCGAGCTTCACAAGCCGTATATTGACGAGGTTGTGTGTACTTGTCCGAAATGTAGTGGTGATATGAAACGTACACCAGAAGTGATTGATGTATGGTTTGATAGTGGATCCATGCCATTTGCGCAGCATCATTATCCTTTTGGAGACCTTACTACTTTTAACAATCAATTCCCTGCTGATGTTGTCATCGAAGGCATCGACCAAACACGAGGCTTTTTCTATAGTTTATTAGCGGTTTCGACTTTATTTACAGGAAAGGCACCTTATAAAAATGTCCTTTCCTTAGGGCATGTTTTAGATGAACATGGGCAGAAAATGTCGAAAAGTAAAGGGAATGCATTAGAGCCAGTTGAACTAATAGAACAGTACGGAGCAGATGCTTTAAGATGGGCGTTCTTAGTGGACAGTTCTCCTTGGAATCCTAAACGCTTTTCTAAGAAGATTGTGACGGATGCGAAATCAAAGTTAGTCGATACACTAGATAATACGTTCAAATTTTATCAATTATATGCGGAAATAGATGGCTTCCAGTACGATGCTGAAAAGATAGGTACACGTACAAAGCTAGATCATTGGATACTTTCTCGGTTACACCACACAATTCAGCTTGTGACAAAATCAATGGATGACTATCAATTTACACAGGCAACACGTGAAATCGGCAAGCTTGTGGAAGAACTAAGTAACTGGTATATCCGTCGCTCACGAGCAAGATTTTGGGCAAACGGGCTGACAGAGGGTAAACGAGGTGCCTATAGTACACTGTATGAGCTACTAACGACAATTTGTCAATTACTAGCACCATTCACACCATTTATTGCGGAAGATTTATACCGACAATTAACAGGGAAAAGTGTTCATTTACAAAACTACCCAACATACAATCAATCGCTCGTTAATGCTAAGCTTGAAAAAGAGATGGCGAATATTTTAACAGTCGTAGAGCTTGGCCGTAGCATCCGTAATAGTCAAGGAATCAAGGTAAAGCAGCCGTTGAGTGAAATCATTGTTTCTGTAGACGGCGAGTTAACAGATTATCAACCATATAGCGAGCTCGTGAAGGATGAATTAAATATAAAAGAATGCGTTTGGACAAATGATTTTTCAGCTTACGAAACCGTTCATTATAAGCTTAATTTTAAAACAGCAGGTGCAGCATTTGGAGCTAGAGTGAACAAAGTAAAGGATTATGTAGTGAATTTAAATGACGAGGAGAAAAATATATTACAGCGAACGGGTTCAGTTGCTTTATCGATTGATGGGGAACAGGTAACATTGTTAAAATTGCACGTGTTAATCGAATCCATTGTAAAGGACCAGTATATGTTAGCAGAAGATGCTTCATGCCGAGTTCTTATCAATGTTCATCTGACATCTAGCTTACTTGAGGAAGGGCAAATTAGGGAATTAATTCGCACAATTCAAGATAAACGCAAACAATGGCAACTCCCTGTTGAGCAATATGTATCGATTTCGATTACTGGAAGTGCCAAAGCAATAACCATCATCCAGCAGCACGAAGCGGTACTAAAGGCAAATGTGTTATTAAATGATATTCATTATGTGAGTGACCATCATAGTGAACAATATATTGAGACAGAAGTGTTTGATGAAAAAATTACTGTTTATTTCAAGCTATAAAATTCTTTATGCTCAGGTAAGTTTCAAACGCTCTGGTCGACAGAAGAAGTGATCAGGTAAGCCCAGAAACTGCTCCGGTACCAGTATTTTATAATGCACTTAAAACAAGCTGAAATAGGCTATTTTTAAGCTGAACTAATTTTGCTATTAGTTCAGCTTTTTTATGTTTAAAGATATAGTTTGAGTATATAAAAGTATAGTATTTGTAAATTTTCTAACGGAGCAGATATAAAAGTGCAGTATTATATTTGGTGAATATCTAAAACAAATTGTGTAGCGAGGATAATAAATAAATGGAAAAACTCCTTTTTAAAAAAGATTGATTAATGAAGTTTTATCAATTAAATGACCATTATTCAACTAAATCGACCGTAGACGGATGTTCATGTTGTTTCTTTTTTTTACTTACTATACAGCCTATACAACCAACAATAAATATAAGGATTGCAATTATTTCAAGTGGCACGAATAAAGTCAGAAATCCTATTCCTGCAAATCCGTCTTTTTTTATGTCTGCATAAATGAATGAACCAGCAACAGTGAATATAGGCGTAAAAAATAGCGCTAAGTACATGCCCCATATCACAAAATTAAGTGACCAAGAACGTTTAAAAGTAAGAACGAAAGCCATTATAAAAAAAATTATAAGCACTGCGGATAATGAAGTTATAATTTGAACCACACCCCTTTAATTTTCCATCTTTTCAAACTACTTGGTTCATCACCAAAAGTTGTGGATGACTTTTGTTAAAACGTCTACTATGTAAATAGTTGATTGGAGTGGAGACTGGGCGACTCCTCGGGGATCAGCAATAGAGGAACGAAGGCTAAAAGCATCACATCCTGTGATAACGCCTTCGTGACCAACATCGTGTTGGCCCGAGACCCTGCAGCGCAGCGGATGTTTTCTGTGCGAAAGCGTAGCGACAGCAACACCAAAAGCGGCTCATCGGACGGCCCCCAGGAAGCTTTGCTCTGTGCGAAAGCGAAGCGTCAGCTACAAAGCGCCCAGTCGGAACGGAAATCAACCACATGTTTTGGTGATGATTCAACTACTTTCGATTTTGACATAAATATTCAATGGAAAATCAGCTCTAGACTTTATCATAGACGAACAATCCTTCTTTTTTACAAAGCTAAACTGGGGAATATAGGAATTAAACAAAAATAGAGCGAGTAAAACGCTCTATAATCCCACTATTTATTCAAATAATTACTTATTTTTTTCAAGTTCTTCGATACGTTTTTCTAACTTTTTAATCTTAGCATCAGCTGAGACAGCAAAGGTGAATGATAAACAAGCAAAAGAAAAGGCTATAAGTGCAAAAGAGTTCATGTAAATACCTCCGAATTATAATAAAGGAATACTGTTTTACTTTACGTATAAAAATGGAAAAGGTTTCAAATAGTTCATGGCGATTGAAAAAGAAAAAGCTGCAGCGTCGTTACACGCTACAGTAAATGAATGAACACTAGTACTTATCGAATATCAAGAATTTGTGAAGAATCATATTTGAACTAACAGCGCAGGTTAGTTGAAGAAGGAAATAGTTGGATTTATATCGAAATATTATGTAATAAGATAGATTGGAGTGCCTACAATGTTAAAATTTTTTAAATATAACTGGCAAGTAAGAGATGAATGGTTTGATTGGTGCAATCAACTGACAATTGAAGAGTTGTTAAAAGACCGTAGGGGTGGGGTAGGAAATATATTATATACACTTTTTCACATAATTGATGTGGAATATAGTTGGATTCGTGGTATTCAAGGGAAAGAAGATGTAGCATTTCAGTTTGTTAATTATAATACACTTGAGAAGGTTAAATCTCTTTCAGCTAAATCACGAAATGAAATAGCTGAATTTTTAGAAACAAATTTAGAGAGTTTAAAAGAAAAACTAGTCAGTGTTTCTTGGGATGAAGATACATATACTGTTGATGAGATATTACACCATATCATTACTCACGAAATACACCACATGGGTCAACTTTCTGTGTGGGCGAGAGAATTAGAACTAAGCCCTGTACCTGCTAACTTTATTGGAAGAGAGTTAATGAGGAGGACTATTAATGAAAAGGAATGAAAAAACATATTTAAGTATAGAAGAGATTATTTCATTACCAACCTTATCCGATACAAACATAAGTGATGATGGCAAAAACGTAGCATTTGTCAAGAAGATAGCTAACTGGAAAGACAATATTTATAGGAATCATGTATGGGTATATGAAAAAGATAAGGGGCAGTGCTCCCCATTAACAACTGGGGATATGGATAGTTCAAACCCTATATGGTCTCCAGATTCTAGAGCTATCGCATACCTTAGTCCAGTTGATGACGGGCATAATAAAAAAAACCAGATCTTTGTTAAGTCTAAAGATGATTATAGGGGTGTTCAAATTACTGATGAGAAAGAAGGGGTCAGTAAATTCAAATGGGAGCCTACTGGCAAGGGTTTATATTATGTTGCACCATCAAAAGAATCTAAGGCGATAAAGAAACGTAAGGAACTATATGGAGATTTCCATCATATAGGTAAGGAATACCAGAAAAATTGTTTATATTATATTGAAATAGAAAAAGTGATACAAAATGATAAAGATGAACACGAAAATAGCGTTGTTAATCAACTAACTGATGGTAAGGATTTTCATGTCCATGAATTTGATATTTCGAATGATGGGAAAAAGGTTGTATTGATGGCTACTCCAAGTCCAAATATGGACGATTATAATAATGGAGTTCTATACATACTAGATATTAAAGCTAGGGAACTACAAAAGATAACGATAGATAAGTTGTTGGCAGGGAGCGTTTGCTTTTCTCCTGATGGCAGCAAAATATGTTACTCAGCAAGCATAAGGGAGAAGGATTACTATAAGACCCATATACAAGACAGTACGCTAGAGATATACGACATTAATAATGGAGAGCTAATTCACCCTTTAACAGATTTTGATAGTACGGTTATGCCATTACAGTGGACAGCTAAAGGAATATTAATTAGATGGCAGAATAAAACTAATTATCTTATTGGGTTGTTATCTGAGAATGGCACTGTGGAAATATTAAGCGAAAAAGTAGATAGCTTTATAATGGATGCTTCTATAACAAGGGATGGAAATCATCTATCCTATAATAAGGCTATAACAAATGAGACCTTTGAAATCTATTTAGACGATAAAAAAATAACGAATGAAAATAGCTTTTTCAAAGGAAAGCTTAAAAGTAATAGGGAAATAGTCTCGTGGCAAAGTAGAGATGGTCTTGAAATAGAGGGGGTTTTATCAACCCCAGTCGACTTTGACGCGAATAAAAAATATCCCTTATTAGTGGTAGTCCATGGTGGTCCAGCTTGGGCATCCTTTCCAATATTTTCAAACTGTTTTAATGAGAAATATCCTATTGAACAGTTTATCGAAAAAGGCTTTATCGTTTTAGAACCAAACTATAGAGGAAGTTCTGGTTATGGTAATGAATTTTTAAAAGCAAACTATAGAAAACTGGGGATTGTTAACTACGATGATGTTATATCTGGAGTGGATAAATTAGTTGACAAAGGGATGGCAGATAAAGATAGAGTAGGGGTTATGGGTTGGAGCAACGGGGGATATATAGCAGCTTTCTGTTCTACATTTAGTAGTAGATTTAAAGCTATTTCTGTTGGAGGCGGAATAACGAATTGGCGTACCCATTATGTAAATACAGATATACCTTACTTCATCAGGACGTATTTAGGAAATGATCCATGGAATGATCCAGAGATATATACTAAAACATCACCAATGACATATATTAAATCGGCCTGTACTCCTACTTTAATTCAACATGGCGAACAGGATGCAAGAGTACCAACTCCCAATGCATATGAGCTATACCAAGGATTAAAGGATATGGAAGTTGATACAGAATTAATTATTTTTAAAGGAATGGCATATAGTTCTGACCAGCCAGGAATTAATGTGGCAATTATGAAGCAGAATTTGATGTGGTTTTCCCACTATATTCTTGGAGAAAGTATGAAAGATTTTACGATTTTATGATGATTAAATGGATATCCTCACAGGATGCATAAAGATACAAAGGAACAAATGGTTCTCCATTGATTTTTAAGAAGATTAAAAATGAAGATGGGATTTGGCAAATGTCATTTATGCCTCCAAAGCTTTATTTTGGGTTTATTTATTTTAACAAACTATTTGTACTTAAAGTAGGGGGCGATTGTTCAATTAGAGCGCTTCTACTTTAATGTTACTATTAGTTTAAATGGATTTTTACATAAATAGGGGGATTAAAATGGAAATTCGTTCAGTTACAGGTTCAGACTACTATGTAATTTCACCGCTAATCAATGATTGGTGGGGTGGCAGGAATATGTCGGATATGTTACCAAAACTATTCTTCGACCATTTTACACAAACAAGTTTCATTGCAGAAAAGGATGGTAAACTTGTAGGCTTTCTAATAGGATTCCTTTCTCAAACTCATTCAAATGAGGCGTATATTCATTTTGTTGGAGTTCATCCTGAGTACAGAAAGCATCATATTGGACAACAATTATACAATAAATTTTTTTATGCTGTAAAACAAAATAATCGAAGTATTGTTCGATGTGTAACGTCACCTGTCAACAAAGTTTCGATTGCCTATCATACCAAGATGGGTTTTGAAATTGAAAATGGAGATAGAATTGTTGATGGTCTATCAGTAAATACTGAATATGACGGACCAAATCAAGACAGAGTTTTATTTGTAAAAAAATTAGATTAAATGCTAGTTTCATATAGTTGCCCTTTTTTCTTTATTGAACTAACTTAAGCAAGTTAGTTCAATAAAGAAAAAATGTATATAAAATAGCACTTTAGGGCGAAAGCTAGTAGAATGGGAAATTAGAGATTAGTTTAATAAAATACAGAAAACTCCAGTTATTATTGTGAGAAAAAGTAAGCAGAGAAGGTGTACTATGAACACGAATGATTGGAAAATAAGATTAGCGTTTCTCTTACAAAAGCAAAAAGAGAAAGAAAGAAATGATGAATTGCAGATGCAATTAGGTTGGATGTTGGAGCCGTTTTCGACTAAAGAAAGTATTATGCTGATAGATATTGAGGAAAAGGCGAAAATGAAAACTGAATTTATTACGAGCATCCCAATAAATGAATGGGTAAGTCTAGACTTAGAGAAAATGAATAACAAATTCGTGATACATAATGTTAATAGCGATAAGGTTGCATCGTTTTTAAAAGGTGAAGAACTTTACACCGAGAATTCTGTTTATCTTTTCTTACAAGACGACTTACCACCTTTCAGTACATTACCTTGTTAAGATGCCACTTTCCAAGGTTATTGAAAATATTATTCATTTAGCAGCAGAAGATTCCTATCAACAGTATGTATTTTGCCAATCACCTAAATTTGTAATAGAGTTCGTTGAACCTGACTTAATAACTATTGCTTGGTAACAAGGGGTTCTTGATGGATACGTTTCACTAACGGCGCAGGTTAGAGTAATTATAATAATGATAGTAATATAAAATCACTAGAAAGAATGGAGTGAATGACGATAGATGTAGGTCAATATTTACATAATGCTTTTCCAGGGCTTACTTTGGCACCTAGTCTTTATCATCAATGGAGTATAGGAATTCACTTTGAATTAGGAACGGGGATTTATCAGCTTAAAGATGATGGTAGTCTGAATCACGAAGTGTTTGACTGCGTATACAGTCAAGCATTGTCTATTTTCAACGAACTTTTTTCTGATTTGGATGAAATTTTTCTGGTTACGAATGTTTATCAGCACAGGTCTAATAAAATTAAGAAAAATCGAATAAAGGTTTATGATCGCTATGTAAAAAATAAAAAATTAAAATGCCATTTAACACAAGAAACTTTACCGTATGTATTTGATGCTGAAGAAGTTGACGATTATTATACTTGTCGATTTTCCCTAAAGTGCCGCAAACAAGATTTTAAATTCCCATTGCTTATTAAAGCAGCGTGTAATGAGGATTTCCCCTTAAAACCTAGGTTTGATAAAAAATGGGGGTCAGGTACAAACTATCCAGATGTGTTTTTTATAAATATGACTAAAAATGTGATCTTTTTTATTTATGATGATAGAGGATGCGAGGTCATCGCAACTAATAAAGAAACCATATACCCTTTATATAAAAAATACGGCGATTGGATTGATGAATACTCACGAGAAGAAATTATTAAACGTTTTAAATAAGAGTGTCATTATGTAATTTTCAACTTCTATAATCACTTGTTCTGGCAAAAGTGGTACATACGTACTAACAGAGGCATTTATTAAGATCATTGAGTTGCATATGCAGCTCTTTTTTATTGAACTAACGAAGCGCAATTTAGTTGAATAAGGAAAAAATTACATATATTAAATTCAGCCATACATTGTTAACATTTGATAGGTCAAGTATTCTATGGAAAGAAATTAGAGCGGAAGCGTTTCTCCAACAAGTGGAGACTTTCTTTACTAAACCATTGAATTAAAATATAGCTTCTACAAGGGTTGAAGTGTTTGATGAAACTTCAATTGAGAAACACGAGGTGAAAAGTAATGTATCAATTCCAACACGAGAGACAAAGAAAAGATATTTAAGGTATATGTCATTTTATTTATTATATCTGTATTGATAAATGTAGTTTCATTCTTTGTAGAAGGTAGTATCCTTCGTGGAATAATCAGTCTTTTATTTTTTTCTATTGTTCTACACTATGCTTTACGACAGAATGTTTGGGCGGGGTTATTCGTAAAATATATAGTATGGATACATATAGTTTTATTGTTTCTTATATTTCTCAATATGTTAATTTTAGTTTGTACCTTATTCAACTAGTTCAATAAGCGGTTGGTAACGTTACTTGGTATAATAGAAAGAATTTATATAAGGGAGTAACTCCAATGAAGGAAAATATAATGAAGTATATAGAAAGCCATTTTCCTAACCTAACAAGTGAATTGCATCTAAGGTTTGAACTTGGCGAGCCCTATGAAAATGGAACGGAAGATAGATTAAATCAAGTTGTAAAAAGAGTTACAACATTGTTTGAAGAAGTGTTCAAGCCCGATGATTCTATTTATATGTATATAAAAGATTGGGAAGTTACAGAGGATATTATGTTTGGAAATACTACTCCAGAATATCTGTATAGTTTATTAATTGATCAAAATATAGAAGAGGAAACGTTATTGGAGATAGAGAAGGATTATGATGAGGTAACGTCTCAAACAATAGAAGTTAAGAATGAATACAAAGTGAAATTTGTATACGCACAATTAAAGTCTGTACCCTACCAGGAAATACTTAAGGGTATAGGAAATTATGAACAAGGAAGAGAACCTTCTATTGGACAATCTGTGTACTTTATTAGTACTGATAAGAATTTAATATTTCATATGTATGACGATAGAGGTTGTTTAATACATTCTAAAGATGTGAAGAAATTGTTGCCTTTGTATCATACATATAATAATTGGCTAGTTGACTATTGGCGTGATTACTTTGATAGCATTTTCAAGATGGCATAATCTTTTTCATTCGACAAACGGAGTTCGATTGTCCAACACGCAGAAAACTTATTATAGGGAAGCATTTTCTTTAGTAAAAAAGCACTTTCAATTATGTGCTTCCCTAAGTATAAGAAAAATAAAGGGTTATGAATCCTACAAAATTTACGAAATGAAAAATCCTACTATATAATGACTAACAAAAATTGCAACATAGATTAAAGTAATATAAGGTTGATAATCAATATAAAATTCTTTATGTGTTAACCTAAATTTATGGGGAATTAAAACCCAACTAATATAATCAATTATTATAGAAAGTATTGTCCATTGGATAACCGTATTAAGCATAAATTCTTTTACATTATCCGTATCAATCCCTTTGCTATATAGCCATAGAAAAATTGGAAATATTAAAACATTGTAAAGAACCTGGTAGGGTCTAGATTTAACATAAACTGGTGATTTTAAAAAAGTTGTTCCTGCCTGCTTCGCATTTTGTACACCGTAAAATTTATTGGAGATTAACATATGAATAAAAACTACTAACGTTGCGACTGTATAAGCAAGTAACATCCATAAAAAAAACATACATATAAAATAAAATATTCCGGAAAATAGCCACTATTACTTCGATACTTTTAAAACCGCTCTGCTGCGTTCGTTGAATAACAGATAGAAAAACTTACAGATACTATAAATATACCTACCTATATCTTTAAACAAAAATATAAGCTGAACTACTATCGAAATTAGTTCAGCTTAAAAATTGCATTTGTTGCACATTGTATTTAGGATCGGGAAATATAAGAGCCTTACTCAACTCTTGGCTTTTCAAAAAAACAGTATCCTGAGCGTTTTTTTATGACATAGATTACAGTAAACCACTAACAAGGTAAAGAGCGGTTCCCCAAATAAAAATCGCTGAGCATTTATTAAAAATATTCATAAGCTTACCAGAGCTATCCAGTTTTTTTAAGGATGCTCCAGCAATGATAAGACCGAAAAACCATAACCAAGAAATCAAAACACATGCTGCAGTGAACAACATTTGCTCCGTCCCACTATATTTTAAAGCACTCGTTCCGATAACACCTATTGTATCTAAAATAGCATGTGGATTTAAGAGAGAGACCGAAACTGCAAATAAAATTTGTTTTTTTACAGGAAGTGCTTCGTTATTATCGGTAGATGCAGGATTTGAGCGCCAAATTGTATAGCCCATATAGAGTAAGAAAAGTATCCCAACACTCATCAAGGTGATACGTAACCACTCAAATTGCAACACAATTATAGATAAACCAAATACCGCAAGTAGTATTAGAAGCGTATCACAAATTGAGGCAGTGATGCTGGCGGGTAAGGCACGAACTAGATGGGGCTGTGTCGCACCTTGGGAAAAGACAAAGACATTTTGTACGCCAAGGGGCAAAATAAGTCCAAATGCTAAAATCATTCCATGTAGAAATGCTTCCAATGAAATACCTCCTTTCACTAAACATTTTAAATATGTTATAACTAAAAGAAAACGACCAATTGGATGGTTTTTAAGCCATCCAATTTCGAAAGTTTGAGGTGATACGGATGAGCTGGCAACCAAATAGAGAGGGAAAAATGACATTACAGCAGCAAATTATTCAGTGGATTACTGAACATATTGAACGGGGGGATTGGGTGGCAGGAACAAAGCTACCGACACAAAGACAGCTAGCGATGCAGTTTGGGATAAACCGTAGTACTGTTCAACAGGCGTTAGAGGAGTTAAAAGCGGTAGGAATATTGGAATCGAAAGTAGGTTCAGGTATTTATGTGGCACAAAATTCCTGGGATTCATTAATTGTACAAACACAACCAAATTGGCAAAAGTACATAGACACAAGTCTCCATAAGCCCAATTATCTTACCATTCAATTAATCAATGAATATGAGCAGCGCGATGATATCATTCGATTGGGCACTGGCGAGCTAGCACCTAGTTTATTGCCCACCACTGAAATTGAAGCTTCTTTGAAAGAGCTCTCTTTGCAGCCGAAAGCTTTAGGCTATTCATCACCACAAGGTAGCGATAAACTTCGAGAAGCAATTTGCGAATACGTGAAAAAAAGAGGGATCCATGCAAAGCCGCAAAATGTTTGTATTGTATCTGGTGCACTTCAAGCATTGCAGTTGATTGCTGTAGGACTACTTGAACAGGGTTCTATCGTATTCCAGGAACAGACGTCTTATTTAAATTCAGTCCATCCTTTCCAGTCTGTAGGAATGCAAATGCTATCTATCGATCGTGATGAACAGCTCGCACAAACGTTAGCCCAAAAGAAAAGAAAAAGGCAGGCCGTATTTTATGCTGTTCCCACTTTAAACAATCCGACTGGTGGGGTATGGACGTCGTTTGAAAAAAGGCAACTATATCAAGCGTGTAAAGAATCTCGTATTCCTATCATTGAGGATGACGTCTATCATGAATTGCTCTTTGAAGCCACAACGCCACCAATTAAATCAATGGATGAAAGCGGGCAAGTCCTTTATATTGGCAGTGTTTCGAAAACATTAAGCCCCGGACTTCGTATTGGCTGGTTAATAGGTCCAACTACAGTAATTGAGCGATTAGCAGATATAAAAATGCAAACAGATTACGGATCAAGCGCCATCTCACAGGAAATTGTGCTGCATTGGTTGCAATCAGGGAAGTATGAAAAGCATATTAAGAGTTTGCGGAAAGAATTAATACGGAGGGCCAATTTTGTTGAGGGTATATTACAAGAAAAATTTGAGGACATTGCTAGTTGGGATAAGCCGAAAGGTGGCTTTTATATTTGGCTAAAGTTTCATGAGCCAATCGTTGATAAAGAGTTATTCACCAAGCTATTGCATCGACAAGTTCTCATTAATCCTGGCTATATTTACGATCCGCAAGATACTCAGCATATTCGATTATCATATGCCTATGGAACAGAAGTAGAGTTGGAAAAAGGCTTAAATATCCTTTTTGAAATTGCAAGCAAGAAAAAATAAAGTTTTAGGTAGATTCTAAAAGAAGCCCGCTTTTCGAATTTCCTGCGACAAAAACCACACTCATAATAACTAGAAAGGTAAAGCTTGAACTCGAATAGTAAGATCAATAAATGCTTACGGGTATGAAAGATAAATGCTATTTATAAGAGAGTGATTCATGGCATGCGGAAGACAAATTTGACAAAATTAACTTCCCCTGAAAGAAGTCCCCGATTTTTAAAGAAAAAGGTGGGAGAATATTAAAAGTTTAGCAAATCCCTAATAAAAAAACTGACAACATTAGTTGTCAGTAAAAAGAATGATATTACCTATCTTTATGTTTATTTTTAGACTTTTGAACTTTGATCTTTCGAATATATTCTTTGCGTTCTTCTTTAAGTCGTTTACTGGTAATAGATTTTTCTTTTTTTCTAAGTGCCAATTCTGCTTTTATCGCTTCTTCGGCCTTAGAGGTGATACTTGGATTCCTTAGTTCTTTTGCAACTTTTCTTTGAAGCCTTTTAGGGTTGATTTTCTTCATTTTAATTTGTTGGATAGGTATTCCATCATGTTTATCATTATTTTTGATAAAATCCAACAAATTTTTATTTACAAAATCAAAGACTTCTTGATCTTTAGGTTCATTCCCAAAAGTATACTTGTATGCTTTGTATTTGTTTTCGGAAATGGTTTCAATTAGCCCTATATAAAATTGGCCATCATAAAAAATGGTTAGTTTCATAGTAGGTCCCTCCTCATATTAAAATCGAATGATGGACATCCCGAGGAGGGGAAGGTTACTGACATCATATTAATGATGCATCCGGACTACCAACCGAATCGTGTTTTTTCATTCAAATAGTATTATAAACGATTTGTTATTATTTGTAATGGAAAATTTATGATTCCGCTATAAATTATCAATTGATCTTGGTGGCTCTTTTCAGGCGTAACCTTTTGAGAAGAGAATAATTAATTCAAGTGAAGAGTTTGGCATGATTCAATTGTTGATAGGAATTAATTTATCAAGCTATTGCGTCGACAAGTCTATTCAATCTCGTGTATATCTTAATGTTTAACTTTTATTAAAATTGTATTTGAATAATAGTGTCATACCGATATTCATTAAAAAAATGTACAAGAAAAGGTACTAAGATATTGTTTGTTTGACAATAGATCCATCCGAAAATTAAACTTGGAACGGTTATATTTATTAACATTATAGGTTTTTTGAAGTATTGAGTATGCATCCCGATGAACAATAAAGTTGTAATGATAATGGCAGTGCATTGGTGTTCTAGAAATACAAGAAGTAAATTTTGAATAATTCCCCTAAACAAAAATTCTTCAAATAACGCGCCTATAAACATAAAGGCACCAATACTTAACAACGAATAGTCTTGATAGATTTGGTTAGTTTCGTCTATGTATTTCGATGGAATAAACAATGTTAAAATTACTCCAAACAAAAGTAGACCAAGTGAAGCGAGAACTACGCTTATTACCATGGTGAATGGCTGATTGAATGATAGGAAATCACGTATTGCGAATACATCATAAACTATTAAAGCGAAAATGATTGCTACACAAACGAATGTAAAAAAAGAGTATACAAAAATAGCGTCTTTCGGGCTAAAATCCTTCTTAATTTTTTTTTGATTTGTTTTTCTCCATATCTTCCCATCTTTCCTGATGCTTAAAGAATAAAGAGATATTTTACCATAATATTTTTGCGAAAAATGCAATTGCAACTACTTTTCCGACAAATCGTTTTTTTTTGAGAAAAAATCGAGGTTAGTAAAGGAAATCATGTAATCATTTATATTCATATATTCTAGAATTAGTGAAGTGAGCGTGCTTGGGGTAAATTACACAAGGGGAAATATTTTATGTTTGAACTTGTTTTTTGGAGGATATATTCAAAAATATGCTAAATTACTTTAGTGAAATATATACTTATTATGTATTAATGGTTTAGCGTAGTTTCTTTATAATGAGTTTTTATTGTGCCTTTTAGAATTATTTCCAATTGCTATTATGAAAATCGCTACAACAAAAACACACTGTCCTATATGTGTAGCGGAAGACCTCTTTTCTAGGGTTGGTTATGGTGAATTAATTCTCCCAATAAAAGGTCTTCCTTTTTTGTCGTTTTATCCATTTACACTCTCTTTTTTAATTGTCTATTAATACTCACTAATAAGCTCATAATAATAGAAAGTAAAGTAACTATTATTAGCCCAATAGACATTAGTATACCATCAATATAGTCAAGGAATCCTGTTGCGCCTAAAGCAAAAAAGCTGACGACACTTAAAAATAAAGTAAGGAAAAAAACTTGGAAATAATGCATGTTATCCACCTCCTATTTTTTAGATATGGAACGGATTTTCTTTAACTTCTTTCAGCAAATGTTTTTTGTAGAAAAGGCGAAGCGTCAGCTACAGAAGTCTACCACTCCTATAGGTGGTGAGATAAATGCGGGTTTATACGTGTGTTCAAACAGAGGAACCCAGTCTAAGAACGCCACGTCATGTGGCAACGACTGAGTGACCAATATCGGTGCTGTTGCTGACGCTGCGCTTTCGCACAGGCAAAAAACATGTTGCTGACGCTGCGTTAGCACTACGCTTTCGCGCAAAAAACATTTATATGCCTAAGCACAAAGCCGTTCCGGACGTAATTATGCCGAGGCATAATTGATTTTATTGTTATTTTTATATTAGCAAAATTCATGTATTCCCAAATTGGTAAAGAAAAAGGTTATTAGATTCTTGCTCTGATGTGGCTGAAAGGTTGATTTCAGTACTTTTGAGCTAGAACAGTTCCTATAGTGCTTGAGTAGTTCATTTCTAAATGATTAATTTTTAATCCAAGTAAGTAATCTTACAAGAGGAAAGAAACTAATAAAGAGTCACTCGGCTGGAAGTGACCCAAAGTTTAACTATAAGAGACTATTTAAACTTCTCAACTTTCTTAACTTTCATTGAAGCTACTTCTCCGCAATTCGTACAAATAGTCAAAATTAGTGGCGAACTCGAAAAATGGACCATATCGAGCTTAATGGGTTTTACATTTGCCATAGATCCGCCTAATTCACCTTGTGCGAAGGAATCACTACCACAAGCCTTACAAACTAAAGTATTATTTTCCATGTTAGCACCTCGTTATGTAATATATGTAAATTTTATCATGGAAATAGCCGCCGTGCCACCATACGCTACAGCAACTAAATGAACAATATGAGTATTTAATTAAAAAAAGAGCGATTAAAACTGCGCTCTAAAATTTAATTTATTCATTTGGTCTACTAACTTTTAATTTGTTACTATACCACTGACAGTAGGATAGATATTGCATTCATCGGTACAACTCCCCATTTTTATCTTTTTATACTATGAAAAGCCGCAGCGTTCGAAGGCTTTTGCGGACCTCAAATAATACTTGATTTATCTGGGAAATTAAAATAATGGTGTGATAGCAAACTGCAAAGACGTTTGGGGCGATGCATAATGTAAGCTATCCTGAAGTAAATATATGTAAAATTATTTGATAACATTCCAACTGTAAATATGGTTAAAAAGGGATAATAAAATAAGATGGGTTAAGCATTTTAGGTAAAACCGTTATATATAAGTAGCGATTACTCTGAAAAAGAAATAAATTTATGAAAAACTGCATCGCACCTCTATTTAAGGAAGCGATGTTTTACAAAGGGATTTTAAGGGGAAAAGCGAATATATAGTTTAAAATCGTAAAGGTGATTGGTCATTATGTTATCGAAATATCGCTCCAATACATATATTCCGGAAATGGTGAAGGCATGTAAAATGTTAGGCCAAAGACATGATTTCGAGTATTCTTGCTCAGATGAGGCAGGAAGATTGTTGTCAGTGCTTGTTAGTCAAATTACACATGGGACAATCCTTGAAGTCGGGACTGGCTTTGGGGTAGGCAGTGCTTGGATACTTTCTACCATTGCACCAAATGTTCAGTTTGTCTCAGTTGATCATGCAAAGGAAAAAATCGATGCTACTGCTCAAACACTTCATCATCAGCAGGCAGAATTTTTAGTAGGTGACTGGAAAGAAGTGATAGCGAAGGGTCCTTTTCAATTTATTTTTGCTGATGCAGCTGCTGCCAAAACGATTGAAGGCGTACAACTATTGTAGGCAATAGCAGTTGGAGGTATGTTAGTGATGGACGATTTTACACCAGAAGAACATTTTCCAGAAGAATGGAGAGGGAAACCTGATAAGGTTAGGGACTTTTGGTTAAATCATAATGAATTAAGAGCTACAGAAATCTATTTGACACCAACATCCTCTGCTATCCTCGCAACTAAACTGAAAGGGAAAGAATAATCCGAGTAAAGAATCCATACATATTTACATAACGATTTCTTTATGAAGAGGTGAATCATTGGAGAACATGCCAGAGGGCTATTCTTATGTTCCGCAGCCTATTCGGAAAGATGGGGCGGGGTGGGTTGATAAAGGGCCGAGAGATTTTATGAGAGATCTGGAAAATCCTAATATGCTTGTCCCTCCAAAAACAGATGCTGGACTTGTACCAAATTTAAAATTCTCTTTTTCTGATACGCATATGGTTTTAAAACATGGCGGTTGGTCTCGAGAAATTACTGTTCGTGATTTGCCAATCGCCACTACATTGGCAGGTGTTAATATGAGTTTGACACCAGGTGGAGTACGGGAACTGCATTGGCATCAACAAGCAGAATGGTCGTATATGCTTCTTGGTCATGCACGCATTACAGCAGTCGATCAAAATGGGCGTAATTTCATTGCTGATGTAGGACCGGGAGATTTATGGTATTTCCCACCTGGAATTCCACATTCCATACAGGGTCTTGATGATGGCTGTGAATTTTTACTGGTGTTTGATGATGGACATTTTTCAGATCTTAGTACATTTTCAATATCTGATTGGTTTGCTCATACTCCTAAAGATGTGCTGTCCTCTAACTTTGGCGTTCCTTTGAGTGCTTTTAAACATATCCCGAAAGAACAGGTCTATATTTATCAAGCTAAGGTTCCAGGACCTCTAGACTCACAAAAAGTACAATCCCCATACGGTACAGTCCCTCAAACCTTCAAGCATCGCCTGCTTGCCCAAACTCCTATTAAAACTCCTGGTGGTAGCGTTAGAATTGTGGATTCAACAAACTTTCCTATTTCAAAAAATATCGCCGCAGCGCTTGTCGAGATTAAGCCTGGTGCAATGAGAGAGCTGCATTGGCACCCGAATAACGACGAATGGCAATATTACCTTCAAGGTCAAGGCCGTATGACAGTGTTTGCTGCAAATGGTATGGCTCGAACATTCGATTATCGTGCAGGAGATGTAGGGTACGTGCCGTTTGCAAATGGTCACTACATTGAGAATACCGGCACAGAGACATTGTGGTTTCTTGAAATGTTTAAAAGTGATAGATTTCAGGATGTTTCGTTAAATCAATGGATGGCTCTTACTCCATCTGAGCTAGTACAAAGCAATTTAAATATTGGTCCTGAACTTCTTAACGTATTGAGAAAGGAAAAGTGGCCAGTTGTATAGATAGCTTGGATTTTCTAATTATCCAATGTGAGCGTTTAGAAAAGCAGGTAGGAAAGATCAAAGAACTTTCCTACCTGCATTTTTTTAATAGTGATATTTATTTCTAGTAGCAAGCAGTATCCCGATTGCTGGAACGGTACAAATAAGCATTGCTGCAAATGACAGTCCAGGAGAGATTTCGTATAAATAGCCGCCTAAAAATGTAAGGATCGCTGTACTTAATCCCATTGCTAATGCAGAGTAAATGCCTTGTGCATTTGGAATTTGCTCCTTCGGCAATGTTTTTGTTAAATAGCCGATAAAAGCGAAATGTGCGAGAGCGAAAGAAAATGCATGCAATGTTTGAGAAGCGATAAATACCCAGACATTAGGGAATAGGTAAATAAGTAACCAACGTAGCGAAGAACTACTTGCTGCTAAAAGTAATAAAGATGATGAACTCCATTTTTTAAATAATGTATCAGCCTTCATAAAGTATAAAATTTCGCAAATAACGGCGATGTTAATAATCATCCCCATATAGAATGGATCAACATGTAAATCCCCTAAATATAAATAGCCATAGCTGTAATAAGAAGCATGTGCGCCTTGCAACAGAATAACGACTAATAAAACAATAGGGAAGCCTTTAATAGACCATAATGTTTTCATCGACAATGATTTTGCCCGTTGTTCTTTCGTCGGTACAACGAGTAACTCTTTAGGTGTTGCCATTTGTTGCATCAGCAGCATACCGATCAGGCCGACCACCATACTCCAGAAGATAATGTCATTGCCAAATGCACCTGTCAGCATACTAATGATTAATACTGCAATGACAAAGCCAAGGGAACCATAGGAACGGCTTTTGCCATAGTGTACATTTCCATGCTGTACGAGCGTTGCCGCACTACTTTCAACGGCAGGTAGCAGTGCCGGATAGAAAACGCTAAATAAAAGGGTAACAATAAGAAGCGAGATAAAGCTCGTGCTTAGTATGTAAAGTAAAGTTGTGATTAGTGCACCTATTGCAAGAATACTAATGAGTCGTTTATTATGCACATATTTTGCAAGCGTCGGGAAGAAAAATAGATTTGATGTTGCTCGTGCTAAAAGACCACAGCCCATTACGACGCTAGCCTGTGAAACAGTAAGATGTTTGGCATCAACAAGCCAACCAGTCCAGTAAGGTAAGAAAATACCCCATGTAAAGAAAAATGCAAAGAAATTTTGAGAAAGCCATCGTTGATTGTTCATAAATTTTTTTGTACCTCCAATTTAACTATGTTGAATAATAGCACGTTCATCGTTACAATAATGTGAGATATCTCACATTTCGGAGGAGAGAGTAAAATAATGCATATACTGACAGCTGAAGAACGTTCTTATTATCTTGATAAATATCCAATAGATGATTTTTTTTCTTTTGAAATTGATCCATTTCTAGAAATATGTAAGTTTGACAAAGGGGAATGGATTTTTCAAGAAGGGTCATTTCCAGATACGCTATACTACATGATCGAAGGAAAGGCGAAGCTATACATGACACATAAAAATGGCAAGGTCTCGCTTATCGATTACTTGGAGGCACCACGTTTTATGGGGGAAATTGAGTTGCTTAATGAGGCAAGATATACGAAGGGGATTCAGACAGTAACCGAGACGATTTGTTTTTCGATTACACAGTCCTGCAAAGAAAAGTTACTCACGGATGTACTATTTTTGCGTAAACTTTGTGTGTTTTTAGGGGAAAAGGCGTTCAAAATGACGTCAAAATATACACAAAATCAAGCATTTCCACTTGAAAATCGATTGGCTGCATTTATTCAATTTTCGTCAGATCAAGGAGTTTATAAAGAAAAGCATACTGAAATCTGTGAATATTTAGGGGTTTCCTATCGACATTTATTATATGTACTTGCGCAATTTTGCGAAGAAAAAATTTTAGAGAAGATAAAGAATGGCTATCACATTATTAATGAAGAGCGTCTTGCCGAATTGGCACAGGAAATACAATAAAGAAAGGATACAGTTACGAAAGGTTATAAACAATAAATAAATGAACAGTCCAAGTTTATTTCATAGAATTGAGACTTCCACCCGTAAACGGCCAAGCTGGCTCCAGTGGGATTCTTGAATGATTTAACGTTCGCAGTCAATTTCTGTTTTAAACAGCCTTCAAGATTGGGGTATCCCATTACCCCTCCCTATCCAGTGTCTATAGAAGATAGCGCTACGCTACAATGACTATAGCGTATCGCTTTTTTGTCTGATTTGTTTTAGCGTCTTTGTCTTGACGACACATATAGTTTTACCAATCGCATGAATTAGGCGATGAACCTCATACTATATCTACTTTTCAATGAACGAGGATGTTTTAGAGACTTCTATACCAAAGAATGAGGTGCTTTTTGTATACCTAAAAATAGTGTCAAGAAACATAAATCCATTACAGTGTAACTTATAGCCATCTGTTTGGGGCTGGTTTATCTAGCTGCGAAGTTCGAGTAGTTTTAAAAAAAGGTAGTTGAATGTTCGATTTAATTTAGCTTTTAACTACTTGAATAAATTGCTACTTTGGCTTTAATAATCCCTTTAGTAAATAATCTTTTTCAATGATGTTAAAATATTAGGTCGTTAAGTATCTATCAAAAATCGCTGAATGTTACTTTAAAAGAGGAACGTTCAGCGATTTTTGATTTATGTATCATCTCGACAATCATTGAAGAACTTGTATTGAACGGATTACATTCATCTGTTGACGATAGGTACACTGTTTTAACTTTTACACTTAATATTGTCTTTTCATTTTCATACTTTGAACATATTCGTTTTTTCATGGAGGTCTTCAGCCATTTTAGAAATTGCCGAAGTAGATGCAGTAATTTCCTCCATAGAGGCTAACTGTTCTTCTGTTGCTGCTGAAATATTTTGTGTTCCTTCTGCAGAACTTTGGGCAATCCCACTGATTTGTTCCATGGATTTGGTCATTTGATTAGCTCCTACAACTATCTGTTGTACTGAAGATGATACTTCTTGAATTTGAACAGACACCTCATTAATGGCATGCTTAATCTTTTCAAAGGAACCACCTGCAATGTTTACATTGTTAATACCCGTTTCCACTTCATGCGTTGTATACTGCATAGAATCTACCGCTTTATTCGTTTCCGTTTGAATTCCTATAATTAACTCAGAAATTCTCTGTGCAGATATAGAGGATTCTTCGGCCAATTTTCTCACTTCTTCCGAAACGACAGCAAAGCCTTTTCCGTGTTCTCCTGCTCTTGCTGCTTCAATAGCTGCATTTAACGCCAGTAGATTGGTTTGTGCTGCAATACCAGTTATAACTTCAACAATTTGTCCAATCTCAGCTGAGCGTTCACCTAAACCTCTAATTACCTCACCTAGACTATCAATAGAAGTTTGAATCGAGTTCATTTGTTGAACAGCGGTATTTATAATATCATTTCCATCCACTGAAAGTTGTTCTGCTTGAATAGCAGCATCCGAAACATTAGTAGAATTTCTAGCTATTGTTTGGACATCTTGTACAATATGATCCACAACATCTGATGTTTCTATAGTCGTTCTAACTTGATCATCCGAACCACTTGCCACCTCTAACGTAACAGACGCAATGTGTTCACTTGCCTCACTTGTTTGTTCCGCACTTGCTGCAAGCTCAACTGAGAATGCAGCCAACTGTTCAGAAGATGTTTTTACCTGACCAATTAACTCTCGTAAATGAGCAATCATTTGGCTAAATGAAGACGTTAAGATACCTAGTTCATCCTTGGAATCATAGTCCACACTGAAATTCAGTTCCCCAGCTTCTGCTCGTTGAACAGCAAGTTTTAATTTTTCTATTGGGGAAATTAGATATTTTCGTACACCTATAAAACCTAACGCAACAAATAAAATTCCTAATACAATTGAAATGATAAGAGAGGTTGTAATTCCTTGACTTGCTTTTGCTTTACTTTCTTGATTCAAATTACTTGTATTTTTTTTATTTAATTCTGTCAGCTCTATTCCTTTTGACGTAATATCGTCAAGTATAGGCTTGGCACTTGAATTAAAGAGATTTGTTGCTTCTTCATTCTTATTAGCAACACTTAGTTGAAAGACTTGCTCCATGCTTTCTTTAAAACGTGGATATTGCTGAGTCAGTTCACTTATTATTTTTTTCTCATCTGGGTTCATATTGGCTGCTTTAAGAATTTCAAGATTCTTTTCATTTTCTTTAAAAGCAGTCGTTACTTCATCTTTAATTTGTGTCACAGTTGATTCATCAATAAAAAACATAGAACGATACATATTTGAAACAATAATCCAATTATTAAGTCTATAGTCAGACAGAACAATACTTGGTTCAAGACGATCTTTAAAAATATTATCTGTATTATTCTGTAAAGTTTTCATAGTCATATATCCATTCACTTGGATAATACCAATTGTTAAAATGGATATAAACATCAATAGGACCAACTTTTTAAATATGGACAGATTGCGTAGCATGGTTAAAACTCTCCTTTTTGAATTCAGTAATTTGATGAATGGTAGACAATGAATCGTTCCCTATTAAGGGTACGAGCAAACATGTTTTTAAATTACTACATGGCAACATGGAGGCTAACCATCTTGTTTGATCCTTTGTTTTCATTAAATTTATTCTCCTAGTCGTATACCTTTATTCTTATATACTTCCCTTACTTTTTATCTCCTCTCCTATAACACTAAAGTATTCTAATGATACTATTTACGATATATTTCGACATGCTTCGACGTTTTTTGAACAAAATATCGACAAACTAAAACAATTGAGGAAATAGTCCTGAATTACTACCGAATTATGGTGGGCTCGGTTCTATAAAATATTGATGGAATTAGCGAAAAAGTAGAGAGGACATCGATTTTTGGAAAGACTTCTCTCTTGGTGCGGTTTCGATTTTTAAAAAATGGTCGGTTTTATCTTATTCGGTTTGAAGTCGTTGAATCCGGGTCAGTACATTCCAAAAGAATCGTTCATATACGAAACTAGAGGACAGTTTAAAATACAGCGAGCGCCCAGATTTCACCAGTTTACTCGCTACTTTAATGAGTGCGTGCGAATCGTATGTATTTGAATGTCCTTGTGTTGAGGTAGGAAAGCAAGCGTACGCATCCAATTCGTTAGATTGTAAGCAAGCAGACTCAACATCATGCGTACTTCGTTGACAAGGAAATCATGGCTTTTCATCTGATCAAAGCCAAAACCATTCTTAGCTTCTTTAATGAAATTTTTTATCGTGCCTCATTTTTGATAAGACTGCACAATGGCTTTTGGAGAGAAACTTTCGCTGAAATTGGTCACGAAGAACGTGTGCGAGAAGAATAGTTCCCCAGCTGGACGAACGGATTGAATGATGACTCTTCTCGGTTTGGACCAAGACGCTGCCTGATAAATCGTTTCATCCACATATCGTTCTGTTACAGAAACGTCTCGTATTTCGGTAGCTGTGTATAGTTCTTCTGCGAGCGTTTTTAATTTGGCGTTCGCTTTAAACGAATGATGTAGAAAATAGATTCTTTTCCATAACTCATAAAGCTCAGGTTCCGCAAAACCACTATCTCCCCGTTTCAGGGAGTTGTTCGTTGTTGTGTTCAATGAGTGGTCGCATAAAATCAACAACGCCACTCAACGTATACACATTACCTGAACGTAATTGGGCTTTCAGAAAATCACCTGTCAATCCGTCAAAAGCGACTAACGGATGGTAGCCGACTGTACGATAATGAGCATTATACGCCGTTTCCTCTTGTGACTATATGTATCAGCGTGAGTCGAATCTAGATCGATAATAAGTGTTTTCGATTGTCTGAAATGATGGACACGATCTAGTAGTGTTTGATTGACCTGTTGTAATTGGTCGAGTGCTTCTTGGTCAAATCGGTTGAAAAAACGCGAAATACTCGGTTGAGAAGCGAGAGCAGGAATGCCTAGTGCTCATGTAAATATCGGATCATAGGTAAGTTGGTCCGTTGCATTGTCTGTATGATAACAACAATTAATTGATAAATTTTTTGACGTAATAAGTTATCATTTTGATGGAGGCAACTGAACGTTCATCCTTTAAGCGAAGATGCTTAGCGATTGTTTGAGAGAAGCCTAATTTTTCTTCAAATTCACGAAATAAAAGTTCACCCGTGTCCGAAGAAAGAGTAAGGTCAATTGCGGTAAAGTACCTATTAGAAGAATCTTTTCTATTTGGTTTTGTTTCGACGCAATAACCTTGAAAAGCTAATCATACAGCTTTTCAAAGGGGATTTTTGTAGTATGGTGAATAATCTAGGTTTAAATAAATAAAAAAGTGGTTATTCTATGAGTTTGAATGCAGAAAGAATCTTAAAAGAAGTCAGATAAATTCAATGAATCCAATCTTTGAATTTGATGAAGAAATGTTTTATTTATGGGGAAGACTACCTGGCTATTCTATTTTTATTTTTTCCAGTTTCACTTAAATTAGATACTTCTAAAACTCCTTGGGGGAGCGAGGTTAAATAAGTTAATTTAAACGTTCGAACCATTAGATGTAGCATATTAATTTATGATTCTCTATATGGTTATTACGCCCCGTAAGTTCTTCATTTTGTTTTTCTATTTCTCATGCAATTAGTTTTCTTGTATAGTTAGATGTAATTTCAGAAGCAAGGAGTGAATTTTATGCTTCACCAATAACAGTTCACTCACAAAACTTCAAGGACAAGCTTTAACCTTTATGTACGGTAATACCTAGAAAAGAAGGGCGGAAAGACTGAAGCCTCAATCTTATGCTGAAGAAATAAAGAATATAATAAGGTTAATTCAGTCCTTGTCTTATTATATTCACTTTTCTTAATCAGCCATCGTGCAATCTCCTTTCCGCTATGGTAAAAGTTAGCCTCATTGGCTCTTTGGTTTTGTATGGAGATATTTAGGGTTTCTTCTATAACGCCAAAAGGTATAACCCTTAAACATTGGTGTGTGTTCGGTGGAATCTTTGTGTGCCTTACCTCAGTTTCGATATAAGCTGTATTAGATTTTTGTGCATTTTGGAATGGATGAGTAAGTAATTCTCCTTGTTCCATTGTTGTGCTTGGTGAATAACAATTACCTTTCATTCAACATGCCCCCTTTGTCGTTAGTGTTATTGTACAAGACATACGGTCGGAATAGTCTCAATTTACAAGGCTTTAACGAAAACTTAAAGGTTAGTCGTTAGATTTGTAAAATGTAACCGTATTCATGCCATTAACGAATAGAAATCATAGAAAACTTGTATAATTTCAAGAGAAAAACACGTACTCGAACTATTGTGAATTTTCCTAACAAAACGTATTATTGTAATTAGATTTAACGTGAAAAGTTTCACAGAGTCACGTAATCGTGAGGAGGAATTTTTAATGGGTGCAATTCGAGTAGGTATTGTAGGTTATGGAAATTTAGGGCGCGGAGTAGAGTATGCTATCTCGCAAAATCCAGATATGGAATTAGTAGCGATATTTACACGTCGCGATCCTTCAACTGTAAACATCGCAAGTAATGCAAGTGTATATTTAGTAGATGATGCTGAAAAATTCCAAAATGACATTGATGTAATGATTTTATGTGGTGGCTCAGCTACAGATTTACCAGAGCAAGGACCACATTTTGCACAATGGTTTAATACAATTGATAGCTTTGATACACATGCGAAAATTCCTGAGTTTTTCGATGCAGTCGATGCAGTAGCTCAAAAATCTGGAAAAGTATCAGTCATTTCAGTTGGCTGGGATCCGGGTTTATTCTCATTAAATCGTATACTTGGGGAGACAGTTCTACCAGTGGGCACAACTTATACTTTCTGGGGAGATGGATTAAGTCAAGGACACTCAGATGCTATTCGTCGTATCGAAGGTGTTAACAATGCTGTACAATACACAATACCAATTAAAGAGGCTGTAGACCGTGTTCGCAATGGCGAAAATCCTGAGCTGACAACGCGTGAAAAACATGCACGTGAATGCTGGGTTGTTCTTGAGGCAGGTGCAGATGCTGCAAAAGTTGAGCAAGAAATCGTGACGATGTCGAATTATTTTGATGAGTATGACACTACAGTAAACTTTATTTCTGAAGAGGAATTTAAAGCAAACCACACTGGCATGCCACACGGTGGATTCGTAATTCGTAGTGGTGAAAGCGGCGCTAACGACAAACAAATTCTTGAATTCTCATTAAAGCTTGAGAGCAATCCAAACTTCACGTCTAGTGTTCTAGTAGCTTTTGCACGTGCAGCTTATCGCTTAAACGAAGCAGGAGACAAAGGTGCAAAAACAGTATTCGATATCCCATTCGGTCTGTTATCATCAAAATCAGCTGCTGAATTACGTAAAGAACTTTTATAATAATCAAAAATATCCACTGAAAGAAGTTAAAGCCTCCGGCGGATGTACAACTGCTGAAAAGTAAATTAAACTTGCATTCATCTCACAACTTTTAGAGAGGTGAGACTAAGGCTGAAAGAGGTTTAACTATCTATTAAGAGGCTGGGACATAACTAAATGGTTCTTTCATAAAGCCGAATAATCTCTAAATTAACAAAATACGATAACTAGAAAAACCGAACTATTCCGAAACACTTCATAAGAGTTTCATTGGATAGTTCGGTATTTTTGTTGACTGAAACACATTTGTCCTTTGTAAGTGAACGCATCGCTCCAAATATGTAAGGCAGATTTTTACACTAACCGTTCGGGTGCATACATATAAACCATCGCTCTAACGGTTGTATAAGGAAAATTATATTCACGTTTTTGAAAGTTGAATCCTTGATTTTCGTAGGCTAACAGTTCCCTTACTTACCGGAAATCTGTTTTTTCCTTAACTTTTTATATTAGAAGTATGACTTTTTCTTCTTATGAGAGTGTGTACGAGAAACAGCATCATTCTTGTCTACTTTATAAGCTTACTTTGCGTTTATAAAGTAAACTAGATGATCAGTCCATTTGTCGTCCTCGTATATGAATCCTTTCCTCGTGCATTCATAAACCATTCCAACACCTTCTGCTAACTTTATAGATGCTATATTATCAAGGTTTATGTGAGCTTCTATTCGATGATACTTTAATTTTTCAAACGCTAGAGCAATGGCTGCTTTTACAGATTCTTTACCATAACCTTGTCTCCAAAAGTGGTTATGAATTGTATATCCGAACCTGGCCCATTGAAATTCTTCCCTCATAATTGTCGAAAAGTCTATAAAGCCAATATGAGTATTGTCTACTTTTCTAAACACTCCAAATACATATACTTTGTCATCCTTAGCCATCTGATGATGTTTAGTAACTAAATCACGAAACCATTCTTTCGTACAGATGCTCATATCTAATTTACCTTCATCGTATTTATGTTGAGAAGGTAAACGATTTTCATATTGGGTAAGCCAAGTAGCATAATCACTTTCTTCTATTAATCGAATAACTAATCTTTCTGTTTCAGTTCTTATCTTATTCAATCGAACACCTCATCTATTCTATTCTTATATAGTATATTCGATATATGGAATTTATCTCCTTCTAATCAATTATGCCTCGGTAATAAATGCAACACTATATTGATGCACGACTCTTCCTGGAATATAGAAGTTAAACGGCTGAAATGCACTACAAAAAATTACTGTAAATCTTGCGAAGAATCCAGATGAAATATTTCGTGTTGGCGATAAGGTAAAAGTGGGCTATGATGGTAAAATAAAGGATAAAGTGCCAATTGGAATTGCTACACTTTCTTTAGAATTAATTTAGTAGTTGTACAATGTAACGTTGTTGCTTTGTAATTGGGGGGAGTTTTATATGGAAAAAGTAAATTTTTTTAATAGTGAACTATTTCATGAAAATGCTGAGAAAACTTTTTTAATACACAAAAATAAAATAACAGAATTACTACCAGAGGCTGATATCCAGCATGTTGGTAGTTCAGCAATTCCGAATAGCCTTACTAAAGGTGATTTAGACATCCAAGTACGTGTTAGTGCTGAACAATTTTCGAATGCAGTAGAACTTCTATCTAATTTATATGAAAGTAATGATGGAAGTGTCAAAACAGATACATTTAGGGCATTTAAAGATGATACAACTAAACCTCCTTTAGGAGTTCAATTAACTGTAATTGATTCTGAATTTGATTTCTTTTGGAAGTTTAGAGAAGTTTTATTGGCAAATAATAAATATCGAGATGCATATGATAAATTGAAGAAAGAATATGAAGCCAAATCAATGGATGCCTATAGGGAAGCTAAAGATATCTTTTTCCAAAGACTCATGGAAACCTCTGAGTTTAAGAAATATGATAAATAATCTTTGTGCTGAATTTTACCATTCGTCGATGGTAAAGAAACTTGAAAAAGATAGTAGTAAAATCAATTTGATAAACAAGGAGTATAAAACGGTAACTCCTCTCGTAATTTGTTTCAGCAACAATTACGATACGTGAGTTTTCTCATAAAATTATTAGATTTTAAAAGTTCAACCTCAAGTTACGGTGATGAACTATAACGCATAAAAAGTTTAGGATGCGTTTATAAGTATGCCATATATATTAGTTGATTGGAGTGGAGACTGGGTGACTACTTGAGGATTAGCGTCACAGATGAGACCCGGCTCATCCGACGCCCAAGGAAGCTTTTCTTTGCGCGAAAGCGAAGCGTCAGCACCAAAGCGCCCAGTCGGAACTGAAATCAACCCCACGTTATGATGATGAGTCTATAATTTAATAGATTTTAAGCTTTGAAGACTTGAAACCTTACATAACCAGTTGAATGGGGAGGTTATCACCAAATGACTACAGACATTATTATTCAATCAAAGTGTATTCCACCGAGTCCTTACAATCATTGTATTAGTAGAGCTATATTAATGAAAACATTGAAAAAAAGCCTAAACCATTCTTGCACACTAATTCATAGTGGAGCAGGGTATGGCAAAACAACCATGCTTACACAATTTCTACATGCACAATCAAGCAATTTTTCCTGGTATAGTGTGTCGGAGGAAGATGATAATATATTGCCGTTTTTAAGACATTTATTTTTTAGTATCACACGTATTGTTCCGAGCTTTGGTCAAGAATTTGATGCATGGAATCAATTATCCCGTTTTCCGAAAATAGAGGAACTTAATCGTTGGTTTAAGCTATTTGTCAATAGTTTATGTGAAATCCAAATGCCGATTTTAATTGTCATTGACGACTACCATCTTGTTGATCATGAATTTCATATTAATTATGTGATGGAAAAGATAATTGAGTTTTCACCACCGAATATTCATTTTATCATCGCCTCTAGAACGTTGCCGAATTGGGATATTATGAGAAGATTAAAGCTACAAAAAAAATTACTCGTTATTTCAGAAGGTGAATTAGTGTTTTCTTCAGAGGAAATCGCTGTTTTTTTCGAGGAATATGTAGCAGTGCATTTAACAGCAGAAGAAATAACTAAGGTTTTAGAAATTACAGAAGGTTGGGCAATTAGTATTTCTTTATTAGCTGAGCAATGGAACAATGAATCCTTAGAGCATTGGCTAAATGTCTCTACTAATGATCTATTCACCTATTTATCGGAGGAAGTTTATGTTAAGATGTCAGCATTCGAACAAGAGACCATACTAAAGCTGGCGATTTTCCCCACATTTTCTGAGGAGTTTATTGCAAAATTTTATGGTTCGGAAATAGCAGAGGCGTTAAAACTGTTTGTACAGCGACATTTATTTATTCAACCGATCACAACGGATGGTCTATATCGTTTTCATGCATTGTTCATTCGCTTTTTAGAGCTAAAATGGCGACAAAATGCTTCACAATATATTGCATTACATAAACAAGCAGCATTGTATTATGTAAAAGAGAACAATATACAAGCTGTTCTTCATCATGCATTTAAAACGAATGATCAGGATTTTTGTGGTGAATTATTACAAAATCATGCTGAAAGTCTAGTTCGTGCAGGGCAATTTGAGTGGCTATTAGAAAAAATAAATCGATTTACAGCTGATAAAAAATCGAAATATTACAAATTATTTTATTTTGAAGGTGAGTGCCACCGCTATCGTGCTTATTATGAAAGAGCGAAGCAGTCCTATGAACATTGTGCAAGCATCGCGAAAAATAAAAATGATTATCTCTTTATGACGAAATCGCAAGCAGGTTTAGCACATATTTATCTCGATACAATCCAGCCAGCATTGGCAGAGCCATATTTGAAAAAGGCATTAGAGCTAGCGAATCATACACCGTTAAATGAAGAGGAACTTCTCGAATTGCAACGTCAATATGCAGAAAATTTGGTGAATTTAGGAAAGGCTAAAGGTGCACAAATTTTTATAGGTGAGGTTGCTTTGACGGAGGATGTGCTACAAAGAGTAAATGTCGATGTTCGAATATTGTTAAGAACAGGGCAGCTACTAGAAGCAAAGGAATTGCTGACGCGGCGGTTGGAATTACCGCCACAGCTTGTCGCGACACATAGAGAGAGTGAGCTGTTGGCATCATTTGTCTATGCGTTATTAGGGTTGGGGAAGGATGCATGGTATGCCGCTCAGCATGGGATTCGTAGGGGATTACGGGAAAAATCGGTTTTTATTGAGGCTGTTGGTTATATTCGCAAAGCACATGCTTTACTATTAATAGATTTTCCGGACTATCAAGGAGCCTGCAATGCTTATGAAAAAGCCCTTACATTGTTGAATACCATTAATATTTCTCGCGTAAAGGCCGAACCGTACATGGGACTAGCAATTGTCAAACATGCACAAGGAGATATTGTTTCTGCTAAAAAATATGTAGCACTTGGATTACGGGAAACGGAGCAAGTTCAAGATGCATGGATGACCGCTCTTATATTAATCGCCGAGGTTAAAATTATTATTTCACAACAGGAATTTGAACAAGCGCGGCAATTATTAAAAAAGGCACAGCGACTATTCCACGACTGTGGCGATCAAAATGGTGAGATGCATGTACTATTCTTTCAATCTGTCATTGCCTTCAAAGAAAATAATCTTCAACAATTCAATCATTATTTTCAGCAGTTCGCCCAGTTATGCATCAATAATGGCTATGACTACTTTTTACAAAGGAAGACCATTCTCGGTCCACTAAATCGGATGATTTTTTATGAGCTTCTACAATTTAGTAGAAAATGTGATGGAGAAAATACCGCTATTTTGGCAATGCGTAACTATTTTCAAGTAGAGGACAATATCGTTTATCCGCATGAGGAAGTGCGGGTGAATTTATTAGGAAGTTTGAATTTAATAAGAGAGCATCGAAAGCTTGAAGATAAAGAGTGGCAGCGCGATAAATCGAAGGAGCTCTTCGTCTATTTATATTGTCATCGCCACCGTTTTGCACCAAAGGAAGAGATGGCACAGGCATTATGGCCAGAGCGGAATGTTGATTCACTAGATCGGGATTTCAAAGTTGTATTGAATACGTTATTAAAAGTTCTTGAGCCAAGTAGAAATGCGCGTCAGGACAGCTTTTTTATTCAGCGTAAAAATAATATGTACCAATTGCAGCAAATTCAAATTCTGCAAATTGATGTCGAACGCTTTCATTACTTTTATGAATTAGGGATGGAGGAGTTCGATCCGCAATTGTCAAACGAATGGCTGCAACTTGCTGAAACAAGCTATACGGATGCACTTTATGCTGAAAAAAAACAATTAGATTGGCTTATACAGGATCGTGAAAAGTTACAGTCATTATATATTGAAGTATTAGAAAGATTAGCACAAAATGCGACGAGACAACAAAATTATAAGCAAGCTATTTTTTATGCAGAAAGAATGATTCGTGAAGATCCATTATGGGAAGAAGGGTATAGGTTGTTGATGTATAGTTACTATCAATTACAAAACCGCTCCCTTGCTTTAAAATGGTATGAAAAATGTGTGCAGCAATTAAAAAATGAACTAAATACAACACCGATGGAATCGACGATGGTTGTTTATGATTTAATAATGGGCTAGTACGAATTAGGGAACTGGTTATTTTCAGGGCATTACCGAGACTTGGCGTTATTTCCGTTCGACTGGGCGCCTCCCTTTCGCGCAGAGCAAGCTTCCCGGGATCGTCCGATGGTCCGCTTGGGGCAACAGATGTTTTTTGCGCGAAAGCGAAGCGGCAGCGGCAGAATGTTTTTTGCGCGAAAGCGAAGCGGCAGCAGCAGGATGTTTTTTGCGCGAAAGCGAAGCGGCAGCAGCAGGATGTTTTTTGCGTGAAAGCGAAGCGACAGGATGTTGGTCACGAAGGCATTATTACAGGATGTGATGGTTTTAGCCTTCGGTTCACTATTGCTAATCTCCAAGGAGTCGCCCAGTCTCCACTCCAATCAACCGATCCCTATAAGAATAAACCGAACAACTTTTGATGACCATTTTATTTATTAAAATATTGGAGGAACTACTATGTCATTTTGTAAGGTAAGTAAGGCGAATATTTACTATGAAATAATAGGGGCCGGAACACCAATCGTTATGCTCCATGGATATTCGCCAGACCATAGACTAATGAAGGGATGTATGGAGCCTGTTTTTGCAGAAAGGGAGGGCTGGAAACGAATCTATATTGACCTTCCAGGGATGGGCAAAACGACAGACTACGAAAAGATCGATAATTCAGATGAAATGCTAGAGGCCGTAGTAGAACTAATTCACTCATTAATACCAAATGAACGTTATTTATTGGTAGGAGAATCTTATGGTGGATATTTAGTGCGAGGAATCTTGAGGGAGTATCATGAACAAATTTTAGGAGCTGGGTTTATTTGTCCACTGATTATTCCTAATAAACAAAGTCGAACAGTACCAGTACAAAGTATTGTTTCGGTGGATAAAGAATTTTTATCGACATTAACGAGAGAGGAACTAGAGGATTTTAGCTCACATCTTGTTGTTTTAGATGACTATAATTGTCATCGCTATACAAATGAAGTGTTAGCAGGTCAAAAAAACGCAGATGTAGAATTTTTAGAAAAAATCCAAGAAAGCTATAGTTTTTCTTTTCCTGTAGATGAAATTTCATTTGATAAACCTTGCTTATTTTTGATGGGTAAACAGGATTCCATGGTTGGCTATAAGGACGCTTTTGCCATTTTAGATAAATTCCCAAGAGCAGCCTTCACAATTTTAGATAAGGCCGGGCATAACTTGCAAATTGAACAAGCGGAATTGTTTACGAGCCTAATGAGTGAATGGTTGGATCGGGTAGAAGAATTTAATAATTAATCTTTTGGGCTAACTATAAGGATTCACCAAATTAGGTGAGTCCTTTTTATGTGCGCTCAGAAAACTGTGAATTTCTGAAAGATTCCGATAAATCAATAAAACATTCCGATAAAATCAGAAATTGTTCCGATAAAAAACAATTTTATTCCGATAAATCTCACTTTGCTTCAAAAAAGGGCTGCAGCTAAGATTTGCTCCACTTTCGTCAGGTTGCTACTGAAAAAGCGTAGAGTACATAAATGTCGATATATTTTAAAAGTTGGGTGATAAATTGATAAAGTTGGTCGATAAACAATCAAAATTTCTCGATAAATCTTAAAAATGTTTCGATAAACCTTCATCCCCGGAAAAAACACACTTTCGCGACACTTGTAACTAATTTGTAACTGAAGTTTTATATAGTGTTTTCATAGCAACGAAAGCGCTTTCTATTTTAGTTCATGATGAAAGGGGTTTTGGGATGAAGAAGCATTGGTTATTTGTGCTTTTATTGATGCTGACGATGTTGATGGTGGCTTGTAATTCAGAGGAATCGAAGGATAAAGCTTCAGAAGACGATACAAAGGGGACTGCTGGGGGAGGGGGCACTATTAAAATTGGTGTGCTTGCGTCATTGACGGGTGCCCTTGAGTCGTATGGGAAACAAACAAAGAATGGCTTTGAATTAGGGATTGATTATGCTACAGGAGGCACGATGGAAGTTAACGGTAAGAAAATAGAAATTGTCTATGAAGATACAGAAACAAAGCCTGAGGTTGCGGTACAAAAAGCGACAAAGCTATTAGAAGATGACAAGGTTGATTTCTTAGTAGGTTCCTCTAGCTCAGGTGATACGCTTGCCGTTCTACCCCTAGCGGAAGAATACCAAAAGATTATGGTGGTGGAGCCTGCAGTAGCGGATAGCATTACGGGCTCAGAATTTAATAAGTATATTTTCCGTACAGGTCGAAATTCTTCCCAAGATGCTTATGCAGCGGCGGCAGCGATTGCAGGAAAGGGTGTTAAGATTGCAACATTTGCGCCGGATTATTCTTTTGGCTGGGATGGGGTGAAGGCATTTAAGACTGCTGCGGAAAAGCTAGGCGCAGAAATTGTTTTAGAGGAATATGCAGATCCAGCAGCAACTGACTTTACGTCCAACTTGCAAAAAGTAATTGATAAAAAACCAGATTATTTATTTGTTGTATGGGCAGGTGCAAACTCACCGTGGAATCAAATTGCAGATTTGAAAATTCAAGAAAAGGGCATAAAAATTTCAACGGGTGCACCAGATATTATTGCATTAAAGTTTATGAATCCGTTAATTGGTATGGAAGGGTTCTCCGTTTATTATCATACGTTACCACAAAATGATATAAATAAATGGTTAGTTGAGGAACATAAAAAACGCTTCAATGAAGTTCCGGATTTATTTACGCCAGGAGGCATGTCTGCAGCCATCTCAATTGTAGATGCGCTGAAAAAATCAGATGGTGATACGGATGCAGAAAAACTTATCGGCATTATGGAAGGGATGTCATTTGAAACGCCTAAAGGAAAGATGACTTTCCGAAAAGAAGACCATCAAGCATTACAGTCGATGTATTCTATCCGTCTGGAAAAACAAGATAGTGTAGATTATCCGGTGCCAGTGCTAATTCGTGAGCTTAGCCCTGAAGAAACGGCACCTCCAATTATGAATAAGTGAAATTACGAGACAGATCTTTTTCTGTCTCTCTTCACCCACTTTCAAATGAGAATGGGTGAAGAGAGATAGAAGTACTTGAAAGGAGAATACGATGGAACCTATTTTACGAACAGAAAACTTAAGCATTCGTTTTGGTGGACACACAGCTGTCGACCAGGTGAATTTTAATATGCCGGAAAAACATTTGAAATCAATTATTGGACCAAATGGAGCTGGAAAAACAACCTTCTTTAATTTGCTTAGTGGAGAATTAAAGCCGACAGCCGGGGATGTCTATTTTAAGGGACAATCGCTTGCGCAAAAATCAGCTATTGAAAGAACGCGAATGGGGCTAGGGCGCTCTTTTCAAATTACGAATGTTTTCCCAAACTTAACCGTTTTAGAAAATGTCCGTTTAGCTGTGCAATCCAAGGAGAAAATTCGTTATCAATTGTTGCGCCATTATAAAAGTTATAAGGCGATTACAGAAAAAGCGGAGGAACTATTATCACTCGTCTTGCTTGACAATAAAAGAGATGCCCTTACGACAATGCTGTCCCATGGGGAAAAGAGAAAGCTTGAGATTGCTATGCTGTTAGCACTTGATACGGAAATCCTTTTACTTGATGAACCAACGGCAGGCATGTCCTTAGAGGAGGTTCCAACGATTTTAGAGGTGATTCGCACTATTAAAAATCAAGGCGATAAAACCATTCTCCTCATTGAGCACAAGATGGATATGATTCTAGATTTGTCGGACTCGATTATGGTGCTATTTAACGGCCAGCTTCTTGCGGATGGAACACCAGGGGACATCATGAAAAATGAAACCGTACAAAATGCATATTTAGGAGGTTTGTACGATGAACACCTTACTTAAATTAAATAATGTCCACACATATATCGGTCAATATCATATTTTGCAAGGGGTCAATTTTGAGGCAAAGGAGGGGCAGGTAAGTGTATTGCTCGGCAGAAATGGTGCGGGCAAAACGACCACCTTAAAAACGATTATGGGCTTAACACCTGCTTCAAAGGGCGAGGTGGAATTTCACTTACATTCTATTAAAAAAAGTCCGACCTATAAAGTTGCAAAATTAGGAATAGGCTATGTACCAGAAAACCAAGGGATTTTTGCAGACTTAACAGTTGAGGAAAATATGAAAGTGGCCATGCGTAAAGAAGATACGGCTACTTTAGAGCGACAAAATTATGTGCTGGAGTTGTTTCCTGATTTGAAGAAATTTTGGAAGAAGGCGGGCGGACATCTATCAGGTGGTCAAAAACAAATGCTGTCCATGGCACGGGCATTTATCAATGATAGTAAGTTAATGTTGATTGATGAGCCTTCTAAAGGACTAGCGCCGATAGTGGTAGAGAAAGTGATGGAGGCCATCGTTGAAATGAAAAAGCAAACGTCCATCGTTCTTGTTGAGCAAAACTTTATAATGGCGAGCCGAATTGGTGATACGTATACGTTGATCGATGATGGTAGAACAGTTCACTCGGGCAACATGCAGGATCTTATCCATCATGAAGAATTAAAAAGAAAATATCTTGGAATCGGATAAAAGGTGGTGTACTTTATTGGAGCTATTCGTCAATTTACTCATTAATGGCCTGGCAACTGGCATGTTAATTTTTTTACTGGCGGCGGGTCTGACGTTAATTTTTGGATTAATGGATGTTTTGAACTTTGCTCATGGTGGTTTATTTGTTTGGGGGGCTTATGCTGGCATATTTACGTATATGTTCACTGAGAGCTTTCTAATTGGCGTTGTAGGTGCCATCGTAACAGGCGCTTTGCTCGGTCTCATTACTGAAAAATTAATTATAAAACCTGTGTATGGCAATCATATTCAGCAAATTTTAATTACATTAGGGCTAATGCTTGTGCTACAGGAGTTGATTAAAGTTGTTTTTGGTCCAAATGGTGTGGCAGTAAAAACACCGAGCTACTTAACAGGTAGCTGGGAAATTGGAGACGTTATTATTATAAAATATCGATTATTTATTATTGTAGTAGGTTTTATCATTTTCAGTATTTTCCAATACATGTTAAAGGAAACGAAAATTGGGTTAATTGTTCGAGCGGGTGTACAGGATAAAGAAATGGCACAAGCACTCGGCATTCATATAAAGCGGGTATTTTTATATGTTTTTATGGTTGGTGCGGCACTCGCAGCACTTAGTGGCATGTTAATGGCTCCGTATTCAGGTGTCATCTATGCGGAAATGGGCATGGAGTACGCGATTTTAGGTTTTATCGTTGTCGTAATCGGAGGAATGGGCAGTTTTTCAGGCTCGCTATTGGCAGCAATATTAGTCGGTTTAGCAGGTAGCTTTATGGCTTATTATGTGCCAGTGCTATCGCTTGCGGTCAATATGATTTTAATGGCCATTGTTTTAATTTTCCGTCCACAAGGTTTATTTGCTATGAGAAAGGAGAGATCGACATGACAATGAGGCTATCATTGCAGCATCTATGCTTTTTCCTCCTATTAGCGATTTTAGTACTTCTCCCTTTCGTTAATGATTCAAGGACGCTCCTCATTTTATTAACGCAAATCTTTATTTTCGGTATTTTAGCGATGAGCTATGACATTCTCCTTGGCTATACGGGTATTGTGTCGTTCGGGCATGCGATGTTTTTTGGTTTAGGTGCCTACACAACGGCTGTTATGCTGAAACAAATGGAGCCAACACTTGCAACATTTTTATTATCGATCGTAGTCGGCATGTTGCTAGCAGGGTTTATTAGTTTCTTAGTAGGATTACTGACACTTCGATTAAAAAGTCATTTCTTTGCGATGCTGACATTATCTTTTTCGGGACTATTTTTAGTAGTGGCAGAAAAATGGCGTTCTGTTACATACGGAAATGATGGTTTTACGTTTAGAGCACCCGAAATGTTTAGAGATCGAATGACGTTTTATTTCATCGTGCTAGCATGCTTAGTCATTATTTTTATTGCGCTAAATCGTTTCGTTAACTCGCCAACTGGTCGAATTTTAATTGCTGTTCGAGAAAATGAACAACGAACAAAATCATTAGGCTATAACACCTTGTACTATAAAGTGATTGCATCAGTTGTTGCAGGAACCGTTGCAAGTTTAGCAGGCTCCTTATATGCTGTGTCACTACGATTTGTCAATACGAGTGTGATGACAATGGACATTACGCTAGATGCATTATTAATGACGATTATTGGCGGTGTGGGCACATTAGTTGGACCATTACTAGGATCGGCTGTTATTGAATATGCCCAGCATGCACTTTCGGGGTTAGCTCGTGATTATCCAATATTTGAACGTTGGATTATCTTCTTTGGAATTCTTTATATTTTAGCTGTTATCTTTTTCCCAAAAGGAATTATTGGATCACTGCGCCTGATGTTTTGGAAATGGCGATTAAAGCATAAGGAAATAAACCAAACATCGGTTGTCCCGTCGCAGGAGAAGGAGCGATTTGAATGACAGTAGGCATTGTAAGCACAGGAATCTATATTCCACAAACGAAAATGACCTCTAAAGAGATTGCGAGGCTTTCCAATATTCCAGAGGATATTATTCGACAAAAAATGGGCATCTATGAAAAGCCTATTCCCGGTGAGCAAGATCATACGGTTCAAATGGGGATATGGGCAGCGCAGGACGCTATACGCAAAGCTCATATCGACCCAAAAGATATTGATGTTGTGATTTATATGGGAGAGGAGCATAAGGAGTATCCCTTGTGGACTGCCTCTATAAAAATGCAGGAGGAGCTAGGGGCCGTAAATGCTTGGGCATTCGATGTGCAATTAAGATGTGGCACGACCATTATGGCGCTAAAACTAGCGAAAAGCTTAATGGCGTCGGATGATTCCATTCAGACTATCCTCTTAGCTGGTGGCTATCGAAATGTTGATTTTATCGATTACAGCAATCCTCGAACACGCTTTATGTACAATTTAGCGGCTGGTGGTGGCGCTATCCTGTTACAAAAAAACTATGACAAAAATCATTTGTTAGAGGCGGATATTATGACGGATGGCTCGTTCTCAGAGGATGTAGTCGTGCCTGTCGGTGGTACAAAAAAACCTTTAACGCCTTCTGATTTAGAAAATAATTTGTATCAGCTCGATGTAATCGATCCGATTGGGATGAAGGAGCGCTTAGAGCAAAAATCTTTAAGTAATTTTTTAAAGGTAATTCGAAAATCCTTGGCGAAAAGTGGATTAAATGAGGGGGATATTCGTTATTTAGCGATGCTTCACATGAAAAAATCAGCTCATGACTATATTTTATCTGAACTCGGCTTGCAGCAGGAGCAATCCATATATTTACGAGAGTATGGTCATATTGGACAGATTGACCAAATAGTATCATTGCAGCTGGCGTTAGATGAAGGACGTATCCATGATGGAGACATCGTCACACTTGTTAGTGCAGGTATTGGTTATGTCTGGGGAGCTATTACGATTCGATGGGGATAAGGGGGAAATGCGATGTTAAAAACTGTTCAGCTATCTAATGGAGAAACGATTGCTTATCGTAAACGTCAAGGGGGAGAACGAGTTTTATTACTTATTCATGGCAATATGACATCCTCCAAGCATTGGGACGTTCTAATCGATGCGTTGGATGAAAAATATACAATTTATGCGCTGGATTTACGAGGTTTTGGTGGTTCATCTTATCATAAACCAATTTCTGCGATTAAAGATTTTAGCGATGATGTGAAGCTTTTTGTGGACGCCATTCAATTGAAACAGTTTGACATGATTGGCTGGTCAACGGGCGGGGCTGTATGTATGCAGTTTGTCGCACAGTATCCAGGCTATTGTCAGCAGCTTATTTTACTAGCTTCGGCATCTACGAGAGGCTACCCATTTTACACGGATTTAGGTACTGGCAATCAAGCTGCATTAAAAAGGGCATTTACCTATGAAGAAGTACTCGTCGATACATTTAAAACAAAATTAGTACAAGGCTTCTATGATTCGAAAAATGTGCAAGGCTTACAGTCGGTCTGGAACGCACTTATATACACTCATAATCAGCCTAGCCCGGAACACTATCAGACATATGTGGAGGATATGTTGACGCAACGAAATTTAGCTGAAGTTTATCATGCATTAAATGTCTTCAATATAAGTGCTGTTAATCATGAGGTCGCCAAAGGCACTCATGAGGTTCAACAGATTACCATTCCAGTTTTAGTGTTAAGAGGGGATCGTGATTATGTCATAACAGAAGGAATGAATGAAGAAACAATGCTCGATTTAGGCGCGAATGCACATTTCGTCAGTTTAAAAGACTGCGGTCACTCCCCATTAATTGATGATTTACCACAGCTTACAACTGAAATTGAAGCATTTTTAGAAATTGGAGGAAAAAATTATGCGTTTAAACAATAAAGTTGCCATTATTACAGGAGCAGCGAACGGGATAGGCTATGCTGCTGCTGAACGATTTATTGAAGAGGGTGCATTCGTTGTCATTGCAGATTTTAATGAAGAAGCGGGTACTTCAGCTGCCCAGCAATTAGGTGACCAGGCATTATTTGTGCAAGTAAATGTTGCAGATAGAGAAAGCGTCAAGAAGCTAGTGGCAACGGTTATAGGGCATACAGGCCGAGTTGATATTTTAGTGAATAATGCAGGTATTACTCATGATGCGATGTTAACAAAAATGACGGAAGATCAGTTTCAACAGGTGCTTGATGTGAATTTGACTGGAGTATTTCAGTGTACACAAGAAGTAATTCCACATATGATTGCTGCCGGTGGGGGAAAAATTATTAATACATCCTCTGTTAGCGGTGTCTATGGCAATGTTGGCCAAACAAATTACGCTGCCACAAAGGCGGCTATTGTTGGCATGACCAAAACATGGGCGAAGGAATTGGGGCGCAAAGGCATCAACGTGAATGCGGTTGCACCTGGCTTTACAGAAACAGATATGGTGAAAAAAATGCCAGAAAATGTGCTAGCACAAATGCGCTCCATCGTACCACTGCAAAGATTAGGAACACCTAGAGATATTGCCAATGCTTATTTATTTTTAGCATCTGATGAGGCTTCCTATGTCCACGGTCACACGCTTCATGTGGATGGAGCAATTATGATGTGATAAGGAGGCTTTCAAGATGTTTGTAGAGCAATCCTGGATTTTAAAACGTGCATTTCTAACACCTAAACGTCTAGCATTGGTGAACTTAGAAACTAAGGAACAGTGGACTTATCAGCAATTAACAGAGGAAATCACAAAATGGAGTCATTTTTTTGAGCGCCAAAACTTGCAAGCAGGGAGTCGTGTAGCCGTATTTGCGAAAAATCATATTCAGCTTTTTGCTGTCTTATTCGCCTGCGGATTAAGAGGCCTTATCTACGTGCCATTGAATTGGCGTATGAGTACGAAGGAATTAACTGATATTTTGACGGATGCTACGCCTTCTTTACTGCTTTACGATGAAGAAATGAATTGCCCTGTATCTTTCGAAAACATGCATTCCCTTCGTTTAGTTAATGAAGGAGCTACTCTAACCATTCGAGCAGTAGACCTTAATGACCCTTGGTTAATGATTTATACAGGGGGCACAACTGGTAAGGCGAAGGGTGTTGTCCTATCCTTTAATTCTGTAAATTGGAATGCTATAAATACAATTATTAGCTGGGGCTTGAGTGATAGTGATTGTACGTTAAATTATATGCCGTTGTTCCATACAGGAGGTTTGAATGCCTTATGTATACCGCTGCTAATGGCTGGCGGTACAGTTGTTATTGGTGATAAGTTTGAGGCAGAAAAAGCTCTTAAGGCGATTAATCAGTACAAGACAACGATTTCGCTTTTTGTGCCAACAATGTACCAAGCGATGATTGCAGAGGATTACTTTAAGAACAGTAGCTTCCCTTCAGTGAAAGTTTTTTTATCAGGGGGCGCACCATGCCCGTACCCAATATATGACGCATTTTTTAAGAAGGGACTATTTTTTAAAGAAGGCTATGGTTTAACAGAGGCGGGGCCCAATAATTTTTATATTTCACGGGAGGCCGCTTATTTAAAAAAAGGTGCTGTGGGGAAGAGCATGCAATTCAATGAAGCTAAAATTATCAATAGTGCAGGAGAAAGCTGTGCGCCAAACGTAGTCGGAGAGCTATTAGTTAGAGGAAAGCATATGTTTCGCTTTTACTGGAATAATCGGCAGGAGACTGAAAAAATCATTCAAGATGGGTGGTTAAAAACTGGCGATTTAGCACTGATGGATGATGATGGTGATTTTTACATTGTCGGTCGCAGTAAAGAGATGATTATTTCTGGTGGAGAAAATGTTTATCCCCAGGAGGTAGAGCAATGCATTTTACGCCATCAGCTAGTGCAAGAGGTTGCGGTGATTGGAATGGTTGATGATTATTGGGGAGAAATCGTGGTGGCCGTTATCGTTTGCCAGGATAAGCAAGATACTATATTAGAAGAAATCAAAGAAATCTGTAGTAAGTATTTAGGTCGCTACAAAATTCCAAAAAAAATTATGTTCATCGATGAATTGCCAAAAACAAGTGTTGGAAAGATCGATAAAAAAGTATTACAAATGTATGTGAAAGCCGCGAATTAAGCCATTTCGCCTTGGAGAAGAAAAATATTTACTGAATAAAGATAAAAAACGCTTGGATATCCAGGCGTTTTTTGCTGCTAATAAGCAACTTCTTTTTAAAATCATCCTTATCCAAGTAAGGACTAATATCCCTTAAAGACGAGGATAAACAGATAGAAGAGGCTTTCACTTTGTAGTTATGTTAAAATATTGCGAGTGAAATCGGGTTTTTTACGATTTTATCAAGTATCAAGGAATAGAATTCGGAAACGAAGAAAGGGCAGTACTAAAATGGAAAACGTATCAAATGTAGAAAAATTGGAATCAATAAAATCGTTACAATCGACAATCAATAAACTCGAAAATGCCTTATCCCAGATGATTCAGAAAGGCGCAAATACTACCTTAGTAAAGAAACGACTCAAAGCTGTTTGCATTGGATTAGCAATACTAGAAAACGTTTGGCATCAAAGCCCCCATCATTACACCCAGGAAGAATTAGCAGATGCTCGCAATGTTCTTACTGGTTTATTTCCATCAATTGAGAAAGTATATGTTAAGTCAAAGGCTGGTAGTCCCCAAAGAACGCTTTTAGAAAGAAGAATTAAAGCGTTGGAACTAGCTGTTCTAGCGATTGATGAACTTTCCAATAAATAACTTATTCGACGGCCACTTTTCTAGATATATGAAGAATAATTTAAACTCCCCCCTAAAATGAAATATTTATTTACTAGTGAGGGTTGGTGACAGTGGAGACTGGACTTCTCCTTGAGGATTAGCGTCACAAAGGAGAACTTTCAGCAAAGTGAAGCGGCTCATCGTACCCCCTCAAGAATGCGCACAGTCGGAACAAAATCAACCTCACATTGTAAATTTACCGTCTTTCCTACACTCGAAACACCCTATAATGATTAAAAATGTTAATTTATCGATAATATATTGAAATTATTTACATAATAATGTTTAATAAACTTGGCTTATTTTTTATACATAATATTCCTAATAAATATGAGAAAGGAGAGAAAAATTTATTGCGTACTTTTAAAATTAGTACAAAATTTAATTTGCTTTTAGTGGGAGTCATCCTATTTTTAAGCGTTATGATTGGATTTGTTTCTCATATACAAGTAAAACAAATTATGCGTAACAATTTTGAACAGAGCATAACCCATATTTCAAAGGTTGGTTATATGCTGCTAGAGGAACGATTTAAGGGAGATTGGGCTATACAAGATGGGGATCTTTACAAAGGGGATACAAAAATCGTTAATCAGGAAGCCTTTGTAGATGAGGTAGGAGAAAGCATCGATGGCGGTGTAACCATTTTTCAAGGTTCAAAAGGACTGATCACCAACCTAAAGCTAAATGGAGAACGTTTAGTGGGCAAAGATGCTGATCCAAAAGTCGTTGAAAATGTCATGAATAAAGGGGAAACCTTTATAGGTGAAGCTGATGTAGTAGGAACGAAATATTTAACACTCTATGCACCGATTAAAGATGCAAATGGAGACATCATTGGCATGTGGTTTGTCGGTGAAACAATAGATGGGGTTAAAACAATTATTTTTGCATTTATCGGTAAGCTTCTCATTGTATTGTTCATCGGAGCAATCATAGCTATATTAGGTAGCTTCCTTTCCACAAGAGCATTTGTGAAACCGCTTCGTGAAATAAACAATCAACTACGAGATATTGCGGATGGAGAAGGAGATTTAACAAAACAGTTACAAATTAATTCCAAGGATGAAGCAGGGGAGCTAGCGCAATCTTTTAACAAAATGCTGACAAGTTTAAAAGTATTAATGCAACAAATAGCACAATCGTCTAAACAGGTTGATGTATCTTCTGATGGCTTAACGACTAAATCGCAGCAAACAGCAGATATGACGAGACAGCTAACGTCAACATTAGAAGATATAGCGGATGGTTCAAAAACTACATTACAAAGCACAAGTGATAGCCTAACTGCCATGCAGGAAATGGCGATAGGCATCCAACAAGTTGCAAAAACCGCTTCAACTGTTTCAGATGCTGCTGATTTAATGAGTGATGAGGCTGCACAAGGCAATGATTCTTTGAATCGTGTATTGCATCAAATGTCAATTATTAATGAATCATCTGGCAATGTAGAGGCACAGGTCCGTATATTAGGTGATCAGTCACAGCAAATTGGCAATATCGTTGATGTGATTACAAGCATCGCCGATCAAACGAATTTGCTGGCCTTAAATGCAGCTATTGAAGCGGCTCGTGCTGGTGAACAAGGAAAAGGCTTTGCTGTCGTTGCTGATGAAGTTCGCAAATTAGCAGAACAATCAAAGGAATCTGCTGACCAAATAGCAACACTTATTCATTCAATTCAAAATGATACAGCCAATGTAATTTCGGCTATTTCTAGTAACTCGAAGGAAGCTGCGTCAGGTATGGATGTTGTAGATGATACAAAACTGGCCTTCCACAAGATTATGCAGTCAATTAAAGGGGTTAGTACGCAGTTACATGACATCTCTGCCGTGACGGAGCAAATGTCCGCAAGTGTTGAAGAAGTTACTGCCTCAACAGAAGCAATGGCACGCATTGCGAGCAAGGCAACCGAAAGTACGGAGCACGTTACGCTAACAGCGAAGGAGCAATTAACTTTCATAGACAATATGGCCTCTTCAGCCAAAGAGATGGCACAACAGGCAGACGAGCTTCAAAGCTTATTAAAAAAATTTCAATATTAAGGAATGTTGAAAAACGCTTGGATATCAGGCGTTTTTCAATTTTTATAGGAAAAAGAGGAATATTTATTTTTATTGTAGAAAATGTAAAATAATTGTATGTGGGGGAATTGAAATGACAGAATTCACATTGCAGCGCAAAGAGATAAAGAAATTGAGGAGTTAAAGCTAGTAGGTTTTCGGGTTTTATGTCCAGCTGATCAATAGATAATCGAAATTCCTAAAACATCCTTGCAGTTAAAAAAACGAATTGGCGAAATGAAACATGTAGAAAATTCTTCACAGCAAGTTGGTGCTTTTGTCGTAGATCATGATTTTGAAGATGAAGATGGTTACTGGGTTTGTGTTGAAGTGAAAAAGTACGAACATATTCCAGATGATACGGTAACTCTAACAATCCCATCTCAAAATTATGCCGCTTTAAGACATAAAGGGGCCAATTATAAAATAATGGAACCTATAAAAACCTACATATATGGATTGAAGAGAATAAATATCAAAGACTTAAAAATAAATGGCATCTAGAAATATTTCATAGCTGGGAAATAGCGAAAATATAGATGTTGAGCTATTAGATACTAGTGAATAAAAACAATCTAATGTTAAACACGAAATAAGGGGAAAATCTCTATTAATCGTTATTTTAAAAAATAGCTTGAGCTATTGATATTTATTTTTTCACAAAGGTTCCCATAATACGAACATATCAGTAAAATAGAGTAGGTTAGGGGGACTATATTTTGAAAGATCAACGCTTTAAAATTGCGCATCGAGAGGCGCTTATCGGTATCGGGCTTGTTATCGTTAACTTTGCGATTTGGTTTGGCTTTGCCTATGGTCTAGGCTCTGGTGATCCAACAAGCTATACGTATGTATTCGGTTTCCCTGCATGGTTTTTCTATAGCTGTATTGCAGGGACAGGTTTTATGATTATGTTAATCTGGGTCGTCATGAAACTCTTTTTCAAAGAGGTACCATTTGACGATGAGGAGGTGGATCAATAATGCATTGGCAAGTTATTTTTCCACTGCTATTATTTCTAGTCATCATTTTTGGTATTGGGATCTGGTCAAATAAGTATGTACGCTCTTCCAATTCATTTTTACAGGAATACTTCCTCGGTGGTCGTGAAATGGGAGGCTTTATCCTCGCTATGACAATGATTGCTACGTACGGTAGTGCAAGTAGCTTTATTGGTGGTCCAGGCGTTGCATACACGAAAGGGCTTGGCTGGGTATTGCTGGCGATGGCGCAGCTTCCTGCAGGTTATTTCGTCTTAATGATTTTAGGGAAGAAATTTGCTATTATCGCAAGACGGTATCAAGCCATCACGTTAATAGATTTTTTACGAGAACGCTATAAGAGTCATGCTATTGTTATCCTATCGGCCATTAGTATTATCATCTTTTTATTTTCCGCAATGATGGCCCAATGGGTAGGTGGTGCTCGATTAATAGAATCATTAACTGGCTTAAACTATACAACTGCACTCTTTATATTTGCGATTTCGGTATTAGTGTATGTGATTATTGGGGGCTTCCGTGCTGTTGCACTAACGGATACGGTGCAAGGCTCTATTATGGTTATCGGAACCATTATTTTATTAATTGGGACAATCATCGCTGGTGGAGGAATCGATAATATTATGGCCTCACTTGTCGCTGAGAATCCGAATCTTGTGTCTCCATTTGGAGCAGAAGGTGAGTTAACGCCATTATACGTATCTACATTTTGGATTTTGATTGGTGTTGGAGTTGTGGGACTTCCACAAATCGCAGTTCGTGCTATGAGCTATAAAGATTCTAAAAGTATGCATTTAGCTATTATCATTGGCACTATTGCCATTGGGACAATAATGTTTGGGATGCATCTAATCGGTGTTTTTGCACGACCAGTGATACCGGGTATTGAAATTGGTGATAAAGTTATGCCAATGCTAACATTAAAAGTTTTACCACCATTTTTAGCTGGCATTGTTTTAGCAGCACCGATGGCAGCAACGATGTCTACAGTCAACGCGTTACTTATGCTTGTAAGCTCCACAGTAGTGAAAGATATTTACTTAAATTATATAAAACCTACAGCGAATGATACGGAAATTAAGCGTGCAAGTTTTATTGTTACGACAGTGATCGGTTTAGCCGTTGTCGTTTTTGCACTAAATCCACCAGATTTATTAGTATGGCTAAATTTATTCGCTTTTGGCGGACTTGAGGCAGTCTTTATTTGGACCGTCGTATTAGGACTATATTGGAAAAAAGCCAATAAGTATGGTGCTATAGCGTCAATGATTTCGGGTATGATCCTTTATATAATCATTGATCGTTTTTATCCTTCTGTCTTTGGTATGCATACCGTGACAATTCCAATCGTCGCTTCCTTAGTGATATTTATTATTGTTAGCTTATTAACAAGTCATAAATTTAAAAATGAAAAGTTGTATATTTAAATTAGAAAACGCCGTAGTGATAAAATATCTACGGCGTTTTATATTGCAGACAATAAGCGATGGATAGAATGTTCGTAATGATGGATAGACTGTCCAAAATCGTGGATAGAACATTCGAAATCGCGGATAGAATCTCTGAATTGATGGATAGAAAGTTCGAAGTGACGGAAAGCCTTTTCAGAGCGACGAATAGCTCCTCCAAATGATGGATAGAATCACCGAGTCGTTGATAGAACCTCCAAAATCGTGGATAGAATTTCTGGATGGATAGAAAGTTCAAAGTGACGGAAAGCCTCTCCTGAGCGACGAATAGAATCCCGAAAATCGCCGATAGACCCTCCGAAATGACAAAAAGCCTCTTCAAATTAAAGAAACAGAACGCCAAAGATTGTCGACAAGTTAAGACACCGTAGAGCTAGATATCTACGGCGTTTTTTATGTAATCATAAGCATTTTTAGTTAACAAAGTAATCGTTACGATAATAAATAATACGCGGACAAAGCCGCTACCTTTTTTAATCGCCATACGTGAGCCTACAAATGCACCGGCAATTTGAGCGATACCCATTAGTAAACCATAGACATAATGAATCTGACCTAAGTAGGCGAACATTAAAAGGCCGGCAAAATTACTTGCTAAGTTTAAAAATTTCGCGTTTCCTGCTGCCTTTAAGAAATCGAAGCCGACTAATAAAAAGCTAAAGATTAAAAATGAGCCAGTTCCTGGACCAAGAAACCCATCATAAAACCCAATTGTAAATAACAACAGCATGAATAGGACTAAGTGCGTAAACTTTAAATTTTTGACTGCAGCTACAGAACCCCAATCTTTTTTAAAGATTGTATAGACTGCAACAGCAGCAAGCATTATGAGCATAAGTGGTTTTAGTAATTCAGGATTAATTAAATGAACTGTCCATGCACCAAAAAGTGATCCCACAAAGGCTAGGGGAAAGTATTTAATAACCGAACGAATTTCTAGCTGACCAGATCGATAAAAAGAAAGGGTTGATGTTAAAGAACCCATGGTGCCGGCAAGTTTATTAGTGGCTACTGCCGCTGCTGGATTTAAACCAGCAAACATAAGGGCAGGTAACGCAATTAAGCCACCACCTCCAACGACTGCATCCACAAAGGCGGCTAAAAATCCAAAAGATATTAATAATATGACTACATTTACATCTACTTCAAATAGCATGTTTACACCTCTTTTGATAGTTACTACTGAAATAGTAACTAAATTTCACAGGGCTGTAAAGACTAATTTTTTTCGTTGGCGTATCTTCATAGCCTTAACTTATAATAGAGGTAATGGAGGGATCGAATGGTTGAATTAATCGCCCAATTGAAAGAGCTGGGATTCACAGAATATGAAGCAAAGGCCTATACTGCACTCGTACAAAATAGTCATGTTAGTGCCTATCAAGTAAGTAAAAACTCCGGTATCCCTCGTGCAAGAATATACGATATACTTGATGTACTTGTTGAAAAAGGGTTAGTACTGAAAGAAGAAACGGCAGATCAAACGACATACTCTTCCATTCCTGTCGCTGTGTTTTTACAGCAAATTCAGCAACGTTGGCAATCTAATTTTACGTCGATTAGTGATCGATTAGAAAAATTAGAAGTAAAAGAGCAGGAAGCGGAGCATAAAGTTGTCACGTTAAAAGGAAAAGAGGCAATCTTCAATTATTGTCAGTCATTATTAAAAAAAGCGGAGAAAAAAGTCATATTATCAATGTGGGAAGATATGTATGAAGAATTGCGGGAAGATTTACATGAGGTAGCGAAGCATGTACCTGTTCAGGGAATTACCTTGTATGTGGAGGACCATTTAGCTTCCATTGACCAACACCGTATCACTCCCTATACGAGGAATGCGTCTACACCTCATTGGTTTATTTTGTCTGTAGATGGTCAAGAGATGATTTATGGTCACTCTCCGGCAAATCAGGAAACGGCTTTTATTACCAATGATCCTGTTCATATCTATTTATTAGAGGATTATGTATGGCATGACGTGCTTATTAATCGCCTTTTAAAGCGCGATGATACGGAGCTTGAGGAATGGATTACTAAAGAACGTAAAGCATTTTTCTTAGAATAAAAGTATTGAAAAAGAATCTGCAAGCCGTCATGTACATTACAGAGGGCAAGCAGATTCTTTTTTTTCGTTAAATATTAATAAAATACTTTATCAACATTGTATTTAGCGCGGAATGAATTGATCGCGTACGTTTCATAAATTTCACGTTCCATTGGATCTTCCACTTCATACACTTCAATTTTGAAAATTTCATCACGATGATTTTTCATCGGTGACACATTGTCCTCAAAATGCTTTTTAATACGTTGACGAATTTTACGTGCTTTACCTACAAATAATAGTTCGTTTTCTTCATTGTAGAATAAGAAAATACCACCGTTTTCACGAGTGATTTTATGGAAGTCGATAAAACCATGGTATGGTGTGATTGGTACATCTCCTGGCTTTAAATCTTGTTCGCGTTGGCGGATTACTAAATCTGGTTTTGGAAAATCAATTTTAATCAAACTATTCACGTTCCTCTCTGTTACTAAAGGTATATGTTAACATAAGTACAGCATGTTTACCATCAAATAATGAATGTAAACATTCAAGTTTAGTGTTAAACAAATTACATAATGACATGCATGATTAATAACAAAATATTCTATGTATTATTGATATTCTTAATTGTTCATGTTACAATTCTTTTTAATTAAATAATCTTATCATGAGAAGTTGAGGGATTTGGCCCGATGACGCTTCAGCAACCTCTAACGAAAGTTAGAAAGGTGCTAATTCCAGCAAAGGATTTATCCTTTGAGAGATAAGAGTGAACGTGGAAAAATCCTTCTCATTCTATCTCATATGGAATGAGGGGGATTTTTTAATTTCATCGTTTGATATTTGAGCTTTGCGCAGGGCCTGTGCATTGATGTAACAAAAGAAATAAAAGAGAGGGGAATGCAAGATGCCAATTAATATTCCGAAAAACTTACCAGCTGGAGAACATTTACGTGAGGAAAAAATCTTCGTTATGGAAGAGGACCGAGCGAAAACGCAACAAATTCGTCCGTTAAATATATTAATTTTGAACTTAATGCCAGAAAAAGAAAAAACAGAGCTGCAATTACTTCGTTTATTGGGGAATACACCGTTACAAGTGAATATTACATTTTTAAATACAGCTACGCATGAATCGAAAAATGTCAGTAAATCACATTTACAGTTATTTTACACGACCTTCAATCAAATCCGTCATCGCCGTTATGATGGTATGATCATTACAGGTGCACCAGTAGAAAAAATGGAATTTGAAGAAGTGAACTACTGGCAGGAAATTTCAGAAATTATGGATTGGTCTAAGACAAACGTAACATCGATTTTACATATATGTTGGGGTGCACAGGCGGCGTTATACCATCATTACGGTATCGGTAAAATTGGACTTCCTGCTAAATGCTCAGGTGTATATTCCCATGTTATTACGGATTTAACAGTGGATTTAGTACGTGGCTTTAGTGATTCATTTACTGCACCACATTCACGATATACATCCGTATCAATTGATGAAGTACTAAGCCATCCTGATTTACGATTACTATCTTATTCTGAAGATGCTGGTGTTTTTATTGTGCAATCTAAGGATAATAAAAACATTATGATTACGGGCCATCTTGAATATGATGCAACGACTTTAGCTGATGAGTATAGTCGAGATGTTGCGAAAGGATTAGATATTGAGGTACCAGTGAATTACTTCCCACATGATAATCCTGCAAATGAACCGATTAATACGTGGCGTGCCCATACACATTTATTATTCTCAAACTGGTTGAACTACTATGTTTACCAAGAAACACCATACGAATGGGATTTCGTCGATCAAATTGAATATCATATTTAATGCCATTTAATAGCAATTAAAAATGATGACCTTGATATGATAGGGTCATCATTTTTTTATGCCTTTATACTGTTAATTTTCTGATGAATTTTTATTTTTATCACTGTTTGGCGTATTGCCGGTATCGCTATCATTCTGTGTAGTATCGCTGCTACTAACACTCTGCGAAGGATTTTCGCTATTGCTACTACTTGCACTTTGAATAGAATCTTCGTTATTATTACTACTTTCATTTTGAGTAGTATTTCCGGCATTGCTATTACTATCACTTTGAGTAGAATTATCATTATTACTACTACTTGCACTTTGAGAAGCATTCCCGGCATTGCTATTACCATCACTTTGAGTAGAATTATCATTATTACTACTACTTGCACTTTGAGAAGCATTCCCGGCATTGCTATTACCATCACTTTGAGTAGAATTATCGTTATTACTATTACTTTCATTTTGAGAAGCATTTCCGTCATTGCTATTACCATCACTTTGAGTAGAATTATTGTTATTACTACTACTTTCATTTTGAGAAGCATTTCCGTTATTACTACCGCTTTCATTCTGTGTACTACAATTACTTTTTGTATTATTTCCTTGATTACCGTTAATTTTGCGAATTTTCGCGACAAGTAATAAAACTAATGGTAATAAGATTGCGAAAATAAAAGAAAAAATAGGCCAGGTTTCTCTATTGTAAATATCTGAATGAATGATACTAGGATGAATAATTTGTGAAAGTCCAAGGATAATCATTCCGAATGGAAAAATGAGCGGTCGATGATTTTTAATTTTACATATTTGTGCGATGCCGATGACCCCAGCGTAAAAAAACATAAAAGTTTTAATATAAATTGATATTAACCACATGGCTGCCATAATCACTTCAATACGTTGTAAAAAATTCCCGATTGAAATTCTTTGGGCTAATGAATAGCTAGGAAATGTCCTAGAAGCAGTATTTGCCGGACCTAGGACAAGGATAGCTAGTGTGATGATAGCAATTAAGACAATCCCTCCAAGAATTGTGCCAATGTAAAAACCTTTTTGTGCTGATTTATGGACGTTAACAGTAGAAGGAAAAATCATTAATAATATGACAAGTGGGAATGAAAAAATACTCATTAATCGAATCATACTAATGAATAATGATTTTGCTGGTGCCTCCATTATTGGCTGTAGATTTTCCATCTGGACAGATGGTGAAATACAAACTACGAATAAAATAAAAATTAAAATAAAAAATGGGAATAGTATTTCTGCAGAACGGGCAAAAACTTCAATCCCTAAAAATGCAGCATAAATAATGATAATACTGAACAGAAACGCAAAGGCCATTGTAGGTGTTTCTGGCAAAACTTCTGTTTTCATGAAAATGCCAATGAAATATAATAATTCACCGGCAGAAAGTAAGGATAGAATAATAAAACCAATCGAAGTTATTTTTCCGAAAAAGCGACCTAATATCTTTTCATTAGCTTCTACAAATGTAAGGGTAGGTGTCCGTTTTCCTACAGTAATGAAAAGCTTTATTAAAAGTAAACTTAAAACGACACTAATAATCGCGGCAATCCAGGCATCTTGTTTTGCTTCTCTTGTTACACTAGCAGGGCTAATTAAAATGGCTGTTCCAATTGAAGCGAGAAGGGTAATGATCATAAATTGTCTTGAGCTAATTATTTCTTTTTCCATTTGAACGCTACCCCTTTTCTCTTAACATAAAGATCCTTATTATTTTGTCAGGGAGACAATTAAATCTTTAATTGGTGAAAAAATAAAGGTAAGCAAGTCTAATGGGCTTGGAATTTTGATCCTTTATAAGACCCCAATATTTAATGTAGCACCGAATCTTTATTATTTAAATTTTGGAATCATTCGTTTGATTCCTTTTTTTCGTATTAAAATGACCCTGACAGTATTTTTTTGACTAATTAAGTGTGGTCGAGTCAATAAAGCTCTACGAGGGAACAACAGTCTTTTTGATCCTTTAGAATTAATGGGCCGAATGGACTTAAATATGGGACACAAAAGTTCGTAAGCGATGATCATAAGGACAAACATTAAACCAAACAATCCAACTATAGCTGCTAAAATCATAATGGAAAACGAAGAGCACGAACTGTATTTGATAAGCTATTTACATAGATGATCGATAACGCATACTTTTCAGCTTTTCCAATGGTCATTTCTCGTATGATAAGGTCATTGTTATTCCCTAGTGTGTTTTTCAAATTTTGAGAAAGAGAACTATAGCATCAGCAATTATAGAAATAGACATTTCCATTCCTCCTCAAGATTTACATAACTATATAATGTACAATTTTGAGAGAAGATAAACAAAGGTTGGAATTGAATTCATATAACTTCTTTCAGCTGGTGTCCAAACACCTGTACCTGTCGCTACGCTTTCGGTACAAAAGATATCCGCTCAAAGAAGTTAAAGCCTCCGGCGGATGTCACGGAACTATACCGAGACATAATTAATTAATTTTCAATAGAAGTGTAAAGAAAAAATGATGACCATGAAACGATCAGGTTCATCATTTTTTATGCCACTATGTTATTAATTTTTTGGAGAATCTTTATTTTTATCACTATTTGGAGTATTGCCGGTATCGCTATCATTCTGTGTATTATTGCTTGAAGCGTTATCACTTGTGCTCGGTGAGGGATTTTCGCTATTGTTGCTACTATCACTTTGAGTAGAATTAACGTTATTACTGCTACTTTCAGCGTGTGTAGCATTTCCGCCATTGTTGCTACTACCACTTTGAGTAGAATTATTGTTATTACTACTACTATCATTTTGAGAAGCATTACCGCCATTACTGCTACTACCACATTGAGTAGAATTATTGTTATTACTATTACTATCATTTTGAGAAGCATTACCGCCATTACTGCTACTATCACTCTGAGTAGAATTATCGTTATTACTACTACTTTCATTTTGTGTAGTATTACCGCCATTGTTGCTACTACCACTTTGAATAGAATTATTGTTATTACTACTACTTTCATTTTGAGAAGCATTACCGCCATTACTGCTACTATCACTCTGAGTAGAATTATCGTTATTACTATTACTTTCATTTTGTGTAGTATTACCGCCATTGTTGCTACTACCACTTTGAGTAGAATTATTGTTATTACTACTACTATCATTTTGAGAAGCATTACCGCCATTACTGCTACTTTCACCTTGTGTAGCATTTCCGTTTTTACTATCATTTTCATTTTGTGTACTACTATTACATTGTGTATTATTTCCATTAATTTTGCGAATCATTGTGACTAGTAATAAAACTAATGGTAATAAAATCATTAAAACAAAGGAAAATATAGGCCAGATATCTCTATTGTAAATATCTGAATGAATAATATTAGGATGAACAATTTGTGAAAGTCCAAGGATAATCATGCCGAGTGGAAAAATGAGCGGTCGATGATTTTTAATTTTAAATATTTGTGCGATACCGATCACCGAAGCATAAAAATACATAAAAGTTCTAATATAAATTGATATTACCCACATGGCCGCCATAATCACTTCAATACGCTGCAGAAAATTCCCGATTGAAATTCTTTGAGCTAAAGAATAACTAGGAAATGTCCTAGAAGCAGTATTTGCCGGACCTAGGACAAGGATAGATAGTGTGATGATCGTAATTAAGACAATTCCTCCCAAAATTGCGCCAATGTAAAAACCTTTTTGTGCAGATTTATGGACGTTAACTGCGGAAGGGAAAATCATTAATAATACAACAAGCGGGAATGAAAAAAGACTTATAAATCGAATCATACTAAAGAATAATGATTTTTTTGGTGTTTCCATTATTGGCTGTATATTTTCAATCTGGATGGATGGCGAAATACAAATTACAAAGAAAATAAAAATTAAAATAAAAATTGGACATAGTATTTCTGCAGAACGGGCAAATACCTCAATACCTAAAAATGCAGCATATATAATGATAATGCTGAACATAAATGCAAACGCCATCGTAGGTGTTTCTGGCATAATTTCCGTTTTCATGAAAATTCCAATGAAATATAATAATTCACCGGCAGAAAGTAAAGATATAATAATAAAGCCAATTGCAGTGAATTTTCCGAAAAAACGACCTAATATTTTTTCATTAGCCTCTACAAAAGTAAGGGTAGGTGTTCTATTTCCTAAAGCAACGAAAAGCTTTACTATAGGCAAACTTAAAACGACACCAATGATTGCTGCAATCCATGCATCTTGCTTTGCTTCGCTTGTTACACTTGCGGGGATAATTAAAATGGCTGTGCCAATTGAAAAGAGAAGGGTAATGATCATAAATTGTCTTGAACTAATTATTTCTTTTTCCATCATGAACGATACCCCTTTCTTAACATAAAGTTGCTTAATTACTTTGTCATGGAAATGAATAAATCTTTAATTGGTGAAAAAATAAAGGTAATTAAATCTATTGGGCTCGGTATTTTGAACCTTAATGAGACTGCAACATTTAGTGCAGCACCGAGCATTAAAAAAATCGAAAAAATAACGATTGTTTTCGTTTCTTTATTTTTGTTTAATTTTGGAATGAAGGCAAAGGCTATAACAGCTGTAATTAATAGTATAAATATCGTCATAATCATAGATTATTCTCCCTTCGGCTTCTTCACTAATGAGTTTTCCATCGTCCCTAATCCTTGTGTGTTCACATGTACTTCAACTTTAACTGGTACGTCTTGAAATATAGTTAGCCAGTCTTTTTTTATTTTTTTCCACTCTTTAGGATTTGTGCGATGAAGTTCTGAACCAAATCCAAAAATATCGACCCTATAATTTTGCTGAACTGTTTTGATTGTTTCTTCGATTCGTTTTTTAATAAGTTCTTCTGTTTTTTTATTGACGTAGTGAATCGATTTTTCTTTAGTAAGGTCTATAGTACATTCAACTTCTCCGACATTTTGGCTAACATCTATAAAAACATTGATTTTAGGAGCTCCATTTTCAAATTTACCTTTTATTTTTGTCTTTGAGTGCGTAATCTCTGTTGATACAGTACCTCCCTTAGGGCAAGCAAGAATTTCAATTGTACTGTCTATTTTGTCCTTTAAAAAACCTAGACTTCTACTATCTTCTTCTGATAATAGCCCAATGAATTTATCTTCTTTAAAAACACCTAAGCCAGCGTACTTCAAAAGCACAGAAGACTTCGATTTTTTAACATTCGATGGATCCCTTCCAGCACTTTTATCTCCCTGTATTTCAATGGCAGACATGACAACACTTGTTTCTTTGTTATTTAAAGTATTGATTAATTCGTCAATTTTAATGGATTGTGTTGTACCCCAAGTTTTCTCTGACGTTTTAAGAGAATTCAGTAATTTGTTAGCTGGAACTTTTTCGATAGGTGTTAATACGTTTAAAACTTCGTCGGCAGTCGCGTCATGAGCAACGATGACATCGAAATCATTTCTGAATTCATGATCTCTTGACACTAAATCTAACGGTTCGGCCATTCCTTCTTTTGCCAATTCATCACCGAGTACAACGATTTGAAGGTGAGCGAAATAAAGTTTTCTAGCTGTTACTGTTGTCATTTTTCTAATGGCCTCAAAGACCGTTTTACCTTTTGAATGATAGGTAATAACGGGTGATCGTCCTGAAGTAGGCTGTTTGGAGGAGATTTCACCAGGATCTACAACTTGAACAGTTATTTCGAACTCATTATCTACCTTATCTATTCCCAATGCTGCGACAATTGCTAATTCATTGAGTTCGCGCTTACTCCAACAACCACTTAAAAGTAAAGTAAGAATCATTAGTAAACATATTGCCTTATATTTTGACATGGTTTATTCCTCGTTTACACATTCTTTTGATTCCTTTTTTTTATATTAAAATATTTATGACCTCTGACAGTATTTTTTTGACTAATTAAGCGTGGTCGAGTCAATAATGCTCTTCGTGGGAACAACACAAGGGCATCTTTTTGATCGTCTAAAATTAATGGCCCGAATGGACTTAAATATGGAACACCGAAAGTTCGTAAACTGCATAAGTGTAGGAGAATGATCATTAGGCCAAACATCACACCATACAATCCAACAATTGCTGCTAAAATCATTAATGGGAAACGAAGTGCACGAACTGTATTGGATAAGCCATAAGCAGGGAATAAAAAGCTACAAATGGCTGTAAGTGCCACAATAATGACCATTACAGCTGATACAATTCCTGCTTCTACAGCGGCTTGACCGATCACTAATGTTCCAACAATGGATACGGCTGGTCCAATCGTTCTTGGCATTCGAAGACCTGCTTCTCTTAACACCTCAAAGGCAATCTCCATTATGAGTGCCTCTACAACGGCAGGGAAGGGGACTCCTTCTCGTTGAGATGCAATACTTATTAACATAGGAGTTGGTAGCATTTCTTGATGAAAGGTGGTAATCGCTACGTAAAGCGATGGCGCTATCAAGGCTAGGCCAATTCCAAAAAATCTCAATAAACGTACAAGAGTACTAATCATCCAATGCTGATAATAATCTTCAGCAGATTGTAAAAAGGATGTAAATAGAGCTGGGACAATTAGGACAAACGGTGAACCATCCACTAGAATTGCAATTTTTCCGTCTAATAGTTCACCAGCAATAACATCAGGTCGTTCAGAATTATAAACTGTAGGGAATATGGTGGTTTTAGAATCTTGAATAAAATCTTCAATGTAGCCGCTTTCTAAAATACCATCAATATTAATACGATCTAATCGGGAAAGAACCTCCGCTACTATTTTGTCATTCGCAATGTCATTTAAATACATAACAGCAACATCCGTTTTTGTTACTTCACCGACAATACGGGACTTGATCCAGAGATTCGGACTTTTAATTTTCCGACGGATCAGAGCCGTATTCGTACGCAATGTTTCCGTAAATGCTTCCCGTGGACCTCTAATGACCGACTCTGTTGAAGGCTCCATAACAGCCCTATCTTTTGCACCTTTTGTACTTGTTACAATTCCAGTTGAAGATTCATCTAATAAAATGACCGTATCACCATTCAAAATCGAATTGTACAGTGTTGAAAAATCGAAAATATCATTAACATCGCCGACTGTTAAACAAGAATCTCTTAAATAGCGAATAATCTTGTCTGTTTCTGTTTCATCACTTGCCTCAATATCAAGCATTAGTTTATCAATTACAGAATCAGAAATGCTTATTTTATCGGTTAAGCCATCTACGTAGATGATCGCGAAAACATATTTTTCAGCTTTTCCAATGGTAATTTCTCGTATGATAAGGTCATTACTATTCCCGAGTGCGTTTTTAATTATCTTCAAATTTTGAGAAAGAGAACTATACAGTTGGTCATTGTTTTGGGAGGTATCAGTAATTTTAGAAATAGACATTTTCATTTCCTCCTCAAGATTTTACATAACTATAGAATGTACAACTTTGAAAGAAGATAAACTAAGGTTGGAATAGATTCAAATAAAAAAACAGTGTTCCCTTCGTTTAAACGAAAGGGAACACTGCTTTATTTTTTATACTCATATTTTAATTCGTCATTTGTAACATCCACATCTACATATAAACTGTGATTATTGAAAAACCATAAATCTTTTTCATCTATATAGTAGGTAACATCGTCAATAACTTTCTTAACACCAATGTTGAATGGTTCTTCGCGTGTCATACCTAGGGAAAAGCCTTCGTGAAAAGGACTGGAACCACCATATCTAGCATAAAAACGAATCGTATCTCCGGATTCTATTTCCATCTCTTGTTTGAACCATTGTAAGGCTTCATCTGTTAGTACAATATTCATTAGAATGCTCCTTTCTATGTTACAACCATTTCACCTTTGGTTCAGTACCATTTTTAATGCGTGCAATATTTGCTCGGTGACGGTAAATGATAAAGGTAAATAAACAAGCTATTAAAATACCTAACGCAAAGTCGCCTGTAACAAAATAATAAACGATTGAATAAATAAGTGCTACTAAAGCGGCAATCATGGAAGTTAAACTTACAATCTTTGTAATTTTTAATGTTACAATAAACGCAATAAATAATAAGACAAAAAGAGGCCATGAATAGCCTAAGAGAACTCCAGCTGATGTTGCTACCGCTTTCCCTCCGCGGAAACCTGCAAAGATTGGGAACATATGACCAATAACGGCTACTAGTCCAAGTAATAGCGAATGGATAGAGACATTAGAGAATAGAGGAAGAGCTACAAGTAATACGGCTGCTGTACCTTTTAAGACATCCATAATCGTTACGACGATTCCTGCTTTTTTTCCTAAAATACGAAAAGTATTTGTCGCACCTAAATTACCACTTCCATGTTGGCGAATATCAGTTTTATAAAAAATTTTGCCTATCCATAATCCAGAGGGGATCGAGCCGATTAAATAAGCACATAAAATAATAAGTCCATTTAGCATATTTGGACTCCTTTCATTCATTGATTAACACTTGGTACTAATAATATGTAACAAATATTCTACACTTTTTCTCTATAATCTACAATGACATGAAGGAGATTTCTAAGTGTATCTTGAATTCATTACAAAAGATAACTATTTTTCAAGGATTTTTATATGTATATGATTTTAGGTTTGTCTTTTAGACATGATTCATGTAGGCAGCATGAAAGCCCTTTCTAAAAATATAGGTAAAAAGGCAATTTTGTCAATCACCCATTCCTTTGGTAGAATAGAAGTCTATCTTTAATTTCTAGAGTAAACTAGTACGAATTTCTTTAGACAGAAGAAACCCATTTATTACTGTACCTGTATATTTTTCAGAGAATAGTCAAATGCTTTTGAATGAAAGTTCAAAGCCCTCAGCTATTCGTATCGTTTTGAAAAAAAGTAATGACCAGTGCAACTAAAACTTATAGCCCTGCGTCAAAGGAAGAGAAGAGTTCATGATACATATTGGAGCAACTATTGCAAATTTTTCTTCCGGTAAAACAGATCAAAACGATGAAGCTGTGAGGAATTTTAAAAATTTTTTGGGCCTGTCACTAGATATTGTTAGGAAATGCTATTATTATTAGGAAGAGAATATAAATAGAACATGCGTTTGTTTTTTGGAGGGGAAATTTTTGACGAATAAACAGTCACCAAGCGTCTATAATGATGACGCCATTCAAGTATTAGAAGGATTAGAAGCGGTACGAAAACGACCCGGCATGTATATCGGTTCTACGGATGGCCGTGGACTTCATCACCTAGTATATGAAATCGTCGATAATGCGGTGGATGAAGCACTGGCTGGCTTTGGTTCTCATATCATTGTCATTATTCATAAAGATCAAAGTATCAGCGTTCGAGACTTCGGCCGAGGAATGCCAACAGGTATGCATAAGATGGGGAAACCGACTCCTGAGATTATCTTCACTGTCTTACATGCCGGTGGTAAATTCGGACAAGGCGGCTATAAAACAAGTGGTGGCTTACATGGTGTAGGTTCGTCTGTTGTTAATGCTTTATCCACTTTTTTAGAAGTTACGATTCATCGCGATGGTAAAAAATATCGACAACGTTTTGAAAACGGTGGCCATCCTGTGACGACATTAGAAGAAATTGGACAAACAAAGCAGACAGGAACGCTTGTTCATTTTCTACCAGATGACACGATTTTCTCTGTAACAAAATACAATTATGATACGCTTGCAGAACGTTTACGTGAGTCAGCGTTTTTATTAAAAGGCTTAAAAATTGAGTTAATTGATGAACGCGAGGAAGGCAAAGGTGATGTTTTCTTTTATGAGAACGGCATTGAAGCTTTCGTTGCGTATTTGAATGAGGAGAAAGACGTCCTTCATCCTGTTAAGTATGTGGAAGGGATCCAAGACGAAATTGAAGTTGAATTCGCCTTTCAATACAACGATGGATACTCAGAAACAATCCTTTCATTTGTTAACAATGTGCGTACACGAGATGGTGGGACACATGAAACAGGTGCCAAGGCAGCTTTAACACGTGTTTTTAATGAATATGCACGTAAAATTGGCCTGTTAAAAGATAAAGATAAAAATCTTGAAGGGACAGACATCCGAGAAGGCTTAGCGGCGATTGTTTCTGTTCGTATACCAGAGCATTTACTACAATTTGAGGGTCAGACGAAGGGCAAGCTTGGTACGAGTGAGGCACGCTCGGCAGTAGATAGTGTTGTTTCGGAGCAAATTTTATATGTGCTTGAGGAAAATGCAGAATTGTCTGCATCTCTTGTTCGTAAAGCTATTCGTGCCCAGCAAGTACGTGAAGCGGCTCGTAAAGCACGTGAAGATGCCCGAAACGGCAAGAAGAGCAAAAAAGCCAGTACCATTCTTTCTGGAAAATTAACGCCTGCACAATCTCGAAATGCAGCGAAAAACGAGCTGTATTTAGTCGAAGGTGACTCTGCAGGTGGCTCTGCAAAACAAGGGCGAGATCGTACGTTCCAAGCGATTTTACCTTTACGTGGTAAAGTTATTAATACAGAAAAAGCAAAGCTGCAGGATATTATGAAAAATGAAGAGATTTCAACGATTATCCATGCCATTGGTGCTGGCGTCGGAACAGATTTCTCTGTCGAGGATTCAGCGTATGACAAAGTCGTTATTATGACCGATGCTGATACTGACGGAGCGCATATTCAAGTGCTGCTGTTAACGTTCTTCTATCGTTATATGCGACCATTGATTGAAGCTGGAAAGGTATTTATCGCATTACCACCACTTTATAAAATATCAAGAGGCACTGGTAAAAAAGAAGTGATTGAATATGCTTGGACTGAAAATGACTTACAAGCGGCCATTAAAAAAGTTGGAAAGGGTTACATATTACAACGTTATAAAGGGCTTGGTGAGATGAATGCTGACCAGCTGTGGGATACGACAATGAACCCTGAAACACGTACATTAATTCGTGTGACGATCGAGGATGGTGCACGTGCTGAAAGACGTGTGACAACTTTAATGGGCGATAAAGTAGAGCCGCGCCGTAAATGGATCGAAGCTAATGTAGACTTCGGTATGGAGGATGATTCAAATATTTTAGACAATGAATTCATCCAACAGGAGGAGGACCAAGCATGAGTAGTACGGAAAAATTTCAAGATTTACCTTTAGAAGAAGTTATGGGTGACCGTTTTGGTCGCTATAGTAAATATATTATTCAAGACCGCGCGTTGCCTGATGCACGTGACGGTCTTAAGCCTGTGCAACGACGTATTTTATATGCGATGTTTACAGAGGGCAATACGAACGATAAACCCTTCCGTAAATCAGCAAAAACTGTCGGTAATGTTATCGGTAACTATCATCCTCATGGTGATAGTTCAGTATATGAAGCTATGGTGCGTATGAGTCAGGATTGGAAAGCGCGTCATATGCTCATTGAAATGCATGGGAATAACGGTTCTGTTGATGGTGACCCACCGGCAGCGATGCGTTATACCGAGGCAAGGCTCTCTGCTATTGCAGAGGAGATGCTACGCGATATTGGCAAGAAAACAGTTGAACTTGTACCGAACTTCGATGATCAGGATATGGAGCCAACTGTTTTACCAGCTCGTTTCCCGAACTTACTAGTCAACGGCTCAACTGGTATTTCGGCCGGTTATGCGACAGATATCCCACCTCACGCACTTGATGAGGTGCTAGACGGTGTTCTTATGCGTTTAGATAACCCAAATACCACTGTCGATGATTTAATGACCGTTATTAAAGGGCCTGATTTCCCAACAGGTGGGATCATTCAAGGTGTCGATGGCATTAAAAAAGCATACGAAACAGGACGCGGTAAAATCATTGTGCGTGCGCAAGCAGTCGTTGAGCCAATTAAAGGTGGCAAGGAGCAAATTGTTATTACGGAATTACCGTACGATGTTAATAAAGCAAATCTTGTGAAGAAGATCGATGAGCAACGTGTCGATAAACGACTTGAAGGAATTGCGGAAATTCGTGATGAATCGGATCGTACAGGCCTACGTGTTGTCATTGAACTGAAAAAAGATGTTCCTGGACAAGGAATTTTAAACTATTTGTTCAAAACAACTGATTTACAAGTAGCTTATAATTTTAATATGATTGCTATCCATAATCGTCGTCCGACAATGATGACATTGCCATTGTTACTGGATTCTTATATTGCCCATCAAAAGGAAGTCGTGACGAACCGTTCCATTTATGATTTGCAAAAGGCAAAAGATCGTTCGCATATTGTTGATGGCTTGATCAAGGCACTGTCCATTTTAGATGAAGTCATTGCAACGATTCGTTCTTCTAATGATAAACGAGATGCGAAAACGAATTTACAGGTGAAGTTTGACTTTACAGAAGTGCAATCAGAGGCAATCGTTAGCTTGCAATTATACCGTTTAACAAATACGGATATTACGGAATTGCGTGCTGAACAGGAAGAATTAAATAAATTGATTGCTAAGCTTGAAGGTATTCTTAATAGTGAAGCAAAGCTTGTACGTGTTATTAAACAGGAACTACTTGACATTAAAAAGCGTTTTGCAGAGCCACGTCGTTCAAAAATCGAACAAGAAATTGAAGAAATCAAAATTACGTTAGATGTCCTTGTCCCAAGTGAAGAGGTCGTAGTGACTGTCACAAAAGATGGCTATATTAAGCGTACATCTACACGTTCACATGCAGCTTCGAATGGTCAGGATTTTGCGATGAAGGATTCCGATTATTTATTATATGAAGCAAACTTAAATACACAGCATCATCTACTGCTGTTTACAAATCGAGGCAATTATATTTATCAGCCTGTCCATGAACTACCTGATATTCGTTGGAAGGATCTTGGTCAGCATATTTCTAGTATTGTACCGACAGGGAAAGATGAATCTATTATTGCTGTATACGGTTTTGAGACTTTCGAACAGGCCAATACGTATATTTTAACAGCTACGAAAGATGGACAAATTAAACGCTCACCTGTAGCAGATTATGCTGTTACACGCTATTCGAAACCGATCAAAACGATGAATGTTAAGTCAGGCGATGAAATGATTTTTGCAGGTATCGTGACAGACGAAGTAGAACTACTGTTAACGACAGATACTGCCTATGCTATTCGTTTCCCAATAGAGGAATTGCCAGTAACGGGTGTTAAAACAGGCGGTGTTAAAGGGATTACGCTGAAAGACGGAGAAGCATTAGTTGGCATCAATGTTTTACCGCCAAATGCCACTGCGTATGTTGCGATTGTGACACATCGCGGTGCGGTGAAAAAAATGAATGTTGCCGAAGTAGAGATGACGAGTCGTGCAAAACGCGGCTTAAAAGTGTTAACAGAATTAAAAGCGAACCCACATCGTATCGTGGCTGTAGTAAAGGTTACAGATGAGGAACAGTTAACGATTGAGATGGAAAAAGGTGTGCAAGAGATCCTTGATGTACAAGCATTAACTCGAGCAGATCGCCATTCTAATGGCTCCTTTAAAGTAGATATAGCTACAGACGGTGCCATCTCACATGTCTTTACGGTCAAAAAAGAAGAGAAATAACATGACTAGCCCATGCTCTATAGAGAGCTGGGCTTTTTTTAGCTAATTGAAACCAATAAGTGGGTTCTTTGTCTAACATATATACGGGAGGATTGTATGATGCTTTACATAATGATAAAGTCAGTTGAAATCTGGTTTGATCGATTAATGGAAAGACAATCTTTAAAAAGAAACAGGTACTTTTCTTTCATTTCCTTCAATTTCTTTAGCGTATAGCGATTTTGTTATTATGTAGTACAAAAATGTATCAGTTAATCCTAGAATAAGGAGTAATCCGCTCATATATAAAGGGCGAATACACTCTCCAATGATAATTAATAGCGAAGATACAATTATTGCTCCGTAGGTAGTCAAGCTATTAAAAGCCATATAAATGCTACGAGCGTTTGATGGGGCAAGTTCTCCTATCATTGCCTATTTTATAGGGACATACATCAGTTCACCAATTGTTCCAATAAACAAGGCAACAAAAAGAAACAACACGCTATTTGAAGAAGCAAATACACTAAAACATATAGAGAAGATCAACATTCCTGTAACAAGAGTCCAGCGCTCACTGCACTCAAAGGAAGTAATGGTTTCTTAGGTTCTTGGCCTGTAATAGTGTCAAAAAGGGAATCATCTATTTACCATGTAGATCAAAAATTGAATTTCCTAATTTTATAGAGTATGGGTGTAGGATGGAGAAGGTTTAAGTATTAGAGATAGGTCCGAATAATCTAAGGGCTTGTCTCGTTATATCCTTCCATACCATGTTTGTATATTCATCAATAAACGTTAAACGCATTCCGTTTAAGATGGATAAGTACGACTCAGCAATTAATGAAGGTGATTCTTCATAAAAGTAACCAAGCATTTGCCCAGCTTCAATAACTGGATAAATACAGTCTATAAATAATTTTACAAAATCATCTAGTTCTTTAAAAAGCTTTGGAAATCGATCAGGTCTTGCAAGATCCTGTTGAATTAAACGTAGGTATTCACTTCTCGTTGCAAAAAGTTGCACATGACAATCTATCATTTCCTTAATTACTTCAAGAGGATCACTTTTAAAGTGTTCATCTATTTCAATAAAATATGGTTTGATTTCCTCCAGGGGCTCCAATATTGCCGATTCATAAAGCTCTTCTTTGGAATTAAAATACGTAAATACGGTGCCAAAACTAACTCCTGCTTCCTTTGCTATGTCCGCTACTTTGGTCTCTGCAAAACCATTCTCACTATATAATTTAATTGCGGCGTTTAGAATGGCAAATCTTTTTCTTTTCTTTTTTTCATCATTAGTAAGTCTAGGTTCCATTTAGATTCTCCGTTGAAGGGTTTTGTGTATGTTTACCTAGCACTCCCGAAGATGATTTTTACAAAGAAAAGGACATTGCGGTTATTCAACAAAAGGAATTGAAGGAAGGCATGGAGCTTTAAAATTAAATTAGCAGCGCTTTCGGCAAATAGAGCCTTGTCATTTCCGGATAGATATGGGTATAATAATCACGAAAAGTTCATATGGAAAGAATGTAGGGGGGCTGGTGTTGCCAGCTGAGATTGTGTCCGATAGACACTGACCCTTTGAACCTGATTTGGCTCGTACCAGCGTAGGGAACATCTATTCAAAAAGAAAGTTTTTGATATTGATTGTAAAACGTCTGGGAGGAATCCTGGGCGTTTTTTGTTTTCAGACTTTTGTTGTATACACAGACCGTGAACGCTTTCTTCTGGTAAAGACATTCATTCATGAACATTTCACACTACTTACTTGGAGGATTGAGCATGAAAAAATGGTTATTGGTCCTAATGGCTGCACTTTTCACATTAGTGGGCTGTAGCGAAAAAGAGGCTAAAAAGGATACTAAAGGATTAACAAAAGTATCGGTTGTCCTAGATTGGGCACCGAACACAAATCATACCGGTTTATATGTAGCGGAAAAACTTGGCTTCTTTAAGGAACAGGGCTTAGATGTAGATATAATATTACCAGGCGAAGCGGGAGCAGATCAGCTTGTGGCGTCTGGCAAGGCTCAGTTTGGCGTAAGTTATCAGGAAGGGATTACACAGGCACGTGTGCAAGATGTACCTTTAGTATCGATCGCGGCGATTATTCAACATAATACTTCTGGCTTCGCATCCATTGCATCAAAAGGCATTACTTCACCGAAGGATTTTGAAGGTAAAACATACGGTGGCTGGGGGGCGCCACTTGAAAAGGCAGTACTGCAATCACTAATGCAAACAAAAAATGCAGATATTAATAAATTAGATATTGTCAATGCAGGCGATATAGATTTCTTCACAATGATGAAAAAAGATATTGATTTTGCGTGGATTTATTATGCATGGACAGGTATAGAAGCAGAACTGCGTGGCGAAAAACTGAACATGCTATATTTAACAGATTATAGTGATCAGTTAGATTATTACACACCTGTACTTGCTACAAATGAAAAAATGATTAAAGATAATCCTGAAACGGTAAAAGCATTTGTCGCTGCTACAGCAAAGGGCTATGAATATGCGATAAAACACCCTAATGAAGCGGCAAATATTTTACTAGAAGCAGTACCTGATTTAGATAAAAACCTTGTGCATAAAAGTCAGGAATGGCTAGCAGATAAATATCAAGATGACGCTGCACAATGGGGCGAGCAAAAGCTAGCTGTCTGGGGAAATTACGCGAAATGGATGGCGGACAACAAAGTTTTAGAGGGCGAATTTAACGCAAAACAAGCATATACAAACGACTTTTTACCGAAAAAGGAGACAAAGTAACATGGCAAACTCATTAATAAGTGTACAAATTATCCCGAAAACTGAAACATATGAGGATGTGATCCCGTTTGTCGATGCAGCGATTACGGTTATCGACGCATCAGGGGTGAAATATGAAGTTCATCCATTAGAAACGACAATGGAAGGTGAGCTATCGACTTTACTACAAATCATTGAAAAAATGAATGACAAGATGATTGAGCTTGGTGCTATTAATGTCATTACGCAAGTGAAAATTTTATATCAGCCATCTGGTATTACAATGAATACACTAACGGAGAAATACAAGTAATGAGGCAGGCTTTCAAACAAGGAAGGACGATAATTTTTATCGCCTTCCTCTTATTCATATGGGAACTTATTGTCCGTTTTGCAGACGTACCACATTGGCTATTGCCTACACCAAGTGCCATTTTGAAAGAAGGCTTTCAATCGTATAAGACGTTTGTGCCACATGCTATAGCGACTGTTCAATTAGCATTTCTAGGCCTTGCCATTGGAATAGTGTGTGGACTAACGGTTGCTGTGCTATTACATCGTTTTACGTTTGTGCGGGAGCTATTTTATCCTATTCTTATTATGTCACAAAATGTCCCGGTGCTCGTTCTAGCACCGCTCTTAATTATTTGGTTTGGCTTTGGTTTATTGCCAAAGCTCATTATTATTTGTCTGGTGTGCTTTTTCCCGATTGTTATTTCGGCAATGGATGGCTTCCGTCAAACCTCACCTGAGCTGAAACATTATTTTGAAATGATTGGGGCAACTAAATCACAAACCTTTTGGAAACTTGAATGGCCATATGCGTACCCGTCGATTTTTTCAGGCATTAAGATTGCGGCGACGTATAGTGTTATGGGAGCTGTCATTGCAGAATGGTTAGGTGCGAAAATGGGGATTGGCGTCTATATGACATTGGCGCAATCATCATTTCGAACGGATCGCGTGTTTGTAGCGATTTTTGCCATCATTTTTTTAAGTTTACTATTATTTAGTGCTATTCGATTATTAGAAAAACTTGTTGTGAAGGGGAGAGGAATCTATGCTAAGCATTCAAAACATTGATAAATCCTTTAATGCTCTTCCGGTTATTCGCGATTTATCATTTGAGGTCAAGGACGGGGAATTTGTGGCGATTATCGGACCGTCAGGCAGTGGTAAAAGCACACTCTTTCAATTAATTGGTGGTGTCTCTTCTATTGATAAGGGAGCTATTTTATTAAACGGTACAGATATCCAACAAAAAAGAGGAACGATCGCCTATATGCCTCAGCAGCCCTGCTTACTACCATGGCGTACGATAGTAGAAAACGTTGCGATTGTCGAGGAGCTTCATCGCAAACCAAATATTGAGCTTGCCAAGGAGTGGTTAGATAATGTGGGGCTGGCGGCGTTTGAAAATGCGTATCCTAATGAGCTGTCGGGTGGTATGCAACAGCGGGTATCATTTATTCGCGCAATTGTCAGTAATAAGCCCATTTTATGCTTAGATGAGCCGTTTTCTGCACTTGATGAATTTACAAGGCTTGAAATGCAGGCTTGGCTTTTATCGATTTGGGAGAAAGATCGAAAATCGATATTGTTCGTAACACACAGTATCGAGGAAGCTCTCTTTTTAGCGGATCGTATCATTGTGCTCACGAAACGGCCAGCAATGATTAAAAAGGAAATAATCGTACCTTTTGCAAGGCCACGCCAAGAAGAAATTCGCCATTCCGCTACATTTACGGCATTGAAGCAACAGTTATTCACGTATTTAAAAGAAGAGAAGGGTGATGCGAATGTTGATTGATGCACATATTCATTTAGATCAGTATAAGGAACACGACATTCCAACTTTGCTAGAAGAAGCTGAACATGTCATTGCCGTTAGCATGAATCTTTCATCGTGCGAGAAGACATGGAAGCTAACGAAAACCTATGCAAAAGTAAAAGCAGCATTTGGTTTTCATCCTGAACAACCGTTACCAAGTGAAACGGAGGAAGATGCATTATTTGAGTGGATACGCCAACATGCTCATGAAATGGTGGCAATCGGCGAGGTAGGCTTGCCTTATTATTTGAGGCAGGAGAAGGCGATAGATGTTCGTCCGTATGTGGCATTGTTAGAACAGTTTATCGTATTGGCGAAGGAATTAAATAAACCGATTGTATTACATGCGGTGTACGAAGATGCGGCGATTGTTTGCGATTTACTAGGAAAACATCAAGTAACGAAAGCGCATTTTCATTGGTTTAAAGGAGATGAGGAAGTGATTGAACGGATGATTTCTAATGGATATTTCATTTCGGTCACGCCTGATTGTACGTATGAGACTAAGATTCAACAACTTATCAAAAAATACCCAATTGAGCTGATGATGGTAGAAACAGATGGACCATGGCCGTTCGAAGGTCAATTTGACAATAAACGAACATCTCCTTGGATGATGGATCATTCCATCGAGGTTATCGCTTCGATAAAGGGTCTTACAGCTGAGGAAGCGGCGCGTATCATTACAAGAAATACGACAACATTTTATAATTTATAGCAAATAACGCAGTTGTTCTTTTAAAGAGCAGCTGTGTTTTTGTTAAAAGTATCAGAATCGCTGATAAAGCCTCGAATATCGCTGATAAAAGAGTTAGAATCGCTGAAAAAGCATCAAATATCGCTGATAAAAGAGCTAGAATCGCTGATAAAACATCAAACATCGCTGATAAAAATTGTAGAATCACGATAGCCTTCTTGCAATAGATGAACTGAAGATGAAAGAGGAAGAAATACTGCATGATTCAACTTTAAATCTATTAGAAAAACTACAGAAATGTCTTGTACTCATTCCAGCAGATTTTCAATTTGCTCAACTCAAATATTTAGAGGAGCTTCAACGCTATTATCCTAAGCAATGGGAAACACTCGATCAATTTATTCATGAACAATGGACAGGTATCTTTTCGCTACTAGATGAAGGGATTGCCACAAAAAAAATACGTGTCTTTAATAAAGGGATATTTATAGAAGTCTATATTGGAAGGCTTTATCGATTGATGGAACATGGATCGATAAACAGATATATGATTTCACTTCAAGATGCAATGCAGGAAATGGTAGACATTTTTATGCATGGAATTCTTAAAGAAACCGTTTATGAAGAAAACTAAATGGGGGTTGTAAATGAGTAAAGCTTTAAGATTAATATTTTTAGTTACCGATTTCTTTTTTATACTCTATTGGCTAGTCACTTTTTTCCATTTGATCCCAGAAGAGTATTTATATCAGGATTATCAAAATGAATTATTAGTAATATGGAAATGGTCGTTCTTCCCGCTAGATATTTTAATTTCAGTTACTGGCTTTATAAGTCTCTACCTTTTTAAAGTGAAAAATGAAAAGTGGAGAGCATTTGCCTTATTATCTCTAGCATTAACATTTTGCTCAGGATTACAGGCGATTGCTTTTTGGACAATAAAGCTTGATTTTGATCTTATGTGGTGGATACCTAACCTTTTTCTTTTACTATATCCATTGCACTTTATTCCAAAGCTTATTACATTTAGACATCAAGATGTCTCATTACAAGCAAAACACAACCACTAATCATCCTCTGTGTGGTTGTGTTTTCTATGTTTTGTAAAATTTTGTTCAAGGTTCTCTTTTTTAGTTTTCGTTACACGTTCATGTGTACTGAAAGGGGAGAACTGACGATTTTTCTCAACGTCTTTTCCTTCCGTACGCTTAATATACGAGCGCTTCTTTTTTGCTTTTGATTGTGTCATAGTTATTCCTCCTTTTCATTCTAACTATACCATAACGTGGGATTGATTTCGGTTCCAACTGTGCGCTTTGCTGCTGACGCTACGCTTTCGCACAGAAACTAATTGCTGCTGACGCTACGCTTTCGCACAGAAAACAATTGTTGCTGACGCTACGCTTTCGCACAGAAAACAATTGTTGCTGACGCTACGCTTTCGCACAGAA